>JBAUAR010000089.1:0-11322 GCA_049675875.1 Streptosporangiaceae bacterium
CTGCGGACCAGCGGAATGCCGCGCCCGGAGGATAGGGAGATGCCGGGTCTGAAGGACAGGCTGATCGATGTCGGCTACGGAGCGGGCTGGCGGCTGGTGTGTCGGCTGCCCGAGCGGTGGATGGAGCGCGCGTTCCGGTTCGCCGCCGACATCGCCTGGCGCCGCGAGGGCCCCCGCGTGCAGGTGCTGGAAGCCAACCTGGTGCGGGTGCTCGGTCCTGATGTCGAAGGCAAGACGCTGCGCGCGGCGTCGCGGGAGGTCATGCGCCGCTACGCCCGGTACTGGCTGGAGATCTTCCGGCTGCCGGTCATGCCCATGGACCGGTTGGTCAACGGTCTGCTCGATCCCGCCGACCAGATAAAGTCGATCTTCGACATCCTCGCGACCGGACGCGGCGTCGTGGTCGCCCTGCCGCACATGGGTAACTGGGATCAGGCCGGAGCATGGTTCGTCGCGCGGGGGGCAGGGTCGTTCACGACCGTAATGGAGCGGCTCAAGCCGGAGGCCGTCTACGAGCGGTTCGTCGCGTTCCGTGAGGGCTTGGGCATGGAAGTGCTACCTGCCAGCGGCGGCACCCGGCCGTTCGGGATACTGGCACAGCGACTGCGGGCGGGAAAGTGCGTAGCCCTGCCCTGCGACCGCGATGTCACGGGCAGTGGTATCGAGGTGGAGTTCTTTGGCGAGAGGGCCAAGATGATGGCCGGGCCTGCCGCGCTAGCGGTGCAGACTGGCGCCGCCCTCGTGCCCGTGGTGCTGTGGTTCGCCGACGACGGCCGGTGCGGGGTGAAGATCGGTGCCGAGATCGAGCAGCCGGCTGCGGCCACCAGGTCGCAGAAAGTCGCCGCGATGATGCAGGATCTGGCCGGATTCTTCGAGCTGGGCATCAGGGAGCATCCGCACGACTGGCTGATGTTGCAGAAGGTATTCGTCGCCGACCTGGACCCGCAGCGCCATGCCGCGGCCCGAGACCGCGCCGCGGCGAATGGCCAGCTAGGCGCCAGCGGCGTGGCCGACGCAGGGGACGATGTGAGCACGTCATGAGGGTCGGCATCGTGTGCCCCTACGCCTGGGAGGTGCCGGGCGGCGTCCGGGAGCATGTCAGCGGCCTGGCCGAGGCGCTGATGGAGCTCGGCCACGAGGTCTCCGTGATTGCACCCGCGGACGACGACGCCGTCCTGCCGCCGTATGTCGTCCCGGCCGGCCGGGCGGTGCCGGTGCCCTACAACGGATCGGTCGCCAGGCTGTCGTTCGGCTTCCTGTCCGCTGGCCGCGTCCGCCGCTGGCTCAAGGACGGCAACTTCGACGTGCTGCACGTGCACGAGCCGGCCGCGCCGAGCCTGTCGCTGCTGGCGTGCTGGGTCGCAGACGGACCCATCGTCGCCACCATGCACGCCGCGTTGCCGCGGTCGCGCGCGCTGCACGCCGCCGGGCCGATCCTCGCCTCCGCGCTGGAGAAGATCAGCGGCCGGATCGCGGTCGCCGAGGCGGCCAGGAACACACTCGTGGAGCACATGGGCGGCGACGCCGTGCTGATCCCCAATGGCGTCAACGTGCGCCGGTATGAGAAGGCGGAGCCGCTGCCCGGCTTCCCCGGCACCGGTGGCACCCTCGGCTTCCTCGGCCGGATGGACGAGCCGCGCAAGGGCCTGGACATCCTGCTGGCGGCGTTCACGCTGCTGGCGGCGGAGCGGCCGGGGCTGCGGCTGCTGATCGCCGGCCGTGGCGATCCCGACGACGTGCTCTCCCAGGTACCGGCGGCCTGCCAGGACCGGGTGGTGCTCCTCGGGGAGGTGAGCGACGACGACAGGGTCCGGATGCTGCACTCGGTCGACGTCTTCTGCGCGCCGAACACCGGCGGCGAGAGCTTCGGCTACGTGCTGGTCGAGGCCATGGCGTCCGGCGCGCCGATTGTGGCGAGCGACATCGACGCATTCCGCCAGGTGCTACGCGATGGCAAGGCCGGTGAGCTGTTTGAAACTGGCAGCCCGGCAGGGCTCGCTGCCGCGGCCGCCCGGCTCCTCGACGATCCGGCCCGCCGGGCGACGCTCGCTGCCGCGGCCTCGGCCGCGGTCCGCGAGCTGGACTGGTCGGTGATCGCCCGCGACGTGGTCCGGGTCTATGAGGCCGTCGCCCCGGCGGCCGGGCGGGTGGCCGTCGCGCTATGACCGCGGTGATCGTCCTTGTCATCGTCGGCCTGCTGGCCATGCTCGGGGTCTACATCTCCTGGCGGGCGGGCCGGCTGGACCGGCTGCACGCCAGGGTCGAGGCCGCCAGGTTCGCGCTGGACGCGGCGCTCGTGCGGCGCAGTTCCATCGCGCTCGAGCTCGCCTCGTCCGGCCTGCTCGATCCCGCCACCAGCGTGCTGCTGGCCGGCGCCGCGCACGATGCCCGGTCCGCGCAGGATGGCCGGGAGATGCCGGAAAGCGACCTGACCAGGGCGCTGCGGGCGGTTTTCAGCCAGCCCGACTTCCGCACCCTGCTGGCGGGCCGGGAGGGTGCCGAGGAACTGCTCGCCGAACTGGAGAGCGCGTCCCATCAGGTGTTCCTGGCCCGCAAGTTCTACAACGACGCGGTGGCCGCCACCGTGACAGCCCGGCAGCGGTGGCTGGCGGTCGTGCTGCGGCTCGCCGGCAGCGCGCGCAAGCCCGAGTTCTTCGAGATCGACGACTCGCTGGCGCCGACTGGCGATCCGGGCGGCCCGACGGCCGACATCCCGCACCTCACCAGCTGACCGCGCCCGGACGCCGATCCGATCGGCGCGCAGATCCGAGCGGCGCGGGGGCCCGGCGCGGCGAAAGCCGCTACTGGGTCGCACGTCTTGGCCGCTCGGGGTGTCAATTGCTACCATGATTCGTGGGCGGTAACGATAGCGCTTTTGCGCGATCCGGGGAAGCGCTACGCCGTGGCGGGCGCACGACGGGGCCGCTGACAGCAGCGGACCGGGCCGCGCGGGTGCTCGCTGTGGCCGCTTACGATGAAGTCACCGTCACCTGGAACAAGTGAGGTTTGTCGTGTCCATCCAGAATGTACCCAGTGGTTCCGAGCACCCGGACAGTGCGGAGACGACAGCAGTCAAGGGCACAAGCCGGGTCAAGCGCGGCATGGCCGACATGCTCAAGGGCGGCGTGATTATGGACGTCGTCACGCCTGAGCAGGCCAAGATCGCCGAGGACGCCGGCGCGGTCGCGGTGATGGCACTCGAGCGGGTGCCGGCCGACATCCGCGCCCAGGGCGGCGTCGCTAGGATGAGCGACCCGGACATGATCGACTCGATCATTGCCGCGGTGTCCATCCCGGTGATGGCCAAGTGCCGGATCGGTCACTTCGCCGAGGCCCAGGTGCTGCAGGCCATCGGCGTCGATTACATCGACGAGTCGGAAGTGCTGACGCCGGCCGACGAGGCGCATCACGTGGACAAGTGGGCCTTCACGGTGCCCTTCGTGTGCGGTGCCACCAACCTCGGCGAGGCGCTGCGGCGGATCACCGAGGGCGCGGCGATGATCAGGTCCAAGGGCGAGGCCGGTACCGGCAACGTCGTCGAGGCGACCCGGCACATGCGGTCCATCCGCACCGAGATCCGTCGGCTGTCGACACTGACGGCCGACGAGATGTTCACCGCCGCCAAGGACCTGCAGGCACCGTATGAGCTGGTGGCCGACGTCGCGGCAGCCGGCAAGCTGCCGGTGGTGCTGTTCACCGCGGGTGGCATCGCCACCCCGGCCGACGCAGCGATGATGATGCAACTCGGTGCCGAGGGCGTGTTCGTGGGCTCGGGCATCTTCAAGTCGGGCGACCCGGCGGCCAGGGCGGCGGCGATCGTCAAGGCGACCACGTTCCACGACGACCCGGACGTGATCGCGAAGGTCTCCCGCGGCCTTGGCGAGGCGATGGTCGGCATCAACCTCGACACGCTGGCGCCGGAACAGCGCTACGCCGGTCGCGGCTGGTGACGGCCGCGAGCACGCGCGTGGCGCCGGTCAGGCCGGCGGTGGGCGTGCTGGCGCTGCAGGGGGACGTGGTTGAGCATCTGCGCGCGCTCCGCGAGTCGGGTGCCGAACCCGAAGCGGTGCGCCGGCCAGACGAGCTCGACCGGGTCGACGGACTGATCATCCCCGGTGGCGAGTCGACGACGATGTGGAAGCTCATCGACATCTTCGGCCTGGCCGAGCAACTGCGGAAGCGCATCTCTGGCGGCATGCCAGTGTTCGGCTCGTGCGCCGGCCTGATCATGCTCGCCGACCGATTGCCGGACCCCGCGTCCGGTCAGCAGACCCTCGGCGGCATCGACATGACCGTCCGCCGCAACGCGTTCGGCCGCCAGGTGGACTCCTTCGAGCGCGACCTGGAGGTGACCGGCCTGGACGGCCCGCCGTTCCGGGCGATCTTCATCCGCGCTCCGTGGGTCGAGGACGTCGGCTCGGGTGTTGAGGTGCTCGCGACCGACCCCGGCACGAGTAGGATCGTCGCCGTTCGCCAGGGCCGGGCGCTGGCCACGTCGTTTCACCCCGAGCTCACCCCGGACCAGCGCATCCACCAGATGTTCGTCGACATGGTGAGGGACCACGCATGAGCGGCCACTCCAAGTGGGCAACCACCAAGCACAAGAAGGCGGTGGTCGACGCCCGGCGCGGCAAGCTGTTCGCCAAGCTGATCAAGAACGTCGAGGTCGCGGCGCGCAGCGGCGGGCCGGACCCGGCCGGCAACCCGACCCTGTACGACGCGGTCCAGAAAGCCAAGAAGAACTCGGTCCCGAACGAGAACATCGACCGCGCGATCCGGCGCGGTGGCGGGCTCGAGGCCGGCGGCGCGGCCTACGAGTCCATCACCTACGAGGGCTACGCGCCCGGCGGAGTTGCCGTCCTGGTGGAGGCGCTGACCGATAACCGGAACCGGGCGGCCTCCGACATCCGGGTCGCTTTCACCCGGAACGGCGGCTCGATGGCCGACCCCGGATCGGTGTCGTACCTGTTCAGCCGTCGCGGCGTGGTCATCGTGCCGAAATCAGCCAGCGTCACCGAGGACGACGTGCTCACCGCAGTGCTGGAATCCGGCGCGGACGAGGTCAATGACCTGGGCGAGTCGTTCGAGGTGATCAGCGAACCCGGTGACCTGGTCGCGGTGCGCACGGCGCTGCAGGACGCTGGGCTCGACTATGACTCGGCGGAGCGCCCGTTCCTGCCCTCAGTTGAGATCGATCTGGACGAGGACAACGCCCGGAAGGTGTTCCGGCTCATCGAGGCACTCGAGGACTCCGACGACGTGCAGGACGTGTTCACAAATTACAACGTGTCGGACGAGATCATGGAGAAGCTCGGGTGACACGCTGAGCGGCATCCAGCTCCGCTTGCTGCACGCCGCCGACGACATCGAGGCCGAACTAGATCTGCGTCGGCGCGCGTTCGGGCCGGTCAGTGACGAAAACCGGGCGGCGTGGGGCAATAGTGTCCTGGCCAGTATCGAGGAGGGCGCGACGCTCGGCGCCTTCGACGGCGGCCGGCTTGTCGGCAGCGCTCGCTATCACGTCATGCAGCAGTGGTGGCACGGCCGGTCGATGCCGATGGCCGGCGTCGCCGGTGTCAAGGTCGCTCCGGAAGAACGCGGCCGCGGCGTCGGCACCGCCATGATGGCGAGGCTGCTGACCGACATCGCCGACCGCGGCTACCCGGTGTCGGTCCTGTATCCGGCCACGGCGTCGCTGTACCGCGGCTTCGGCTGGGAGATCGCTGGCGGCAGGTACGAGTGTGTCGTGCCGGCCAGGTCACTGGCCACGCTGATGCAGCCCGACCTGGCCGCCACGACAGCCGGGCCCGGCGGCGGCACCGGGCTGCGCCGGGCCACGCAGGATGACGGCCCGGCCGTGGTGGCCGTTGAGGGTCTTGTGCACGCCGCGCTCCGGCACTGCGGGCCGAACACTCGCGACCCGCGGGAGCTTCGTGACTGGCTCGCTGACGACGATCAGTTCGTCTACCTCGCCGACGACGGATTGCTGAGTTACCGCTGGGCGCGGGGGACCGACGAACTCGCCGTCGAAGAGCTGCTCGCCGCGTCCGCCGCCACCGCCCGCGCGTTCTGGCAGATCCTTGCCTCGCACGCCACCATGGCCGACCGGGTGCGAGCGTGCCTGCCGCCCGATGACGCCGTGCAGTGGCTGACCCGGGAGCCCGACGCCCGGACCTGTCGGTCAGCGGCGTGGATGCTGCGGATCGTCGACGCCCCGGCGGCGATCGCGGGCCGCGGCTTCCCGGCCGCCGTGACGCCGTCAGTCCTGGTCGAGATCGCCGACCCGGTGCGGCTCGCCAACGCCGGCCGCTGGCGGCTCGAGGTGGCCGGCGGCCACGGCAGCCTGCAGCACGCCGACGCCGAGCCCGCGGCCGGGACGGCGACAGAACCGATCCGGCTGAGCGCCCGCGGCCTTGCCGCGCTGTTCGGCGGCGCGGGCACCGGACCGCTGCGGCTCGCAGGCCTGCTAACCGGTGGCGATCACGCCACCGACGATGCGCTGGATGCCGCCTTCCGCCCCGCCTTCCTCCTCGACAGCTGGTAAGGGAACGGCGCTCCTCCGGCCCGGTGTCGCAGGCCGGCGCGCCGCCGCGCCCGCCGGCCGGACGGCCGGTAGTGTTGCCGAACAGGTGTTCGCAGCCCTGGCCCTCGCGGTCCGGCAGGCGGGATGGTGGCAGATGCGCGTGCTCGGCGTCGATCCGGGCCTGACCCGCTGCGGGATCGGGGCCGTGGACGGCGCGCCCGGGCGGCAGCTGCGG
Source organism: Streptosporangiaceae bacterium (assembly GCA_049675875.1). Taxonomy (GTDB): domain Bacteria; phylum Actinomycetota; class Actinomycetes; order Streptosporangiales; family Streptosporangiaceae; genus JAJYUU01. The sequence continues at coordinate 6,759 of JBAUAR010000089.1, forward strand.
CTGGCTGGCACTGGCGTGATCCGGACCCCTGCCGGTGACGACATCGGCGCCCGGCTGCTCGCGCTCGAGAATGAGCTTGAGGAGTGGCTGACGCGGCTGCAGCCGGACGCGGTGGCGGTGGAGCGCGTGTTCAGCCAGCACAACGTGCGGACGGTGATGGGCACCGCGCAGGCGGGCGCCGTGGCCATTGTGTGCGCCGCGCGGCACGGCGTCCCGGTGGCGCTGCACACCCCGAGCGAGGTAAAGGCCGCCGTAACCGGGACCGGCACGGCAGGCAAGCAGCAGGTCACAGCCATGGTCTCGCGGCTGCTGCGGCTCACCGACCCGCCACGCCCGGCCGACTGCGCGGACGCGCTGGCCCTCGCGATCTGCCATCTCTGGCGGGGGACAGCGCAGCGGCGGCTGGCCGCCGCGGTCGAGCTCGCCGCGGGTCTCGGGGGTTCGTTGCCCCGGACTAGCGCAACGGGGGGTGCCCGGTGATCGCGCACCTGGCCGGCTCAGTAGCGGCCGTCGCTCCCGATGGCGCGGTCATCGACGTCGGTGGCGTCGGCCTGTTCGTGCAGTGCACGCCCGGCACCCTGGCCGGCCTGCGGACCGGCGAGCAGGCCAGGGTCGCGACGTCGCTGGTGGTCAGGGAGGACTCGCTGACGTTGTACGGGTTCGCCACCGAGGACGAGCGCGCCGTCTTCGAACTGCTGCAGACAGCGAGCGGGGTGGGACCCCGGCTGGCGCAGGCCATGCTGGCGGTGCTGACGCCCGACGCGCTGCGCCGGGCGGTGGCGACCGAGGACCTCGTCGCGCTCATGTCGGTGCCCGGCATCGGGCGCAAGGGAGCGCAGCGCATCGTGCTCGAGCTCGCCGGGCGGCTCGGCTCGGCGACCGGCCTGGAGACGGGCAGCGGGGCTGGCAACGTCGGCGCCGTGCTGCCGCAGTGGCAAGACCAGGTCCGAGCCGGGCTGGTGAGTCTCGGCTGGGGTGGCAGGGAAGCCGACCAGGCGACCGCGGCTGTGGCGACCGAGCTCACGGCCGGCGGCGGGGCCGCCGATGTCGAGGTAGCCGTGGCGCTGCGCGCCGCGCTGCGGGTGCTCGGCCGGTCATGACGGGCCGCATGGCGGACCCCGACCGGGTCGTATCCGCCCTCGCAGACTCCGACGACAGAGTGGTCGAGGGCGCGCTGCGGCCGAAGCGACTGACCGAGGTAGTCGGGCAGGATCGGGTGTGCGAGCAGCTGTCGCTGCTGCTGCAGGGCGCTCTGGGCCGTGGTCGGCCGGCGGACCATGTGCTGCTGTCCGGCCCGCCTGGCCTCGGCAAGACGACCCTTGCCATGATCATCGCAACCGAGCTAGGTGCGCCGCTCCGGATTACCAGCGGACCCGCAATCGAGCGGGCCGGCGATCTCGCAGCGATCCTGTCCACCCTCGCCGACGGCGAGGTCGTGTTCATCGACGAGATCCACCGGGTGGCCAGGCCGGCCGAGGAGATGCTGTACCTGGCCATGGAGGACTTCCGGGTCGACGTTGTGGTCGGAAAGGGCCCGGGAGCCACCGCGATCCCGCTGGAGATCGCACCGTTCACCCTGGTGGGGGCCACTACCAGGGCGGGGCTGCTGCCGGCCGCGCTGCGCGACCGGTTCGGTTTCACCGCGCACCTGGACTTCTACGAGCCCGCCGAGCTCGGCGTCATCGTCCGCCGGTCGGCCGGGCTGCTCGGCGTGCCGTTGCGCGAAGACGGTGCCGACGAGATCGCCGGCCGGTCAAGGGGCACGCCCCGGATCGCCAACCGGCTGCTGCGGCGGGTGCGGGACTTCGCGGAGGTCCGCGGTGACGGCGTGGTGACCAGGGATTGCGCCCGAGCGGCGCTGGAGCTGTACGAGGTGGACGAGAGCGGGCTCGACCGCCTCGACCGGGCCGTCCTGACCGCGCTGGTGAGCAGGTTCGGCGGCGGGCCGGTCGGGCTGTCCACGCTGGCGGTTGCGGTCGGCGAGGAGGCCGAGACGGTGGAGGTCGTGGCGGAGCCGTTCCTGGTCCGGGAGGGCCTGATTGCCCGCACCCCGCGTGGCCGGGTCGCCACACCCGCGGCCTGGCAGCACCTCGGCCTGCCGATGCCGCGCAGCACCAGCTGGGGCCGCGCCGAGCAGGACGCCGAAGTCACCCTTTTCGACTAATCGCAGTGCGCTGACCTGCAACGGAATGTCACGCGGTGTCGCAGCCTGGTCACAATCACTCGGGATACCCCGTAGCCTGTTGGTGCGCCACGCGCGCGCCGCTACACTGCGGCAGTTGGTCCAAGTCAACGCCGAAATCGGCGCTGCCTCGGGCCCGGACCCGCCGGGCTCCGGCCGCGTGTCGGCCGTCGAGGCAGAACTAACCGGAAGGATGTCCCTCCATGGGGACTCACATACTCGCTGCCGCAGCGAAGTCATCCAGCTCTTCGGCCACTTCGCTGATCCTGATCGTCGTGGTGTTCGCGCTGATCATGCTCTTCATGTTCCGGTCGCAGCGCCGTCGGCAGCAAAATTCGCAGAGCACTCAGCGCCAGGTGGTGAACGGAGCGAAGATCCGCACCGTGCACGGCATCTTCGGCACCGTGGTCGACAGCGACGACCGCAACATCATGGTCGAGGTGGCGCCCGGCGTGAAGATCAAGATGCTGCGCCAGGCGATTGGTCAGGTGCTGCCCGATGACGAGCCCGACGGCGTGCTGCACACCGACGTCGACGACTCCTCGGACAGGTCAGAAGAAGCCAGCGACTTCAGCCGGTAAGCACGCTCCGACGCAGCGGGAGACAGCACACTCGTGGCTCCGCCAAGCACCCCAACCTCCCACCCCGCGCGGTATCTAGCCGCCCTGGTGGTGCTGATCCTCGTGATGCTCGCCAGCGTGCTCGGCGGGAACATCGTGAGCCCCTCGCACTGGCACAAGAGCTTTTTCGTGGGCCGCGGGCTGGACCTGTCCAGCGGCACCTCGGTCACCCTGCAGGCAGTGACGACAAAGCAGCCAGGCCAGAAGACCAGCCCGCCACCGAGCGCCGCTGCGATGGCCAAAGCGGTGCAGATCATTACCAACCGGGTCGAGGCCACTGGACTGACGGGCTCTACGGTGGTGCCGCAGGGCACTAACGAGATCGTCGTGTCCGTGCCGGGTGCCGGCGCTCAGAAGGTCGCAACGCTCGTCGGTGAGACTGCGCTGCTGCGCTTCCGCCAGGTCCTGCTGACCGCGCCTAACTACAGCTCGTCGTCTACTCCGTCATCGTCAACGTCATCGTCACCGTCGCCCTCCGCTTCGCCCAGCCCGAGCGCGTCGGCGTCGCCAAGCCCGACCCCGTCCTCGGGATCCGGTCAGGCCGCGGCGGCCACGAAGGTCGGTGCGTCGGCCAGCGCGTCGCCCAGCGCGAGCCCGTCGACCAGCGCGAGCCCGGCGGCCACGCCGACGCCAGCGAGCACGCCGGGCACGCAGGTGCTGTCCACCACCGCTGACGGCACCGGCAAGGCGGCGCTGCTGAGCGCGGCGGCGACGAAGCAGTTCAACAAGGTCAACTGCGACGCCAAGAACTGGAAGGCGCAACTCTACGGCGCCAACCCGAACGCGTGGGACAACCCGAACGCGCAGACCATCGCCTGCCTGGATGGCGTGAAGTACGCGATGGACAAGGCGGTGGTGCAGGGCAAGGACCTGAGCGGCGCGCAGGCTCAGGACCTGACCACCGGCGGCTGGGTCGTTTCGGTCACTGTCAGGAATCCCGCCGCCGGCAAGCTGGGCGCGCTGTCCACGTCCATGTTCAGCCAGTACTACGACAGCAGCACCGGCCAGGCGAGCTCGCCGCTTGACCTCCTGGCGATCGTGCTCGATGGAGACCTGCAGGGCACGCCGCCGCAGGTCACTGGCGCGTTCTCCAGCTCATTCCAGATCACCGGCGGCAGCGCCGGCTTCAGCCAGAGCCAGGCCACCCAGCTTGCCGACGTGCTGAAGTACGGCAGCCTCCCGCTGTCGTTCAAGAACCTGTACACCTCGTCGGTATCCCCGTCGCTGGGTTCCGACCAGCTGTCTGCGGGGCTGTTCGCCGCGGTGGTCGGGCTGCTGCTCGTGGTGATCTACTCGTTCATCTACTACCGCGGGCTCGGCGTCGTGTCGGTCCTGAGCCTTGCGATCGCGGCTCTGCTGTCGTACCTGTCGGTCGTGCTGCTGTCCAAGGAGGCCAGCTTCACGCTGAGCCTGGCCGGCATCGCCGGACTCATCGTGGCGATTGGCATCACCGCGGACTCGTTCATCGTGTTCTTCGAGCGATTGCGCGACGAGGTCAGAGAGGGCAGGTCGCTTCGGGCGGCGGTGGAGCGCGGCTGGGGCCGGGCGAGGCGCACCATCCTTGTCTCGGACACCGTCTCGTTCCTGGCCGCGCTGCTGCTGTACATCCTGTCCCAGGGTGACGTCCGCGGCTTCGCGTTCACCCTCGGCCTGACGACGCTGGTCGACATCGTGGTGGTGTTCCTGTTCACCAAGCCGATGATCACGCTGCTGGCCCGGACGAGGTTCTACGGCCAGGGTCATCCGCTGTCCGGGCTCGACC
>JBAUAR010000090.1:0-4846 GCA_049675875.1 Streptosporangiaceae bacterium
GCGCACCCGACCGCGCGCCCGGCGCACCCGATCGCGCCGACCGCCGCCGAACCCGGCGCACGCCCCGGCGTTAGCGGCCCACCGGCGCCCGTGAATGCCTGTCTGGTGCAGCTGGAGGTACACCAGACCGGCAGCCATGACGACCGCAATCGTGTCTGACTCACCGCTCCCCCGGCTGCTCGTCCCGTTCGTTCTGTTCGTTCTGTTCGTTCTGTTCGTCCCGCTGGCGCGCGTCCCGAATGGACCGGGCGTCGTGGCCGGCTAGCGCGTCTGCTCCGACCTCCGCGTTATGCGCGTGTGCGAGGTGGTGCAGGCCGAACACCGAGTCCATTCCGACCTGCAGACCCATGGCGTCCTCCGCCTGGTTGACGGCCTTCTTCGTGAGCGCGAGTCCCAGCCGGGGCATTGAGCTGATCTTGGTGGCCAGTGTGGTGACCTCCGCCGCCAGGTCATCCCGCGGCACCACGCGGTTGATCATGCCGAGCTCGTAGGCCCGCGTCGCGCCGATCCGCTCGCCGAGGAACAGGAACTCCTTGGCGTGCCGCGGTCCCATCACCCATGGGTGGGCGAAGTACTCCACACCCGGAATCCCCATCCGCACCACCGGGTCGGCGAAAAACGCGTCCTCGGCGGCGACGATGAGGTCGCACACCCAGGCGAGCATCAGCCCGCCGGCGATGCACGCGCCGTGCACCTGCGCGATCATCGGCTTCGGCAGCTCGCGCCAGCGCCGGCACATGCCGAGATAGACCTCCTGCTCGCGGGCGTACCGGCTAGCCCCGCCGGGCTTGCCGACGTGGTCCCACCACAGCCCGGCGCGGCGGTCGAAGGACCGGTCGATGTCCCGGCCGGGTGTGCCGATGTCATGCCCGGCGGAGAAGTGCTTGCCTGCCCCGGCGAGCACGATCACCGCGACCTGGTCGTCGGCCGCGGCCCGGTAAAACGCGTCGTCGAGCGCGTACGTCATGGCCGAATTCTGCGCGTTGCCGTACTCCGGCCGGTTCATGGTGACCCTGGCGATGGGGCCCTCGACCGCGTACCGGACGACGTCTTCGGCCATGAGGCTCACTCCGCTTCGTTAGCCGCGTTGGATCCGGCTTGGTGATCCAGGCCGGGTCGATCCTTGGCGAGCCGATCCCGGCCGAGCCGATCGGCACCGGGCTGATCGGCACCGGGCTGATCGGCACCGGGCTGATCGGCAGCGGGCTGGTCCTGGCCGAACGACTCGCGCAGCCGACCGGACACTCCGGAGAGGTTCAGCTCGAACGTGTAACCCTGCTCGTACCGGTAGCTGCGCTTGACGTCCCACGGGTCGATGCCGTTGAAGGCCTCCTTGGCCAGCCGGATGACCATCGGGTCCTTGGCCGCGATCTGGGCCGCGACCTCCAGCGCCGCGGCGCGCAGCTGCGCGCGCGGCACCACGCGCAGCACCGACCCAAAGGCGTGCAGCTCGGCCGCCGTCGCGGTCGCCGAGGTGTACATCATCGCCCTGGCCTTGTGCTGCGGGACCAGGCGTGACAGATGGGTTGCCGCGCCGAGCGCGCCGCGGTCGACCTCGGGCAGGCCAAATATGGCGTCCTCGCTCGCGACGATCACGTCCGCGTTGCCGACCAGCCCGATACCCCCGCCCAGGCAGAAGCCATGCACCGCGGCGATCACCGGCACCGCGCACTCGTATACGGCCGCGAACGCGGCGAAGCAGCCCCGGTTCGCGCCGACCAGCGCGGTGAAGCCGGCGTCCTCCTGGATCTCCTTGATATCGACGCCGGCGCTGAACCCGCGGCCCTCGGCGCGCAGCACGACGACCCGGACGTGCGGGTCGGCGCCGGCCGACTGGATGATCTCGGCCAGCTCAAACCAGCCCGCCACCGGCAGCGCGTTCACCGGCGGGTGATCGACCACGACCTCGGCCACGCCCTCCGCCCGGCTGCTGGTGATCATGCGCCCCTCCGTCACGGGTGCTGGCTGGAGACTGAGACAACCTCACCGGTCAGATACGACGAGTAGTCACTGGCGAGGAACACGATGACGTCGGCGACCTCCCACGGCTCCGCGGCGCGGCCGAACGCCTCGCGCGCCGCCAGCTCCTCGAGGAGCTCCTCGCTGAGCACCTTTGACAGGTGCGGATGCATCGCGATGCTCGGCGACACGGCATTGACTCGTATTCCCGCCGGGGCGGCCTCGATCGCCGCGCACCGGGTGAGCGCCATCACTCCCGCCTTGGCCGCCGCGTAGTGCGCCTGACCGGCTTGCGCCCGCCAGCCGAGCACCGACGCGTTGTTGACCACCACGCCGCTGCCGCGCGGGATCATGTGCCGCAGCGCGGCCCGGGTGCAGCGGAACGTCCCAGTGAGGGTCACGTCCAGGACGGTGCTCCACTGTTCGTCGGTCATGTCGACCAGCGGCGCTTCTCCGCCGAGGCCGGCGTTGTTGACCGCGACATCCAGCTGGCCGTACTCGCCGACCGCGGTGTCGAACAGCCGCTGCACCTGCTCTTCCGATGTCACGTCGCACACCACGGACAGCGGCCGCTCGCCGCCGATCTCGGCCAGCCGCTCCGCCGCCTCGCCGAGCCGGCGCTCGTGCCGGTCGCTGATGACCAGCCGCGCACCCTCCTCCGCGCAGCGGCGGGCCGTCGCGAAGCCAATGCCGGTGCCCGCAGCTGCGGTGATCAGAACGGTGCGCCCGGTTAGCAGGCCGTGGCTCGGATGCGGCCGCGGTGCTGGCCCGGCGGGACGACCCCCCGTAACCCCCCGCGGCGGCGGCCCGGTCCCGGTGTCAGCCATCGTCAGCAAGCCCCCTGGGTCGGTTTCGTCCTCATCGTCGCACTGCACCAGTCAGTCATCGCGGATGATCGCGAAGACTCCGCGTTCGGCGCCGACTCTCCCAGCTCATTGCACGGGAACGTACTCGTGATCACGACGATGCGGCCGGCGGCGCGGCGAGCCGACCGAGTACCGCGCTGGCCTGCGCGACGATCCGCTCGACCAGTTCGGCGCAGCTGGGCAGGTCGTCGATCACGCCGACAACCTGACCGCTCGCCAGCGTGCCGAGGTCGGTCCGACCGTCGACCATACTGGCCCGGAGCATCATCGGCGTGTTGGCCGCCATGATCACTTGCGTCCAGCCGAGCTCGTGGCTGCGCTTCAACGCGAGCCCCTCGGTGACGATGTCGCGCCACGACGCGCCGGACATCCGGCGGAACGCGACCGCGTTCCCGGCCGAACGACGCAGCCTGGCCACGCGGCCGCCACCCAGCAGCTGCTCGACAAGGTCGGTGCGCAGCACGCGCTGCGGCACGCCGTCCAGCACACTGGTGACCACGGTGTCGGTCACGGTCCGCCGCAGATACTCGGCCTTCACCGAGTCTGGCACCGGGCTGTCACTAGTGAGCAGGAACCGGGTGCCCATCGCGATGCCCGCCGCGCCATAACTGAGCGCGGCGACCAGGCCCCGGCCGTCGCTGAAACCGCCGGCTGCGATAACCGGCACATCGACCGCGTCGACGACCTGCGACAGCAGGATCGACGTGGGCACGGCGCCGGTGTGGCCGCCGCCCTCCGAGCCCTGGGCGATGACCGCGTCGACGCCCCAGGCCGTAACCTTCTCGGCGTGCCGCCGCGCGCCGACCGTCGGCACAACCACCAGGCCGTCGTCCCGCAGCGAGCGGATGACCCGCTCGTCCGGCGCCAGCGCGAACGATGCGACCCGCACGCCGTGCTTGACCAGCAGCCTGGCGCGGTCGGCCACGTCCGGAGCGTCACCGCGCAGGTTGACCCCGAATGGCCTGCCGGTGAGCTCGCGCGTGCGGGCGATCGCGGCGTCGGTCGCGGGCAGTGTCAGCGTGCCGGCGGCCAGGATGCCGAGGGCGCCGGCGTTCGCGGTCGCGGCGGTCAGTTCCGGTGTCGACACCCAGCCCATGCCGGTCTGCACGATCGGGTAGTCCACGCCGAACAGCTCGCAGATCGCCGTCCGCAAGGCCGGGTGCGGCGTCTGCGCGCCTGCGCTCAGACCTTCGCCGCCCAGACGTCCGCTGACCGGACCTCCGCCGCCCGGCTCCGACGGCTCGCTCACCCGCGCACCTCGCCGTCGCACAGCCCGGCCGGGTCGATGACCTCGCGGATCAGCCGCAGCTCGGCCTGGGTAGGCAGCCGGGTCTGCGGCACCGCGCCGTCGATCGCGAGCTCGAACCCTGTCGCGCCGACCACCTCCTCCACCGTGACGCCCGGGTGCACCGACACCAGCCGCATGCCGTGGTCAGGGCCGCCGAAGTCCAGCACGGCCAGGTTGGTGACCACTCGGCGCAGGTCGAGGAACGCTGCGGCGGCCGGGCCAGCGGCGCGGGCGCGGTCGTAGCCGACGCCGGAAACCATATCGACCCGCGGCACGAACACCCGGGGCAGGTGTCGCGGTACCCAGTAGCTGGTCGGGTGGTTCACGGTATTGCCCGGCGCGCCCCGCACGCCCAGCAGCTGCCGGGTCGGCCGTGCGTGGTCACCGATCGCGGAGATGTTGGCGTTGCCGTACCGGTCGATCTGGGCCGGGCTCATCATCACGTGCCGACGGCCGGCCCACACCACGTCGAAGACCGACCGGAACGGGATCCAGCCCTCGACCGGCCCGGAAGCCGGCTGGCCGAGCGCCCACGTGCCCGCGACGAAGCTGGCCTCGCCGTCCGTCAGCAGCAGATCAGGCTCGAACGTGGCGCGGGCCAGCCTGGCGCCCGCGGTCGGGACTAGCCCCATCGGGCTGGCGACGATCTCGCCGTCACCGCGCCACGCCTCCGCGCAGGCCACCACGCAGATCTCGGCCCGGCTGGCGCCGCGGCCATGCAGCGGACCGGCTC
>JBAUAR010000091.1:0-4514 GCA_049675875.1 Streptosporangiaceae bacterium
GCCGAGCACCGCGGTGTCCACATCGGTGGTGGTGCGGTAGTCCTGGCCGGTGGCGACAGCCAACTCCCAGCCGTGCAGCACCAGTTCCAGCAGGATCATCCCCGCGACGGCGGCGGCCGGCCAGGGAGGGCGGCCCAGCTGATCAGTGCAGCGGTCAGCACGCAGATCACGGCGAGCGTGCGCACCCGCGAATAACCTCGCGTGGCTGGCCGCGTCGCGCCGGTCACCGGCGCACCACCATGACCCGGCGCGTGTAGGGCGCGAGGGGCTCGTCCAGGCTGCTTGTCCCGTTCCAGTGCACGACTGGCACGCCGATCTGCGTGAGCGAGAACCGGATTGCCTGTTGCTCGAGCCGCCACATCCGTCCGGCTAGTACCGAGAGCGTGCTCCGGTCGTGCGGCGGCTCGGTGTTCAGCACGTCGACGACTAGCACGCTGAATCCGCGTTCGCGCAGGTCGCGCACCGCTTCGATGAGGCGTGTGTCGAGCAGCGGGCTGAAGACGATGATCAGCGCGCCGGGCGGCAGCGCTGCTCGGGGCAGCCGGCTGAGCGACGCGGTCGGCTCCCAGCCGAGCGGGCTGGAGACGAGCAGGTCGATGAGGCGGTGGAAGTGGCGCTGGCCCTGACCGGGCCCGATCCAGGTCAGCCGGCTGCCAGCGATGATGAGGCCGACTCGGTCTCGCTGCGCCAGGTAGCGCGTTATGGCGCCCGAGGCACCCCGCAGCACCAGATCAAGCGAGCTTGACCCTGGCTCGCCGACATCGGCGGTCGCATCCGCGATGACGACGGTGTTCTGGGTTCGTTCGGACGCGAAAGTGCTGAGGTGCAGCGTTCCGCGTCTGGTGGTCGCTGGCCAGTTGATCCGCCGCTGCCGGTCTCCGGGCACGAACTCCCGGACGCCAGCGAACTCCGATCCGTCACCGGCTGCCCTGGCCGCGTGCTCGCCGAGCCGGCTCGGCAGTCTGCTCAGCACGACGCTGCCGGCGAGCTGCGCCGGCAACGGCTTGCAGTCGACCCGGGGCAGCGCCACGGCGACGTCTCCTTCGGTCAGCCGGTATGGGTCACGCAAGGTGACCAGGAGCAGGCCGACCTGCCGACTGCCCCAGCGCTGGGGCGTGAAAGGCAGGCGTGCGGTCCGGTGTCCGTTTCGTTGGATGGTGACCGGCGGCCCAGCGGCGATGCCGTCGCCTGGCTCGATCCTGAGATCGGCCGCGAACTCGGCCGGGGCCGCTACCTCGACGATCAGCGCGGACTCGGTGCCTTCGACGAACTGGGAGACGGCGAGCGAGACCCGGACACCTAGCTGCGCAGGACGGCTCGGTCGGATCGTCGCCAGCAGCAGCACCGCGGGGGCGGCGAGTCCCGCGAACTCCGGCCGGCCCGTGGCCACCGCCAGCACCAGCCCGGTGAGGGCGAGAGTCAGCAACCTGCGGGCGTGCGCCGACGGGCCCCAGTGGACAGCGAGCTGTCGGAACCGGGTCCCCCGGTTCTGATCAGGCAACGCTTCCCGCCGGATTGGTCTGCGGTGTCGGAACACCGTTGAGCAGGTCCGCGACGACGTCGTCCGACTTGACCTGGCGCACCCATAGCTCAGGTCGCAGCGTGATCCGGTGCGCGAGCGCTGGCACCGCGATGCTCTTGATGTCATCCGGGATGACAAAGTCACGCCCGCGCACGAGCGCCTGGGCCCTGGCCAGCTGGGTCAGGGCCAGTCCGCCGCGCGGGCTGGCACCGACCTGGATCTGCGCGTGCGCGCGCGTCGCCCGCACGATAGCGACCACGTAGTCCACCAGGTCGGGCGCGATTTCGACCTGCTCGATCGACTCCCGCATGCCGAGGACCTCGGCCGCGCTGGTGACAGCCTCGAGCTGCGCCGCCTCCCGCCGTCTGTCGATGCGCCGCTGCAGCATGATCACCTCCTCGCCGCTGGTGAGGTAGCCAAGCCGCAACCGCATGAGGAACCGGTCGAGCTGGGCTTCGGGCAGCTCATAGGTGCCCTCGTACTCGATCGGGTTGTCGGTCGCCAGTACCACGAACGGCTGCGGCAGCCGGCGCGTCACGCCGTCCATGCTGACCTGGCCCTCGCCCATGGCCTCCAGCAGCGCCGCCTGGGTCTTCGGCGGCGTCCGGTTGATCTCATCTGCCAGCAGAAGCTGGGTGAAGACCGGGCCTGGCCGGAAGACCATCTCCCCGGTCCGCTGGTCGTACAGCGGCGCGCCGACAACGTCGGACGGCAGCAGGTCAGGCGTGAACTGGATCCTGGCGAACTCCAGTCCGAGTGCCGTGGCGAAGGATCGCGCGATGAGTGTCTTGCCGAGGCCAGGCAGGTCCTCAAGCAGCACGTGCCCGCCGGACAGGATGCCCATGAGGACCAGTTCCAGGCTGCGCCGGTGCCCGACGACCGCGCGCTCGATCTCGTCGAGCACGGCAGCGCAGCGCTCGGTCGCCTGGCCAGGGGTCAGGGTCAGTTCGGTCACAGTCGCTCCAGTCGATCGATGACGGCGGCCAGCGTTCGCGGCGGGATGCCCCGTACCTGCTGCCTCGTCTCAGCCGGACGGGACGGATCAAGCCAGTACCAGAGCTGACCGTCGCGCCCGCCGCGGGTCGAGCCGTCAACGGTGCCGGGCAGCAGCAGCCGCCGGGCCGCGGACGGATCCTGGTAGAAATTGACGTTGTGCCGCTCGGCCAGCCGGGCCGCGAGCAGGTGCTGCAGCGTCGGACGCAACTCGGCGTCGTAGCTCACCATGCTGGCCGTGGCGTTAGCCAGGATGCCCCGTTTCCGCCAGATCCCGGTGAAGCTGCTGCGGCCGCTGGACCGCCCCGTCTGCTCCGGTAGCAGCGGAGCAGCGGCAGCAGTCACGAGCCCGCGCAGCAGCACGAGCAGCACCACTGCCCAGGTGACCAGTGTGAGCACGGCAGCGCCGGCCCCGGCGTAGCCGTACACCACGGTGCTGGTCACCAGGATCAGCACGGCGGTAATCACCAGCTCTGGCACGCAGCCGCGCCAGCCGTCCGCATTCACAGCCGGGTGGTCGCCGGGCCGGCCAGCCGATCGGCCCGTCACGGTGCTGCTCCCTGACCGGATGTGCCGGACAGCCTGCTGCTTTCGTCCCGGCGTGCCAGCTGGGCCGAGATATCGTCCAGGGCCCGGACTGCCTCATCCCTGGCGGTGGCCGGCAGTGCATGCGATGAGTACCTGGCCTCATAGAACAGCGCGGTCAGCCGGCCGGCCGCGCTGCCCTGCAGCAGCCCGGATCCAACGGCCCTGGCGAGAAGTTCATCCGGCGTCTCGGCGGCGTTCCGGGTGGTGCCCGCGCTGGCCAGACTCGCTTCCATCGCGACGTAACAGGCGATGATCGCAGCTTGCGCGTCGTCGAATGACCGCAGCGCACGCCGGCCTGACTCGATGGCGTCGCGCATGCTCGCTTCGTCATTATCGGGCAGCACGAGCAGGTCCCCTGCTGATCCGGCCGGCACTCGTCGCAGAATGACCAGTACACAGGCGACGATGGCGCCGAGCAGGAGCAGCGCCAGCAGGCCGTAGAGGATGTAGGTCAGGCTCGCAGCGTTGTGCGCTGCGGCACCCTTGACGACCCGCGGCCCGCGCGACTGAGCCCTACCCGGAACCCCCGGCCGGGCGCGGTGGCCAGGGCGCAGATGCAGCAGGCTGATCCCGGCCAGCACGGCGACCCCGGCCATCCCGAGCCCCATCGCCCGCAGCAGGCCGGCCCGCAGCACCGCAGCCGGGTAGCCGGGCCTGGGGCGGCGCCGGGCGGTGAGCCACAGGGCGCCGAGCAGCACGGCCAGCACGAGCTCCAGAGCGCCGGCCAGCGGCAAGGCGTCTTTCTGCCACGGCCCGGTACCGGCGACCGCTGGCGCCGCTGCCCGGACTCCGGCGAGGGCGACCAGCAGCAGCAGACCGGCCAGCACGGGTCGCGCGTACCGAGCTGACCGCGACAACCCGCCTCGGTTCAAAAGCTGATTCGCGTGCTCCTCGCGGTTGGCCACCGGTAGCTTTCTCTCGGTCGACGGCCCAGTACGAACCAGTAACGGCCGGTTAATGCATATTACGCAGATATCCGCCCCGCGGCCGGACGAAGCGATGTCCTGCGGCCTCATCGTCATCGTGGCACGGCCGGTCCTCGCCGCGGCACTATGACGAGGACGACGGTAACCTGCCTCTGCACGGCACCCGGACACCGAAGGAGCCGGAGTTGCGCGACGAGACCATTGACAGCTTCCTGGACAAGCTCGCCGCGCGCGCGCCGGTGCCAGGCGGGGGGGCCACGGCCGCGCTGCACGCCGCGCAGGCGGCGGCGCTACTCGGGATGACGGCCCGGTACACCGAGGGCCCCCGGTACGCCGAGCACGCGGACAGCATCCGCATGATCGCCGCCGAAGCCGACCGGCTGCGTGCGGTGTCCGCTGACCTGATTGCTACCGACGGTGCGGCGTTCGGTGCCGTGGCCGCCGCGTACCGGCTGCCGAAGGACACCGACGAGCAGCGGTCCGAC
>JBAUAR010000092.1:0-11409 GCA_049675875.1 Streptosporangiaceae bacterium
GCAGCTCGGAGCGGCGACCGGGCTGACGTTTCTGCACCGGATCGGCACCGTCGCGGTCTGGCCCGCGGCAGCCGCCTGGGCTGTCACGTGCGGCGCACTGGTCGTCTCAGTGGCCGCGCGCGCAGTGCGCGCCGGGCGGGCTCGTCGGGCCGGACAGACCGGACAGGCCAGGCGGGCCGGGCGCGGGCGGACCGTTCCCAGGCGGCTCAGCTCGAGGTCGCGACCGCACCCGTTGCGCGCCGACCGCGCAGTCGGCCCGCGGCGCTATACGTTCGAGGCAGTCATCACGATCCCGCCGCCGGACGGGAACCTGCCCGCGATCGTGCCGGGTCCGGACTGGCATGGCATCATCCGAGCCAGCACCGAGCGCGACGGCAGCCCGCCACGCCTGTTCAGCGCGGTGGTTGCCGACTGGGATGCGCGCGGCGCCAATCCAGCCCATCGCGCCCGCGCGGTGGCGACGATCGTCGCGTTCGGACCCCGGCCCGCCGACTGCCTGCCCGTCGGCGGCACGTTCGCCCTCTGGCGCGGCCATGACGTCGCGCACGGGGTCGTGACCCGCCGGATCTTCGTCTGAGGCTAGCCCGTCAGGCACCGCCGGCTGGTCCGGTACGGATCCGGGACCAGCCAGGCCAGGCCCGCCCGACCGTGCAGGGAGCGGCGCTACCGGGTGCCGGGAACCGTGCAGACCGCGCCCGTGTCGGCACCGGAGACCAGCGCCGCGTACTTAGCGATCGCGCCAGTGGTGTAGTTCGGTGCCGGTCGCTGCCAGGCGGCGCGGCGGCGATCCAGCTCAGCCTCGTCCACGCCCAGCTCGAGCCGCCGCTCCACGACGTCGAGCGTGATCGGGTCGCCGTCCGCGATCAGCGCGATCGGCCCGCCGTCCCACGCCTCCGGAGCCACGTGCCCGACGCACGCGCCGAATGTCGCGCCCGAGAACCGCCCGTCGGTCAGCAGCATCACGTCCTTGCCCAGGCCTGCGCCCTTGATTGCCGCGGTGACGGCGAGCATCTCCCGCATGCCGGGTCCGCCCTTGGGCCCTTCGTACCGGATCACCAGCGCGTCGCCTTTGCTGACCCGGCCGGCGGTGACCGCCGCGAAGCAGTCCTCTTCCCGCTCGAAGACGCGCGCGCGGCCCTCGAACCGCAGCGTCTCGATGCCCGGCGTCTTCACCACGGCGCCGTTCGGGGCGAGCGAGCCGCGCAGCACCGCCAGCCCGCCGTCGGACTTGAACGGATCCTTGACCGGCCGCACAACGTTGCCGTCCGGCTCGAACGCGTCGGCGACATTCTCGCCGATGGTTTTGCCGTTGACGGTCAGCGCCGAGCCGTCGATGAGCCCGGCGGAGAGCAGCTCGCGCAGGATCACCGGAACGCCGCCGACCTGGTCCAGCTCGCTCATCACATAGAGCCCGGACGGCCGCACTGAGGCGATCACGGGCGTGCGCCGGCTCGCCTCGTCGAAGTCGTCCAGGGACAGCTCGACACCTAGCTCGTGGGCGATGGCCAGCAGGTGCAGCACCGCGTTGGTCGACCCGGCGGTGGCCATCACGACCGTGGCCGCGTTGAGGAACGCCGCCCTGGTCATGATCTGCGAGGGCCGCAGCCCAGCGGCGAGCGCCGCCACCACCTCCACGCCGGTGCGCCGCGCCAGGTCGATCCGCTCGGCGGACACCGCCGGCGCCGACGCCTCACCCGGCAGCGTCATGCCGAGCGCCTCGGCGCACATCGACATGGTGTTGGCGGTGTACATGCCCGCGCACGAGCCTGCGCCGGGGCAGGCGGCCCGCTCTACCGCCAGCAGTTCGGCGTCCGTCATGGTGCCGGCCGCGTGCTCGCCCACCGCCTCGAACACGTCCTGGATGGTGATCGGCTTGCCGTGCACGTAGCCGGGCAGGATCGTCCCGCCGTAGAGGAAGATCGACGGGATGTCGAGCCGACCGCACGCCATCAGCATGCCGGGCAGCGACTTGTCGCAGCCGGCGATCGTGACCAGCGCGTCGAACTGCTCGGCCTGCACCATGAGCTCGACCGAGTCGGCGATGACCTCACGGGACACCAGCGAGGCTTTCATGCCCTCGCTGCCCATCGAGATGCCGTCGGACACCGCGATGGTGCCGAACTCCAGCGGTACCGCGCCCGCCTGCCGGACGCCTTCCTTGGCCGCCGACGCGAGCCCGTTCAGGTGCACGTTGCAGGGCGTCACCTCGTTCCAGGACGAGGCGACCCCGACCTGCGGCCGCTCCAGGTCCTCTTCCGACAGCCCGACGGCGCGCAGCATCGCCCGGGCGGCCGCGCGGGACGGACCGGTCGTCAGCGGGCCCGATCGCGGCCGGGGCAGGTTCGATGGGTGGACGTGGTGCGACATCAGACAGCCTCCGAGATCTGGTCCGCGAGCGGCTCTGCGCCAGCCCGCAGCAAGCCATACGCCACGCCATCGGTGAGCGCCTCCCACGAGGCGGTCACGATGTCGTCAGACACTCCGACGGTAGTCCACTCGCCGCCGGCGTCGGCGGAAGTCAGCATCACTCTGGTAACCGCGCTGGTAGCAGCCCGGCCGTCCAGGATGCGCACCTTGTAGTCGACCAGGTGGATGCCCGACAGCTCGGGATAGACCTCCGACAGCGCGCGGCGCAGCGCCTGGTCCAGCGCGTGCACCGGCCCGACGCCCTCGCCCACCGCGACGACGCGACCGGACCCGAGCCGCAGCCGGACGATCGCCTCGCTACGGTCGTCCGAGCCGTCGCGCTCCACCACGACGCGGTAGCCCTCGAGCTCGAACCAGGCGGGCAGTACGCCCGCGCTGCGGCGCACCAGCAGTTCGAACGAGGCATCGGCGGCCTCGAACGCGTAGCCGCGGTGCTCGGCCTCCTTCACCTGCTCCAGCACCCGGCCGGCCAGGCCGGGGTCCGCCGACAGGTCGAGCCCGAGCTCGGCCGCCTTCGCCAGCACGTTGCTGCGCCCGGCGAGCTCTCTGACCAGGACCTGCGCCTTGTTGCCGACGGCCGCAGGCGACACGTGCGAGTACGCGTCCGGGCGCCGGGCGATCGCCGAGGCGTGCAGCCCGGCCTTAGTCGCGAACGCCGACGAGCCGACGTAGGGCTGGCGCGCCTCGAACGGCAGGTTCGCCACCTCGGCGATGGTGCGCGCGGTGGTAGCCAGCGCGGCAAGCCCGCCCTCGGGCAGCAGCGAGTAGCCGCGCTTGAGCTCGAGCGAGGCGATGATCGAGAACAGGTCGGCGTTGCCGCAGCGCTCGCCGTACCCGTTGGCGGCGCCCTGCACGTGCACGCTGCCAGCCCCGACCGCGACGACCGAGTTGGCCACCGCGCACGCGGTGTCGTTGTGGAAGTGCACCCCGACCGAGGTGCCGGGCCAGCGGCCGAATTCGCCGATCACATCGGCGACGATCCTGGCCACGTCATCCGGCAGCGTGCCGCCGTTGGTGTCACACAGCGCGACGGTGTCCGCGCCGGCCTCGGCCGCGGCCGCGATCACCTCCAGCGCGTACCCGCGGTCGGCGCGATAGCCGTCAAAGAAGTGCTCGGCGTCAAACACCACCCGACGTCCGGCCGCCGCCATATAGGCGATGGAGTCGGCCACCATCGCGACGTTCTCCGCCCTGGTGGTGCGCAGCGCCTCATCGACGTGCAGCGTCCACGACTTGCCGACCAGCGTCACGATCGGGGTGTCCGCCGCGAGCAACGCGGCCAGCGAGGCGTCGTCCTCGACGAGCCGGCCGGGCAGCCGGGTCGCACCGAACGCGGCCAGCGTCGAGTTACGGAACTCCAGCTCCTTGACCCGCTCGAAGAACTCGGCGTCCTTGGGGTTGGAGCCCGGCCAGCCGCCCTCGATGACGTCCACGCCGAGCGCATCGAGCGCGAGCGCCACCCGCAGCTTGTCGGCGACGGTCAGGTCCAGCCCGACCTGCTGCGAGCCGTCCCGCAGCGTCGTGTCGTAGATCTCGACCCTTCCAGTCGCCGCGTCGGTGCTCATCAGTCCGTCCCCCCGTCGGCGCCAAGGTGCGCCAGCAATGCTTTCTCCCATTCGCCCGTGCTGCCCGGCGCCCCCGCCGCCAGCACCGCGCTGACCGCCGCGTCCAGCTCGGCCGCAGCGGCATCCTCACCGAGGTGCGCGAGCATGAGCCCGGCCGATAGCACCGCGCCGGCCGGGTTGGCGAGGCCCTTCCCGGCGATGTCGGGTGCCGACCCGTGCACCGGCTCAAAGATCGACGGCCCGGTGCGGTCCGGGTTCAGGTTGCCGCTCGGCGCGTACCCGAGACCGCCGGTCAGCGCCGCGCCAAGGTCGGAGATGATGTCGCCGAACAGGTTGTCGGTGACGATCACATCGAACCGCTTCGGGTCGTCGACCATCCACAGGCACGCCGCGTCGACGTGCGCGTAACTCAGCTCGACGCCGGCCTCGGCCGCGACCGCGCGCGCCACCCGGTGCCAGAGGTCGCCTGCGTGGGTGAGCACGTTGGTCTTGTGCACCAGGGTGAGCCGCCCGGACCGGGACGCGGCGAGCGACGCTGCGTACCGCACGCACCGGCGCACGCCGCCGAGCGTGTTCAGCGACTCCTCGGTCGCGGTCTCAAATTCGCTGCCCCGGTGCACGGTGCCGCCCGCGCCCGCGTACAGGCCCTCGGTGTTCTCCCGGACGATGACGAAGTCCAGGTCGGACGGCTGGTGCTTGCCGACCGCTCCCGCGACCCCCGGCCGCAGCTTGGACGGCCGCAGGTTGATGTACAGGTCAAGCTCGAACCGCAGCCGCAGCAGCAGGCCGCGCTCCAGTACGCCCGGCGGCACCTCTGGCGTGCCGACGGCGCCCAGCAGGATCGCGTCGCAGCGGCGCAAGTCGGCCAGCGCCGCATCCGGCAGCACCTCCCCGGTGGCCAGGTAGTGCCGCCCGCCCAGCTCGCACGGCCGCCAGTCCACGGCGAAGCCGTGCCGACCGCCGACCGCGTCCACGCAGGCTCGCGCGACGTCGGTCACCTCGGGGCCAACCCCGTCACCGGGCAGGTGGGCGATCACATGGACCCGGTGGCTCCCGCCGTTCCCCGCTGATACGCCGCCGCCGGCTACGTCAGTGCCGGCTACCTGCCCGGCCATCAGTCCTCCATCTCCTTGGCGGCCGAACCGAGCCAGCTCATCATGGCGCGCAGCGGCTTGCCGACCTGCTCGACCTGGGCGGTCCGGGCCTCGGCGCGCAGCCGCTCGAAGTTGGGCCGGCCGGCGTCGTCCTCGGCTACCCACTCGCGGGCGAACTCGCCGGACTGGATGTCGGCCAGCAGCTTCGCCATGGCTTGCCGGGTCGCGTCGCCGATCACCCGCGGACCGCGCGTCAGGTCGCCGTACTCGGCGGTGTCGCTGACCGAGTAGCGCATCCACGACTCGCCGCCCTCGTACATGAGGTCGACGATGAGCTTGAGCTCGTGCAGGCACTCGAAGTAGGCGACCTCCGGCTGGTAGCCGGCCCCGACCAGGGTCTCGAACCCGGCGTTCACCAGCGCGGTGACGCCGCCGCACAGCACTGCCTGCTCGCCGAACAGATCGCTCTCGGTTTCCTCCTGGAACGTGGTGACCAGCGCGCCGGCCTTCGTGCCACCGATCGCGGCCGCGTACGACTTGACCAGGTTCCACGCCTTGCCGGTGGCATCCTGCTCGACCGCCACCAGTACCGGGGTGCCGTGGCCCTCCTCGTACTGGCGACGCACCAGGTGACCGGGTGCCTTGGGCGCAACCATCGCGACGTCGACGGTGTCCGGCGGGGTGATGTAGCCGAAGTGGATGTTGAACCCGTGAGCGAAGAACAGCGCGTCGCCCGGCCGCAGGTTCGGCTCGATCGCCTCGGCGTACAGCCTGCGCTGGGTGGTGTCCGGCGCCAGCACCATGATCAGGTCGGCCCACGAGCTGGCCTGCTCCGGCGTGGTCACCTCCAGTCCGGCCGCCTCGGCGCGCTTGCGGGACCGGGAGCCCGCGGGCAGCCCGACCCGCACGTCGCAGCCGGAGTCGCGCAGGCTCAGCGCGTGCGCGTGGCCCTGCGAGCCGTAGCCGAGCACGGCGATCTTGCGGGACTGGATGAGCCCAAGATCTGCGTCGGTGTCGTAGTAGACGGTGGCCATGGTGGAAACGTCCTCTCGGTCAACGATGAAAACCGGCTATCAGGGAACGGGGTCGTCAGGCGGCGGTCTCGGCTCGCCGGGCCGCAGTCGCTGCCAGCGCAGCCGGATCAGGCACGGACGCGCCGGGCTCGTCGGTGATCACGCTGGCCCCGCGGGCCAGCGCGATGCGGCCGGTCCTGACCAGCTCGCAGGTGCCGTAGCTGTCGAGCATGGCCAGCAGGGCGTCCAGCTTGGCGGGGCTGGCGACGGCCTCGAGCACGAGCGTCGTCGGGCCCATGTCGACGACGTTCGCACTGAACACATTGGCCACCTCCAGCAGCTGGCCGCGCAGCGACGGCTCGACGCGGACCTTGATCAGCGCGAGTTCGCGCTCGATCGCCGCGTCGTCGGCGAGCTCGACCACCTTGAGCACCCGGATGAGCTTTTCCAGCTGCTTGCGCACCTGGTCGACGCTGGTAGACGCGCCGTCCACCACGATGGTCATCCGGCTCACCCGCTCGTCATGCGTCGGCCCGACTGCCAGGGAGGCGATGTTGAAGGCGCGCCGCGAGAACATCCCGGCGACGTGGGTCAGCACGCCAGGCTTGTTTTCCACCAGCACGGACAGCGTGTGGGTACTCATCACGGCTCCATTTCCCGGCGCGTCGCGGCGCGCTGCTCGTCGGCGCTGAACTCCGGGCCCAGCACGATCTCGTCGTTCGGCCGGCCGGCCGCCACCATGGGGAACACGCCCTCCCGGTCGTGGGTGCGGAAGTCCACGACCACCGGCACGTCACTCGGCGCGAGCGCCTTGTCCAGCACGGCGTCCACCTCGTCGGCCCGGTCGCAGCGCAGCCCGACACAGCCGTACGCCTCGGCCAGCTTCACGTAGTCGGGGATGGCGGTGCCGAGCTCGACCGAGGAGTACCGCTCGTCGTAGAACAGCTCCTGCCACTGCCGGACCATGCCGAGGAACCCGTTGTTGAAGATCAGCACCTTGATGGGGATCTTCTCGATCGCGCACGTCGCCAGCTCCTGCGCAGTCATCTGGAAGCAGCCGTCGCCGTCGATCGCGACCACGGTCTCGCCCGGCCGGCCAACCTGGGCGCCCATCGCGGCCGGAACCGCGAACCCCATCGTGCCGGCCCCGCCGGAATTGATCCAGCTGCGCGGCCTGGTGAAGGTGTAGTGCTGCGACGCGTGCATCTGGTGCTGGCCCACCCCGGCCACGATGATTGCGTTGCCCCCGGTCAGGGCCGATAGCCGCTCGGTGACGTACTGCGGCTTCAGCGGGCCGTCCGGGTGCTGGGTGTAGCGGAGCGGGAACTGCCGCTTCCAGCCGTCGAGCACGGCCCGCCAGTCGCCGGTCTGCGGGGCCGCCCCGCTCGCGATCGCGGCGCCGACCGCGTCGGCCAGCCCGGCCATGGTGAGCCGCAGGTCACCCACGATGGCCACGTCGGGCGCGCGGTTCTTACCGATCTCGGCCGGGTCGATGTCGGCGTGCACGATCCTGGCGCGCGGCGCGAAGTCGGCCAGCTTGCCCGTGACCCGGTCGTCGAACCGGGCGCCGAGCGCCACGATGAGGTCGGCCTCCTGGAGCGCCGCGACGGCGGGATAAGTGCCGTGCATGCCGGGCATGCCGAGCGCCAGCCGGTGGGTGTCGGGGAAGGCGCCGCGCGCCATCAGCGTGGTGGTGACGGGTGCCTCGGCGAGCTCGGCGAGCCGCATCAGGTCGGCGTGCGAGTCCGACTTGACCACGCCGCCACCGACGTACAGCACCGGCCGGCGGGCCTGCAGCAGCAACTGGGCGGCGGCCTGGATGGCGGCGTAGCTCGGCGGCGCGGGCAGCTGGTAGCCAGGCAGGTTCATCGGCGGTGGCCAGTCGGCCACCCGCCACGGCGCGGTGGCCTGCTGCACGTCCTTCGGCACGTCGACCAGGACCGGGCCTGGCCGCCCGGTGGTGGCGATGTGGAAGGCCTCGGCGATCGCGGCGGGGATCCGCTCGGGATCGGTCACCAGCTCGTTGTGCTTGGTGATCGGCAGCGTGATGCCGGTGATGTCGGCTTCCTGGAAGGCGTCCGTGCCGATGAGGCTGCGCCCCACCTGGCCGGTGATGGCGACCATCGGCACCGAGTCCATGTAGGCATCCGAGATCGCGGTGACCAGGTTCGTCGCGCCGGGGCCGCTGGTGGCGATGCACACGCCGGGCTTGCCGGTCGCCCAGGCGTAGCCCTCGGCGGCGTGGCCAGCGCCCTGCTCGTGCCGGACGAGGATGTGCCGGAGCCGGGAGGACAGCAGCGGGTCGTAGGTGGGCAGGATCGTGCCGCCCGGAAGCCCGAAGACTACCTCGACGCCCTGCCGTTCGAGGCTGCGAACGAGTGCCTGGGCGCCGGTGAGCTCTTCCACTGGTCTTGCTCCTTTAGCTGGTCCGTCTGCCTGCTGTGCCAACAAAAAACCTCCCTGCCGGACCGGCAAAGAGGTGGTAGCGCGAGCCCTCGGGCGGGTTCGCGCTACGTGATAATAAGTACGAGGTGCCGACGAAGGCTCACGCTAGATTTACCTCACGGTGGGTGTGCTGCGACACTGCAGCAAAGATCTCGTCCTGCTCAACGTATACGCTACACGACGGTTCGGTGTGCCCGGGGTCACTCTGGGCCAGTGCGCCCAGATATTCAGGACTCCGCCGCTCATCGGTGGCCATTTCGTCCTTGTGCCGCAACGTTAGATAGCCCGGTCGGCAGCTGCCACAGCTCCCGCGAGCGGAAGCTGTGGCAGCGGACCAGCGGCTCGGACCGCTCCGCCGTCAGCCAGAGCCGAGCAGGCCGAGCGGAGTCGGCGCGCCATACTCGATCCCGCCCGCAGCCTGGCCGTCTGGTAGCGTCACCGGCCCGGCCTTCAGGTAGACAGGGAAGGTGGCATCCGCGCCCACCACCTGAGCCAGCCACTGACGGTACGCCGACGGTGACATTCCGGCGGCTGGATCTGACTCTGCCAGGACGACCGCGCGGTACGGGGCCCCTGCACCAGCGCCTGCGCCTGGATCGGCGTCTTCAAAAGCCAGCACATCGATCGGCTCCTGATCGGCGAGGGACTGGAGCGCGAGCAGGAGACGCGGGTCAACGTAGCCGTCCTCGAGGTCGGTCTCGGCCCCCGCCGACGCCTTGAGCTGACCGCTGTTCAGCAGCTGCTGGGCGAGCTGTATGCGGGCCTGCACGTCCTCGCTCAGCGCGGTCTGGTAAGCGGCCGCTCCATTCGGATCGACCACCTGGATGGTGACCTGGCCGAAGCTGGCCAGGATCGTCGGCGTGACGTAGTTGGCGAGGGCGGGGTTCCCGCTGAGATAGGAGCGGACGACCGGGTCCACAACGAGGACGTTGGCGGTTGCCACTGATTGCGGATTCAACTGGACCTGAACTTGCTGGGCGACGGGAAACCCGGCTGCCGTCAGCGCAGCACACGTCTGGTTATCGCATGCGACGAGCATGCCCGAACCCACCTGCTGATTGACCCAGGCCGCCGCCGCTGTGAGGCTGGCAGCCAGCCCGCCAGGGTTGGGCGAAGCAGGTGCGGCGGAAGGCGTCGGATCGACGCTGGGAGAAGGCCGCGCAGTTGGCTTGGGAGTTGATTTGCCGTCCACGGCTCCGGCGACCGGAGTGGAATGCAGTGCCACTCCGAGGCCGATTCCCGCCCCTACGAGCACGATGGCGCCTAGGGCGGCCAGCGTCGCAACGCGATAGCCCCGGCGTCGTGGTGGCCGCCATCGCGGGCCGCCGCCGCCGCCTTGGGTCGCCGTTTCCTCTGGCCACAGCCAGCCGATCGAGCCCGGCGTGGGCCCGGATTCCGACGTGGCGGCGAACATCGGCCTCGGCGGTGGCGGTGGCTCGGCGGCGGGCGGTGACGGTGGCGTAACGGGCGGCTCCGCCGAATTGGCCCACACAGCCGCAGCGGGCGGCTCCAACCGAACCGGCGGCTCCGGCTCCGCGGCAGCCGGTGTCTCGGGAGCCACGACACGCAGAGCCTTCGCGATGCGCAGCGGGGGCTCGGCCACCTGAGGTGGCTCGGCAACGGCTTCGGGCACTGCCTCCTGGCCGGGCAGCACCACAGGATCCGGCGGCAGGCCGGACGGGCTCTGTGAGTGCCTCGCCCCGCGTTTGCCCGGCGATCCAACCGCCGTCACTCGCGGCAGCGGCTCCGTATTCGGGTCGTCCGGGCGTGGTGGTTCAGCCTGCCCACGCTCAGCATGGATCGCGGCCTGCATCCGGTGCAGCACAGCGTCGGACAGGTCCGGCTTGGCGGGCCTACCGGAAGCCCGACGAGCCGCACCTGGTACACGCCGTGACAGCGGCGCACCAGCTTCCTCTGCCATCCGGCCCACCCCCTCATCACTTCTTGCGTACGAGCAGACTTTCGTCGTCGTTACCTAGGAACGTCGATAGGTGACACCTGGCACCCGTCTCAGCGAGACCCCCGGCAGCAGCGCTGCGGTGCGGCTTTGATAGCTGCGATAAGCCGCGCAGGCCTGCAGCAGCACCTGCTCCTCCCGCATGGCTCGGTAGGCCTGCAGCCCGCACAGCGCGACCCACAGCCCTAGTGCCAGGTAGCTGTTGGCGGCGATGGCAAGCCCGAGCGTGGACACGAGCTCGCCCACGTAGAGGGGATGACGCATCCAGCGGTACGGCCCCCGCACGACGACGTCACGAGCCTGAGCGAGCACGGATACGTTGCGGTCGAGGTAGCGCAGGGACCACACGGCCCAGACCATGCCGCACGTCAGCAGGACATCAGCAAGAGCCTGGCGTCCCGGCGCAGACGGCGCGCCATGCAGCAGGGGAAGCACGAACGCTAGCCACGTGGCAGCAATCGCCGCCCCGTGGGCCGTCAGCGATCTGCTGGTCGCGGCCGCCGGACCGCGCCGCAGGTAGCACCAGATGGCCAGCGCGTAGAAGGCAATAGTGAGCACGATGCCGGCTGACCGCAGCCCGCCAGCGGCTCCAGTGTGGGCGCCGTGGTCCAGGCTCAACACATCGGCAGCAACCACCACGGCGAACGCCGGCACCATGATGAGCCTGCCAACGTCAAGCCTCCGACGGCCGGATGGTAGCGCCACGACACCTCCTACTTCTTGAACGCGGGCAAGAGCGTATGGACGATCTCGATGACCCCTGCTCCCAGGACGACGACGAAGAGGGCCGGGAGCAGGCAACCGATCAGCGGGAAGGTCATCTTCACCGGAACCTTCTGGGCTTGCGCCTCGGCTCGCTGACGGCGCCGCACCCGCATTTCCTTGGCTTGCTCGCGGAGCACATGGGC
>JBAUAR010000093.1:0-18006 GCA_049675875.1 Streptosporangiaceae bacterium
CTGCGCGGGCGCTACGCGCCCCTTGACCCGCCAGCCCGTTCGCAGGACCGGCAGCTATCAAGGCAGGAAGCACAATCAGGCACGCCCCGGGACCGGTAACCGCGCCATCTCAAGCCAGTCTGACGAACCCTTGTGGTACCGGGCCGATACAGGTAAGCGGACAGCGTCCGCGATCATGAACCCGCCAAGAGGCCGCTGGCGTAACCACAACCGCAGCGCAGGACAGCTAGTGATTGAAGTCCATGTGCCAGTTCCTGGCACGCCGCACGGCACGGGCGCCAGGTATACGACGAAGACCGTACCCTGCCCGTCGGGCCGTAATGCATCGGTAGAGCGGCGGGAACTGGCACGATGACCTGCGGCTTTCGAGCGCGGATTAAGAGTCCGCTCCTCTGCGTCATTTCTGGTGTCGCCTGAGGGCCCGCTTACTGGCCTCGGTCCAGACCTCGTTGTAGCCGAGGTCCTGGAGGATGCCGCCCTCACAGTCCGGAAGACTCGGCCGTCCGGGGGTGGCGCCCTACCGCTTGACATGAGCGCGCGGCCGGCGAACGAGTTCGGGGTTGTCACGACAGCCGTCCCGATTTGAGTCCCCGGGAGCCCCGCAGTGGCGGCGGATCCCGCCGGCCGGCATCCCGCATAGACGCTGGTGAACCCAGGATGGTTGACATGTGCAGGGGCCGGCATCGCAGCGCGCCGTTGCGGTATCCCGGCAGTCTCTTCCCGCAGCGCCTCAGACCGGTCGCCTAGTGGGCGGGGGGAAGGTGACGTCAATGGCGAGGCCGCCGCCGGGGCGGGGCCGGGCGGTGATGGCGGCGGCGTGGGCGGTGGCGATGGCGCGGACGATGGACAGGCCGAGGCCGTGGCCGCCGTCGCGGCAGGCGCGGCGCGGGCCGAGCCGCTGGAAGGGCTGGAACAGGCGCTCGACCTCGGCGGGCGGGATGGACGGCCCGGAGTTGGCCACCGACAGGACGGCGCGGCCGTGGCTCGTCCCGGTGGCGACCTGGATGTCGCCGCCGGGGACGTTGTGCCGGACGGCGTTGTCGATCAGGTTGGCGGCCAACTGATGGAGCAGGAGCGGGTCGCCGTCGAGAGGGGCGGGCTGGGTGTCGGCCTGGACCTGCAAGGTGAGGCGGCCGGCCGTGGGGCGGGCGGCCTCTACGACGGCGCCGGCGATGGCGGCCAGGTCGAGCGGCTCACGCTCGCCGCTGCCGACTTCACTGCTCGCCAGGATGAGCAGCGCCTCGATAAGGCTTTCGGTCTCGGCGTTGGAGGCGAGCAGTTTCCTGCCGACGGCCTGCCAGATGCCCGGGGTGGCGTCCGGGTCGGCGAGGGTGACCTGGAGCAGGGTGCGTTCCCTGGTGAGGGGGGTGCGCAGCTCGTGCGAGGCGTTGGCGGCGAAGCGCCGCTGAGCTTCAAAGGATGCCTCAAGCCGCGTGAACAAGCTGTCGAGGGTGTCCGCAAGTTCCTTGAGCTCGTCGTCGGGCCCGTGCAGGGCCAGCCGCTCGTGGAGGCTGCTTGCGGAGATCCGCCGGGCCGCGGCAGTGATCGTGCTCAGCGGGCGCAGCACCCGGCCGGCCAGCAGCCAGCCGAGTGCGGCGGTGGTCACCAGGAAACACGCGGAGACGCTGACGGAGATGACCAGCAACTGCTGCCGGCCCAGGTTGACCTGCCCGAGTCCCGCCACCGTTACGTGTACCCCCGGAGCCGCCCGGGCAGGCGCAGACGTGAACGATGTGCCCGGTCGCACGCCCGCCGTCCCTGCCGCTCGCTGGGGATGCACCTGGGGAGCCAGATGCCCGTAGAGCGCGAAGGTAACGGCGATGACGGCCGCACCGCATGCGCCGCACACCACGAACGCCGCGCCGTACAGGACGGTGAGACGCAACCGGGCGGAGCGGCTGGGCAGCAGTCGGCGCACGGAACCGCGGCCCGGGCGGGGATCAGGCATCATGGTCCTCCGATGCGGTAGCCGCTCTCCCTGACAGTGTGGATCACCGGCGGGTCGCCGAGCTTGGCCCGCAGCCGGCCGATCGTGGTTTTCACGGTGGTGGTGAAGGGGTCAGCGGCTTCGTCCCACACCCGTTCGAGCAGTTCCTCGGCCGGGACCGGCCGTCCGTCCGCGGCGAGCAGGCATTCCAGCACGGCCAGTTCCTTAGGAGTCAGCGGCAGCCGCCGCCCGGCGCGGACGGCGACCCGGCGGGCCGGGTCCAGGCGCAGCTCACCGCAGGTGAGGCTGGGGGGCAGCGGCGCGGTGGCACGCCGGCCAAGGGCCCGGATGCGGGCCACGAGTTCCGCGAAGTCGAACGGCTTCGGCAAGTAGTCATCGGCACCGAGCCCGAGGCCCTCGACCCGCTCCCTGACCGACCTCGCCGCGGTGAGCATCAGCACCCTGCACTCGGACCGGCCCGCAGCGAGGGCCCGGCAGACGTCGTCGCCGTGCGCGCCAGGCAGGTCCCGATCGAGCACCAGCACGTCATAGCGGTTGACCGCGAGGCGCTCCAGGGCCGCGGCGCCGTCCAGGGCCACGTCGACGGCCATCCCTTCCCGGCGCAGTCCGGCGGCCACCGCCAGGGCCAGCACCTCATCGTCCTCGGTCACCAGAACCCGCATCGCCTGCCCGCTTCATTTGCCACCGGATGCCGCCGTCTGCGCCCAAGATCGCAGCCCGGAGGTGACAGCCGGGTGACATTTCCGGTCACCGCGGCGTCACCTCCCATTCTGTACAACAGGAAGCGATGCCCCACTCCGCCTTTGAGGAGGCTGCGATGAATGCCAGGACCGGCGGCAACCGGGGGCTGCGGCGTGCGCGGGCCCTCGCCGTCGCAGCGGCCGTCACCCTGCTGATGCCAGCATGCAGCGTCGTGCATGTCCATTTCGGGTCCACCGACGCACCTGCCGCGACCGTGTCGGCGAGCTACCAGCAGCTCCTCGCCTACGCGCACTGCATGCGAGCCCACGAACTGCCGGACTTCCCCATCCCCAATCCATCGGCCGGCTCCCGGTCTACCGTGCGTCAAGACGGCAACGCCAGCGGCCCGGCGGCGCAGGCTAATGCCGCCTGCGAGCACCTGCTGACCGGCGCGAGCACGGGAACGGCCACGACGGCCAGTCCGCCCGGTGCGGTCGCTAGTGACTGCCTGAGCAGCCAGCAGCCGTGTTACACACCGAAGCAACTCCGCGTCGCCTACGGTATCCAGCCGCTGCTCGACCGCGGGATCACCGGCCGCGGGCAAACCGTCGTGCTGCCGGAACTCCCGCCGTCGGCGACCACCGGCAGCCAAGTGCCTCCGACGGCGAGCGACATCCGGCAGGACCTGGCGCAATTTGACCGCCTGTTCGGCCTGCCGGCCATGCAGTTGCAGGTCGTGAACACCCTCGCGCACGTGGCGGCACCCTGGGAGGCGTCTGCCGAGGAAGTGGCGGACACCGAGATCGTGCACGCGCTCGCTCCCGGCGCTGCCATCAAGGAGGTCCTGATTCCGTCCGCGGACACGGCCAGCACCGGCACGGTGAGCGCGGCCGCCGTCGCCGCCCTGCGTCTCGGCCTCACGCAGGGCGGCGTGATCTCGTTCAGCGCAGGTGCGGGAGAGCAGTGCTTCACCCCGGCTCAGGCCGCCCAATGGAACTCAGTCTTGCAATCCGCGCAGCGCGACCGCGTAACCGTGACCGTCTCGGCGAGCGACTTCGGCGCAGCCGCCACCGCGTGTCCGCCTGGGACCGGCTCCACCAAGGTCAACGGGGTGGACCTGCCCGCCTCGGACCCGCTCGCGCTGGCCGTAGGCGGCACGAGCCTGCGGGCCAGCCGGACAGCCGGTGCCTACATCGGCGAGACCGCATGGAACACCCCTCTCTCGGCGGGCGGACCGAACGCCGGCGGCGGCGGCTTTAGCCGGCTGTTCTCCCGGCCCGCCTACCAGGACGGCATCGGCGGCACGGGGACCACCCGGGGCGTGCCCGATGTGGCCGCCGACGCTGACCCCGCGACCGGCATGGCTCTCGCCTTCACCGAGGGCGGCCAGAACTACCTCGTCGCGGGCGGCGGGAACAGCGTCGCCACTCCGCTATGGGCGGCGGTCATCGCCCTCGCCGACCAGTACGCCCGCCGGGACCTCGGCTTCGTCAACCCCGCCCTGTACCAGATCGGCCGCAGCGCCCAGTACGACCAAGGCATTTCACGACGTGACCACGGGCAGCAACACGGTGACGTTCGCCACGCGGACCGTCACCGGCTACCGGGCAGCACCCGGATGGGACCCGGTCACCGGCTGGGGAAGCCCCAACGCCCAAGCGCTCGTGCCCCTGCTCGCCCGCTATGCCAGCGCATGACCACGGCAGCGCCGTGACGAGGCAGGAAACAGTTCGACCGGGAGGTCCGGACTCGCCTGATGGCAGTCCTGCCGGTGATCGGGCTCGCCGAACTCGCCGTCTCGGCCAGGGCGCAGCACCGCCCGGGCACGGGCCGACCTCCCACGGCGGGGTCGGCGCACAGGCCAGCGCCGACCACCTAATCCAGCAAGCGCCGACCGCGCAGGGCGGTTGATCATCGGCGTTCCTGCCCGCGGCGCGGTCGTGCCCGCCCTGATGACCGCACTCCGTCCAGCGCTCTGGCCCCCGCTGAAAGGCCGGTGGCCAGCGCGATCAAGAAGGGACCTACAAGATGACCACCACCACCACTACTCCGGATGTCACCGCCATCCCGGCGGCGCCGGTGCCTGCCGACTGGATCGCAGGGACGTGGGTGATTGATCCCGCGCACACCGCCGACGGCACCAAGATCATCATCGGCGACAGGGTGGACAGCACAATCGACGTCGAGGCGTTCCCCGGCGCCTGAAACAGCATATGAGCCGACGATCCATCCGGCGGGCGAGCGCCTGTCACCCGGTCAGCGTGCCCGGCCTATCCGATACCGAGAGGAAACCACCCATGGCACTTGTGATCTGCGACATGTCCGTCTCGCTCGACGGGTACGTCACCGGCCCAAACGACAGCCGCGAGAACCCCTTCGGCGACGGCGCCGGGATGCTGCACGACTGGCTGTCCGGCGCGGCGACCTTCGACGACCGGGTCATCCTGGATGAGCTGATCGATGGGACGGGCGCGGTTGTGATGGGCCGCAAGTCGTTCGACAAGAACGAAGGCGAGGGCGGCTGGGGCGAGGGCGGACCTCTCGGTGATACCCCGTGCTTCGTGGTAACCCACGACAGGCCGGCCACGCCGTACCCGCCGGTGTTCACGTTCGTCACCGACGGTGTGGCCAGCGCGATCGAGCAGGCCAAGAACGCGGCCGGCGGTAAGACCGTTCAGTTGCACGGCGCGACCGTCATGCAGCAGGCGCTCCCGCTCGGCTTGGTCGACGAGATCCGCGTGCACGTGATCCCGGTCCTGGTCGGTGGCGGCACGCCGCTGTTCGGCCGGCTCGGCTCATCGATCACCCTGGAACGCACCCGGGTGTTGGTTACCCCGGCAGCGACACACATCGGGTTCCGCGTGATCCGGCGAGCGACGGCCCGAGAGCGATGAGCTAGGTCAAGTTCCCGGAACAGAAAGGAGATGCGGTGGGTACTGTCATGATGCGCAACGCGGCGTCGGCCGACGGCTTCATCGCCGATGAGAAAAAACAGGTCGGCCGCCGTCCGGCTATTACGGCAACGGCGACATCGAGCTCACCGATAGCGCGGCGGCGGCGTGCCCGACGGCGTGCGCCGTGCATATCCTCCACGCAAACGGGCCCGGCTGGTCCCGGTAAAGACGCGTACGACCCGGCAACACCCTCGACTACAAGCGCACATGAGCCGCGGCACATAAATGCCCAGAGCTTCGTGGTGACGCCAGTTCCCTTTAGCGGGGCTGGTTATCCGGTCCGAAGGCGCCAAGCCAAAACCACAGCCAGGAGGTAAATCAATGAGCAAGGTAATCGCCGGATTCTCGATGTCATTGGACGGCTTCGTCGCCGACCCGGACGACGGCGTTGAAGAGGTCTTCAAGTGGTATTCGGCGGGCGGTACGAACGCCGAGGTCATGGTCGGAAACCACGCGGTCGCGATGAACCGCGAAGCCGCCGAGTTTATCGAGGAAGCCGGCCGCGGTGCCGGGGTGCTGGTGACCGCGCGGCGGACCTTCGACCTCGCGCACGCATGGGGCGGCAGGCACCCGATGGACGTGCCGGTGGTCGTGCTGACCCACCGGGTCCCTGAAGAATGGGCCGACAGGGAAGGTTCGCCGTTCACGTTCGTGACCGACGGGGTCCCGAAGGCCATCGACGTGGCACGGAAGATCGCCGGCGGTAAGGACGTCGTGGTCGGTGCGCCCAGTGTCACCCAGGTGTGCCTGCAACTGGGGCTCCTCGATGCCATCCATGTCGACCTGGCGCCGGTCGTGCTGGGGCGCGGTATCCGGCTCTTCGATCACCTGGCCAAGCCGGTCGAGCTTCTCGTCACCGAGGCTTCCGGCAACCCGCACGTCACCCACCTCACCTACCAGGTTATCAAGTAGCCGTAAGTCATCCCGCTCACCCGCGGGGCAGGCCTGTGCGCGGACCTGGCACCGTCACCCCGCCTTCAATCGAAGCGGCCGGCCAGCCAGGCTGGCCGGCCGCCCCGGCGGGTGCCCGGTCTTATGGTCACGCACGTAATCACGCAGAGGGAGGATGCGATGCAGTCACACACACAGCACCCTGGGCTTCAGGGCTGGCAGCGGCTGGCCGGCAGGTGGGCGACCGAGGCCATTCACCCGGCGCTTCCCGGCATCGTCGTGACCGGACATGCCACGTTCGAGTGGCTCGAGGATCAGCGGTTCCTGATCTGGCGCTCGCACTACGACCATCCAGAGATTCCCGATGCGATCGCGGTCACCGGGATCATCGACGGGAAGCCGTCCATGCACTACTTCGACCCCCGCGGCGTGCACCGGACATTCGCGGCCAGCATCACCGCGGGCACCTGGCGATTCTGGAACGACGCACCCGGGTTCAGCCAGCGATTCACCGGTGTCCTCAGCGAGGACGGCGACACGATCACCGGCCACGGCCAGCTCTCCCGTGACGGGTCCATCTGGGAGGACGACCTTGCGATCACTTACCGGAGGAGCCCGGCAGGGCCCGGCCCGCTGACCGGCGGCGATCCCGGCCTCAACGCGATGGCGCGGCGGGTGATCGACGCCAACCAGTACATGACGCTGGCGACGACCGATCCCGGCGGCCGGCCGCGGCTGTCGCCGGTGTACTACACCCCCGCACGGCACTCAGACTTCTACTGGGTCTCCTCCCCAGAGGCACAGCACTCGCGCAACCTGGCAGAGCGCCCCGGAACCGAGATCGTGATCTTCGACTCCACAGCGCCCGCCGGCCAGGCCGAGGCCGTCTATATCACGGCTACCGCCAGAGCGGTACACGACGACGAACTGGAAGCCCTCTGCCCCGAAGCGTTCAGGACCTCGGCCAGCGCCCGGCGGTTCACCCCCGACGACCTGCGAGGCGGCGTCCTGCAACTCTACGTCGCGCGCGCCAGATCATGCGAGGTCCACGTCGCCGCCAATCATCCCGTCCGTGGCCGCGGCGTCGACACTCGCCAGCAAGCCAACCCCACCCCGGCCAATTAGCGCTGTCGGCGGTCGCAACGCCCGGCCCGGGAAAGAAACAGAACTTCCCGGCCAGACCGCCCTCGCCGGACTCGGCCGGCGGCTGCGCCAGGCGGAACGAGCAGGCCTGCCGCTCGCCGCCGGGTCGGCCGGCCAGCCGCTGACCGCCCGCCCGCACATCGAGCAAGTGCCGTTCGACAGCATCTGCCAGGTGCGCGACCAACTGGCCATCATGTCCGAGATCGCCACCATCGCTGCCATGATCACCGCAGCTACCCGACAGACGTCGGCCTCATCCCTCCTGCATGAGCCGGCCTTGCGGCTGCTGGAGCAAGCTGGTGCATCCAACCCGGCCGTGCGGGCCTACCTGCTGTTCCCGCCGCCCATGTGCACCACAAAGACGTCGCACGCGTGGAAGCAGATGACGCACTTCATCGTCGGGACGTGCACCCACCCGGGAGCGCCGATCGTCCTGGCTGGAACCGCACAGGCCGTCGGACTGATCCTCGCACCGTTGCGGGAACTGGCCGGGCGAGCCAGGGCGAGCCTTCCGGAGTGGCGCGCCTGACGGCATCTACGGATCGCGTCCCGGCAAATCAGCGGTGCTGGATCCGTGCTGACATCAGCCCTCATGGCATGGCGTCTACCTGCGGAAACTGCCCGCAGCTCCGGTATCACGCAGATCTACGAAGGGACCAACCAGATCCAGCGGATGGTGATGGCTCGCCAGCTCCTGCAAAGAGCAGCCACGCCGCAGGTTCGGCAAGCCTGGCAATCCTTTCGCTGCCCGTTCCGTCGTACGTGATGCGAGCGGCGGCCGTGAGCGTTACGGAACCGGCGGGGCAGACGGTGGCGGCGGGGCGGGCGTCAGTCCGGCGGCGAACGTGAAGTGCTGGTTCAGGCTCGGTATCGAATACGCGGCGCTGGTATAGACCACGTCATGGTGCCACGGCCGAGGCTTGGTCAGGATGATCGTGACCGGGTAGGCGCTGAAAGTCCCCTGTGCGCAGTCGGGCTGGCAGTTGTTCTCCTCGGCCGTGCCGTGCCCGGTGGCGGTAGCGGTGCCCCACCCGGTCCAGGTGATGCCCTTCGCGTACAGGCTGCCGCCGCCGGACATCAGGAGCGACGACGGTTCGTGCCTGGGTGTCACGCCCGCGCACGGACCCGCGACGTCTGAGCACACCAGGTACCGAGACGGCGGCACGCCTGAGCTGGCCGGCCCGCAGCCGGCGATCAGACCGCAGGCGGCCGCGGCGAGGAGAGCTGTCACGAGCCTGGTCATGCGCTGGTCCTGTCTTGTCGTGCGATCCGATCACATTGTCCGGTCCGTGCGCCCCGCGGAATAGGCCCGTGCGTCGAGGGTCAGAGCTCCTTCAGCACCGAGGTCATCAGCGTCGCCGAGTCGTCGGGAGATAGCGCTGCTGCCTGCAGATGGCGGAAGCACATGTTGTACCGATCGACCTCGGCCATGTCCTCGATCCACAGCACACCCGTCTGATATCCGATGCACGCAACATCGGGGTCGGCAGGGTCGGGAAAGCCCAGGATCACGAACGGCAGGTCAAAGGCGGCGTACGCGCCACTGCTGAACGGGATGAACTGCACGAGCGTGGTCCCCGTCGAACTCAGGTCGATGAGGCGCCCGATCTGCTCGCGCATGACTTCCCGGCCGCCGACCTGACGGCGCAGCGCGGCCTCGTCCAGGACCACCCGCACCTGAGGCGGACTGGCTGCGGCGAGCCGCTGGCGCTCCATCAGGATCTCGACCACCCGGTCCGCAGTACCCGGATACCTGCCCGTGCCAGCCCGGCCGGCCGTGACGACAGCGCGGGCGTAGTCCTCGGTCTGCAGCAGGATCGGCATGCGGGCCATGCCGTACTGCCTGATCTCCGAGGCTTCGCTCTCCATCCCGAGGTAGGTCGCCAGGTGCGGCTGGACGCTGTCGCCGTAGCCCTGCCACCAGCCCTTCTGCCGGGACTCACGGGCCAGCTGGATGAGGCTGTCGCGCACGGCGTCAGGGGCGCCGTAGATGCCGAGCAGGTCGCGGACGTCCCGCGGGGACGCCGACGTGCGTCCTGTCTCGATCCGGCTAATCTTCGATGCCGAGCAGTCCAGCTCCGCGGCCACCTCATCGCACGTCAGATGGGCGGCCTCGCGCAGCCGCCGCAGCTCGGAGGCGAGACGTCGGCGCCGGACCATGGAGAGCCCTCTCGTAGCCGCGGGCACGATGGCGGCAATCGTAGTCAGCCGCCCTTGGACCAGGGGCTCTTTCGCGATGCGGGAGATTCTCAGCGAAGTATCGGGTGACGGCAGGTCTCCCGACACGTGTCAGTGGTCACGATGACTGGTATCGGCCGGCCGGCGAGCGCGCCGCAGCTGCGAATGTCGTGCCCGGAGCCGGGCTGCGGGCCCCGAGGTGAAGCCGGGCCCCGGCACGAGAAAAGCGCCCGGCTAGCCGTAGCAAGCCGGGCGCCCGCCGGGATGGCCTTAGCCCTGCCACCGCTCGTACCCGGCCGCGGGGGTGCGGCGCCGCGCACGCTCTGCGAGGATTCGCTCGGCCATCTCCTCGGCTTCGGTCTTCAGCGCGGTGATCTGTCTCAGTTTCACTACCAGCCCGGCCTCGAGCTCGGCAAACTCTTCGTCGGTCATTGGCTCGGTTCGGTCCTGCCTGCGGGGATTGGGGGGTACGTGGTTGACGCGCAAGGCAGGTCGGGGGATTACAGCCGGATTCCGCGGCTCGGCGCGCAAGCCGCGGCTACCCGGTGCCGGAGAACGCGCAGATCTATGCGGGCACCAGCCAGATCCAGCGCATGGTGATGGCCCGGCAGTTGCTCTGCGGTTCGTGCGGGGTCGTGCTATCCCCGCTGGACGCGCTCGAAGCGCCTTAACCGGACGTCGGCTGCGCCGAGTACGCGCCCGCGTCGAGGTCCTCGATCAGAGTCGGGCCCGCGGGCGCCCAGTCGAGAAGCTCCCGCGTCGCAGTGCTCGTCGCCGCCATCTCCATGCCGAAGAAGGTGCCGATCCAGCCGAAATGACCCTGGACGTCAGCAGGGGCGATCGATGTGACGGGGAGGCCGAAGGCGCGACCGATTGCGGCTGCGATGGCGCGGCTAGAAATGCCCTCTTCCGCGACGGCGTGCAG
Source organism: Streptosporangiaceae bacterium (assembly GCA_049675875.1). Classification (GTDB taxonomy): domain Bacteria; phylum Actinomycetota; class Actinomycetes; order Streptosporangiales; family Streptosporangiaceae; genus JAJYUU01. Next base: position 10,721 of record JBAUAR010000093.1, read on the forward strand.
GCGAGTACCGGCTGCAGCCTTAGCGAGTCCAAGGGCGATGAGGCGGGCGGCATCGGACCGGTGCACGGCGGCCCACCGGTTGGTCCCGTCCGCCGGGTAGCCGGAGACGCCCTTCTGCCGGGCCACTGCGGCAATCGTCGCGATGAACCCTTGGTCGCCGACTCCGTGCACGGTTGGCGCAAAGCGCAGGCTCACGGTGTGCACACCACGGTCGACGAACCCGAGCGCGAGATTCTCGCTGCCCCCACGCGGCGAGTCCGGGCCATGGAACGGCGACGCGTCGGCCTCCGTGGCTGGTCTGTCCTGGCTGACACCGGCGATGCCCGATGCGAGGAGGAACGGGCGGTTAGTGCCGACGAGCGCATCGCCGATGGCCTGGACCGCGGCTCGCTCGGCTGTGATCGAGTTGGCCGGATTGGACCAGTCGTGCTTGTTCGCGAGATGGACGACGGCTTCGGCGGCCTCCGCGCCGGCCCGCAGGCTCCCGAGATCGTCGAGGTCACCGCGGCGGACGCGAGCCCCCTTGGCCTCGAGGGCAGCGGCGGATTCGTCGGACCGCGCGAGCCCGGTGACCTCATGCCCGGCGGCGAGAAGCTCATCGACGGCGGCGGAGCCGATCCATCCAGAAGCTCCGGTGACGAAAACGCGCATGGCACTGTCTCCCTTCCGCTCCGTCAGTGCGGAGCGGCCGATGCGATGATGTCAGTGACTGATGTCAGCCACCGACATCACGATACACCTGTACGACAGTTACTGTCATCACTAAACTCGACGCCATGGTGCGTTGGGAGCCCGGTGCGAGAGAGCGTCTTCAGGCGGCCGCGCTCGACCTGTTCGCCAGTCAAGGGTTCGAGCAGACGACCGCCGCGGAGATCGCGCAATCCGTCGGGCTGACCGAGCGCACCTTCTTCCGGCACTTCAGCGACAAGCGCGAGGTGCTGTTCTACGGGCAGCAACAGTTCCTCCGGGCGTTCGCCGACGGGGTAGACGCTGCGCCGCGTGACGCGTCCCCGCTCGAGGTCATTGCCTCCGCGCTACACGCGGCGGCATCGTTCTTCCCCGACGAGCGCCGTGCATACTCGCGCACCCGGCAGTCCGTAATCGACCAGAACCCCGCGCTGCGGGAACGCGAACTGCACAAACTCGCAGGCCTCGCAACGACGGTCGCGGCGGCCCTGCGGGCGCGAGGTATCAACGAGCCGGCGGCCACCCTCGCGGCAGAATCCGGTGCCACCGTGTTCGGAATCGCGTTCGCACAGTGGATCCGCGAAGGCGAAACGCGGTCCCTGGCAGAGGTCGCGTCGCAGGTACTTGACGAGCTGGTCAGCCTCACCGGTGCGGCAGCCGGGTCGCGGAACGTCCGTTAACGTCACAGTCCGGTCGGAATCGTCACGTTCATTACCCGGCCGGGCAGCCATTACCGGCCGGGCAGCGGCCTCGGAAATGGTGCTGCGTGCGGGCTGATCCCGCGGTGAGCGGGCACGAAGATCAGGGCCGACTCAGTCAGCACGCAGATACGGGTCCGCAGCGGCCGTTTTGCCCGGTCCGCCAGGCTGGCGCTCGCGTAACCGGTGACGGAGCGTAGCGTCGTAAATAACGGGGGGTGATGGCAATGCCTGACGAGCGCCCCGCAGCCGGGCTCTGGCGCGCGCGATGGGTGACGCTGTGCGGCGTGTGGGCTGGCATCTGGCTCATCCTGGGGGTCTTCTTCTGGCCGTTCTGGGCGCTGGTGCCGCTGTCGCTGCTGGCGATCATGGTGCCGGTGGGCAAGTCGCGGTGATGCGGTATCGCGCTAGCCTGGCTGGTCGGCTCGGTTGCGCCCGTCTGGAGTGCTAACCGCCAATCCCGTACATGGCGCGGGCGGTGCCGCCGAAGATGGCAGCGCGCTCGGTGTCGCTGAGCTCAGCGGTGAGCGCTAGGGCCGCGGCCACGACCGCATCGTAGCTAGCGCCGAGCGTGCACACGGGCCAGTCCGAGCCGAACATGAGCCGGTCCGGACCAAAGCAGTCCAGCGCGACATCGAGGTAAGGACGCAGGTGGGCAACAGGGTCGTCGCGGTCGCGAGCGTGGCTGTCGCGGGGCGCTGGAACGCTGAAGATCCCCGATAGCTTGCAGACGGAATTCGGCAACCTGGCCAGCGCTGCGAAGGCGGCTGCCCACCGTGGATCGGGCCGGGGGCGGACCTCGACGTTACCGAGATGGTCGAGCACGAACCGAAGGTCCGGAAGGCTGGCGGCGGCGCGGACCGCGGCAGGCAGCTGGCCGGGTCGAAGGACCAGATCGAAGGTGAGTCCCGCGGCCGCGAGATCAGCAAGGCCCCGGCGGATGTCGGATCGATCGAGCCAGCCCGGGTCCGGCTCGGTCAGCAGGGGATGACGAATGCCCGCCAGGCGCTGACCGCCCGGCATGGCCGCGAGCTCGCCGACGGCATCAGCCACCTTCGGCGCCGCGAGATCGGTCCATCCCACGACGGCCGCGACGAGTGGCCCGGCCGCTGCGAGGCTCAGCAGCTCGGGTGTCTCGCCTGGCTCGCTGACGGTCTGCACGACGACGGTCGCGGTGACGCCGACGGCAGTGGCTTGGGGAGCCAGATCCGGCAGCAGAAAGCTTCGGCGCAGCGGCGCCAGCGCGGAGTCAGTTTCCAGCCACGGCTGCGGCCGGTCCGCGAGGTTCCAGACGTGGTGATGCGCGTCGACAATCGAGGGCGGGATCGGCATCGCGACTAGCGGCCGAGATCATCCAGCTGCTTGTGCAGCTCGGCACGCGGTCCGGTGGCAGCGGCCGACGTGGTCGTGGTCACTGGCCGGGCTGTCGTCTGGCCCGGCCTGCTGGCAGCGGTGGCAAGCGGTGTCGCAGTCGGGCCAACCGCAGTCCGGCCGATGGCAGCCCGGTCGCGGAAGATCCAGCCGCCGACGACCCCGGCGGCAAGTCCGCCGATGTGGTCTTGCCAGCCGATGCCCGCGTGTGGCAGTAGCACGGTGAACTGGTAGGCGAAGCAGAGTGCCATGACGGCGCCGAGCAGGATGTCGACGCCGCGGCGATCGAAGAACCCGCGCACCAGGATGTAGCCGAGATAGCCGAAGACCACGCCGCTGGCACCCACGCCGATCGAGCCGGGCTGGCCCGCAAACCACTCCGCCAGCCCGCTGACGATGATCACGAGCGCGGTCAGGCCCAGAAAGCGAACGACGCCGCGGTAGGCGGCCAGGAAGCCGAAGATGAACAGCGGCCCCGAGTTGCTCTCGATGTGGGTCCAGCTGACATGCAGGAACGGCGCGGACAGGATATCGGGCAAGCTGCCGGCGTCCCGCGGCCTGATTCCATAGTCGTACGTGAGCTGATAGTGGTCGGCGACATTGATCAGCTGGATTATCCACAGGATGGCCAGGAAGCCGACCATCACGAAGAGGGCCTTGCGGGCCTCGGCCAGCATGGACTCTGCGTCCCCGGCGCGTACTGTCCAGGCTCGATGCCTCGCGCTCATGTGTCACGTCCCCGTCATTTTGCCGCTGGCTGAGAGTAAAGATGCCGCCCGCGGCTGAGAACAAGCTAGCCGCAGGCCGACTGTGCACGGAAGCTAACTCCGCAGGCGAGCGGTCAATATCGGCCATATCACCCCTAACGTCCGTCTCGTAGGCGCCTGATGAGCACGGGTACGGGCCATTACGCCGAGTAACTAATACGGTACGTATTGCCAAACTGTGATCTGCGCGACCCCAATTAGCGGTTTTCCTGACCGCTTTTTCGGCGGAAACGCTTGGTCGGTGACGTCAGTTCTGGCAACGTTGTGCGGCGACGGTTCCGGCACCGAAATCGGCGTTCTGCTGCGCAGTACGCCAGCGAGCTGGCCGTCACGAGACTCGCTGCCCGTCACCGCAGCGGTCCGCGCGCCGGGCGTCTTGCCCGGTGACGCTTGGCCGACGGAAGGACCGCATTGTCACAGCAGCGGAGGCGGCCCCGAGCCCAGCGCCCCAGGCGCAGGCGAGTGGGTGCCTTCCTGGTAACTGCGTCAGCGGCCACGGTGGCCATAGTGGCCGCCGCATTTGTGGTGGTCACCGGCAGGCCCGGCACATCGCCCGACCCGCTTGGCATCGCGCTGGCCCAGGTGTCGGCGGGCAAGGCCGGCGTGTCGCTGGAGCAGACGCGCCAGCAGGTGATCCAGGAGGACGCCGCGACGGAGTCGTTCAGCGTGACGAGCGCGCCGAAGATCAGCACCGTCCCGTCGGCCAGCGGGGGGACCAGCTCTGCGCCGCTGGTCTCGGCTCCGCCGCCCGATCCCTCGTCAGCCCAGGGCATTGCGTACGGCCTGCTGGGGTCGTACGGCTTCAGCACCGATCAGTGGGGCTGCCTGGACGACCTATGGAACCAGGAAAGCGGCTGGCGGTATAACGCGGAGAATGCCAGCGGCGCCTACGGCATCCCGCAGGCGCTGCCGGGTTCCAAGATGGCCAGCGCCGGGCCCGACTGGCAGACAGACCCGACGACCCAGATCAAGTGGGGACTCGGCTACATCAAGAATCAATACGGCTCGCCCTGCAATGCCTGGGGGCACGAGGAAGCCGACGGCTGGTACTGAGCGAGGATGCCTGAGGCCAGCCCTCCAGCGTCCGGCGTGTGACATACGCCATGTTGCTATTTCGGGCCTTCGGGCGCGAACTACGGCCGGAAGCCGCAGTGTGGACAACGGACAGCACCCAGCGTGCGCGGCGGCTTACTGACTGATCGTGTCGCCTTGACCCGCGTGCCCGCCGCACGCCACTCGCGCCCGCCTGGCTGGGCGGAGTAGTCACGGGTGACCACGGCGCACACCGTGTGCTCGATCAAAGGCCCATCTTGTCTCGGCGGAACCAGCCAACCAGTCCCGCTACGTCCATCGATGGCCCCCGGAGCGGCCGAACTCCGGCGGCAGCGCCGCCTCCCGGCAAGGCTTGAGTCGCAAGCCAACCCCGCTAACGATCGCCCTGGCTGCGGCAGTGACGCTGACCGTCGGCGCGGCGGCCACCGCCGTCACCGGGCTGGTGCGGATGCGCCATTGCGGTGACGTCGAGGGCGGCGTCGAGCTGGGTCTCGGTGATGTCGCCGCGGGCGATATGGCCGCGCGAAACGACGACGTCGCGGATCGTCGCGCCGGTCTCCAGCGCCTCGTGTGCAACAGCGGCGGCGGCCTCGTAGCCGATGTACGGGTTGAGGGCTGTGACGATGGCAGGGGACGACTCGGCGTTGCGGCGCAGCCGTCCGACGTCGGCGGTGATGCCGCTGATGCACTTGTCGGCGAGTGCGCGCGCCGCCGCGGACTCAAGGCGCAGCGATGACAGCAGCGCCCGCGCCATCACCGGCATCATCACGTTGAGCTCGAAATTGCCGGCCGCGCCGGCGAAGGCGACCGTGGCGTCGTTGCCGATGACAGCGGCGCAGACCTGGCAGACCGCCTCGCAGATCACCGGGTTGACCTTGCCGGGCATGATCGATGAGCCAGGCTGCAGGTCCGGGATCTGGATCTCGGCCAGCCCGGTACGCGGGCCGGAGTTCATCAGCCGCAGATCGTTGCAGATCTTGTACAGGCTGACGGCGACTGTCCTCGCCACGCCGCTGGCCGCGACCAGCCCGTCCCGCGCGCCGGCCGCCTCGAAGTGGTTCGGCGCCTCGGTGAGCGGCAGCCCCATGTCCGACGCCAGGTGGTCGATCACCGCCGAGGCGAAGCCGGCCGGCGCGTTCAGGCCCGTGCCCACGGCGGTCCCGCCGAGCGGCAGCTCGCCGACGTCGGGCAGCACGTCGCGAGCGCGCTGCAGACCGTGCCGGACAGCGGCCGCATAACCGCCGAACTCCTGGCCCAGCGTCACCGGCGTGGCGTCCATGAGGTGCGTCCGGCCGCTCTTGACGGCGCTGGCGAACTCGGCAGCCTTCAGCTCGAGCACGTCCGCGAGGTGGCTCAGCGCGGGCAGCAGCGACATCACGATCAGCCGGGCCGCGGCGAGGTGGATGGCCGACGGGAACACGTCGTTCGACGACTGGGACGCGTTGACGTGATCGTTCGGGTGCACGGGGCGGCCAAGGGTCCTAGCCGCGACGGTGGCGATGACCTCGTTGGCGTTCATGTTCGACGACGTCCCCGAGCCGGTCTGGAATACGTCGATCGGGAACTGGTCGTCGTACCGGCCGCTGGCGACATCGGCGGCCGCGTCGTGAATGGCTGCGGCCAGGTCGGGCGGGAGCACGCGGAGCCGGCCGTTCACCACGGCGGCCGCGCCCTTGATCGAGGCCAGCGCGCCGATCATGTCGCGGGATAGCGGCTCGGCCGAGATCTGGAAGTTCTGCACGGCTCGCTGAGTCTGCGCGCCCCAGAGGGCGTCAGCCGGTACGAGCACCTCGCCCATCGAGTCGTGCTCGACGCGCATCCCGTCCGGGACGTCGACCATGAGAACCTCCGGTTAGCTCGGTCCGGAGCCGATCGTCAGCAGCGGCTTTCCGTCGGCCGTGGCGTCGGCGTCGTGACCAGGGAGCCGACTCCCGGAGCCCCCGAAAAAGTCGTTGCCCTTGTCATCTATCACGATGAACGCGGGGAAATCGCGGACCTCGATTCGCCACACCGCCTCCATCCCGAGCTCGGGGTACTCCAGCACCTCGACCTTCGTGATGCAGTCTCGTGCGAGCTTGGCAGCCGCACCGCCGATCGAACCGAGATAAAAACCCCCGTACTGCTGGCACGCCGTCGTGACAGCCGCCGATCTGTTGCCCTTGGCGAGCATCACCAACGAGCCGCCGGCCGCCTGGAACTTGTCCACGTACGAGTCCATCCGGCCTGCGGTGGTCGGACCGAATGACCCGGACGCGTATCCGGCCGGCGTCTTGGCCGGCCCGGCGTAGTACACCGCGTGGTCGCGCAGGTACGGCGGCATCGGCTGGCCGGCGTCGAGCAGGTCGTTGATCTTGGCGTGCGCGATGTCGCGGGCGACGACCATCGGGCCCGTCAGCGCCAGCCTGGTCTTGATCGGATAACGCGACAACTCCGCGCGGATGTCGCTCATGGGCCGCGACAGGTCGATCCGGACGACCTCCTCGTCAAGCTCGGCCTCGGCCGTGTCCGGCAGGTACCGCGCCGGGTCAGTCTCGAGTCGCTCGAGGTAAACCCCGTTCCGGTTAATTCTTGCTCGTGCTTGTCTGTCCGCGGAGCACGACACGGCGATCGCGACGGGGCAGGACGCGCCGTGCCGGGGCAGCCGGACGACCCGCACGTCGTGGCAGAAGTACTTGCCGCCGAACTGGGCGCCGATGCCGGACCTGCGGGT
>JBAUAR010000094.1:0-5645 GCA_049675875.1 Streptosporangiaceae bacterium
AGCACCGGACGCTCGAACTCGGCCGCCACCTCGCGCATGATGTGGATGGACTCGGATTCGAGCACGTCAAGCTGGGACGGCAGGTAGTCCGTGCGGGGTGGCACCATCAGGATTGCTCTCCATGCGCTGGGTTCGCCCGACATGATAGGGGAACGGGGTCGCTAGCCATCGCGGCGCCAATCGCGGCGAGCAGCCGAGGCGCCAGCTCCAGCTGGCAGATGAGGATGTCGGGCAGCGTCGGGTCGGGCTGGTTGTAGCGGAGCGGAGAGCCGTCGATCCTGGAAGCGTGCAGGCCGGCGGTCCGGGCGACCGCAACCGGCGCCGCCGAGTCCCACTCGTACTGGCCGCCACTGTGCACATACGCGTCGGCGTCGCCAGTGATCACCGCGGCCGCCTTGGCCCCTGCCGACCCCATCGGCACTTCGACGGCCCCGACGTCGGCGGCAAGCTTGCTGACGAACGCCGGCGGTCGCGACCGGCTGACCACCAGCCGGAGCGGCCGGCGTGCATCCGGGGGAACGTCCCCCCGAAGCCGCCCGGCGGTCTCATCCGGGCGGGGAGCAGGTGCTGGCCGCCAGGTGCTCAGCACCCGATCCACGGCTGGCAACGCGACCGCGCCCGCCGCCAGGTCGCCGTCCTGCCAGAGGGCAACATGCACCGCCCAGTCGGTACGGCCTGGCTCCCCGAACTCCCGCGTGCCATCCAGCGGATCGACGATCCACACGCGCCGGGCCGCGAGCCGCGCCTGGTCGTCGGCGCCCTCCTCGGAGAGCACTGCATCGCCAGGCCGCAGTCGGCCAAGTTCGGCCATCAGGTACTCGTGCGAAAGCCGGTCGCCCGCATTCCGGAGGTTTTCCGGCCCGACGTCGCCGCTAGCTCGAAGCGCCAGCAGCCGCTGGCCAGCCTCCATTGCGAGCTGCCAGGCCAACTGATGGTCGTCGGCCACCGTCACCTACGCCCCACCTGACCAGCCCTCGTCGTCACCCGGCTGCCGCGCCGCTCCGATTCAATGTCCAGTTAGCCTACCGCCTGGCCAGCCATGGACTGGGTCGGCCAGGCGGCGGTCGGCGGTGAGCTTAAGCGCCTTTTTAGTGCCCTTGACCAGGACCAGGCCGCTATTGTCGCTCCGTGCGCACTGCCGGTGTCTGAGGAGGAGCTATGAGTAGCAGGGAAGCGGGGACGGGCCAGGTCCCCGTGCCATGCTCGCTGGGCGGCCGGGAGTCCGCGCCTGCAGACGGGTGTCCGGTGTGGATTTCTCGCTAAGCACCGAACAGCGCGAGTTGACCGAGGCGGCGGCAGACTTCGCCCGGCGGGAGCTCAACCGGGACCTCATTGAGCGGGACCAAGCGGGCGAGTTCCCGCGGGAGGCGTGGCTGGCATGCGCCAAGTTCGGGATCCAAGGCCTGCCAGTCCCCGCTGAGCTAGGGGGCGCAGGAAGCGACGTCGTCACGACGGCCCTGGTGATGGAGGCCCTGGGACATGCGTGCCAGGACAACGGTCTGCTCTTTTCGCTCAACGCGCAGATGTGGAGCATCCAGCTACCGCTAGTAATCTTCGGCACCCTGGCGCAGCAGCAGGCGTACCTGCCTGGCATGGTGGCGGGCGACCTCATCGGCGCCCATGCGATGACCGAGCCTGGCTCCGGATCGGACGCGCTGCACATGCGCACGAGCGCCGAGCGGCGTGGTGACCACTACCTCCTCAAGGGCACCAAGCAGTACATCACCAACGCCCCGGTCGCCGACGTGCTGCTGGTCTACGCCTCAGTCCAGGACCGCCCTGGCCTCACCGGCCTGTCCGCCTTCCTCGTCGACGCAGCGACGCCCGGAGTCGCGGTGAGCACCAGCTTCGAGAAGATGGGCCTGCGGACCTCGCCGATGGGCGAGATAACGCTGCAGGACTGCCTCGTTCCCGCGGCGAATCGGCTGGGCCCCGAAGGTGCGGGGATGGCGATCTTCAACTCGTCCATGGAGTGGGAACGGAGCTGCCTCTTCGCCAGTATCGTGGGCGCGATGCACAGGCAGCTCGACGTGTGCGTGGGGTATGCGCGGTCCCGCGAGCAGTTCGGCCAGCCCATCGGGAAGTTTCAGGGCGTGTCCGGCAAGCTCGCCGACATGTACGTGCGGGTGGAGGCCGCGAGGTCGCTGGTCTACCGAGCCGCATGGCTCAAACAGCAAGGACGGGCCGCCCCGGCCGAGGCGGCCGCCGCGAAGCTGTTCACCAGCGAGGCATGGGTGCGCTCAAGCCAGGATGCGATTCAAATCCATGGGGCCTGGGGTTACATGAAGGACGCGGGGATCGAGCGGGACCTCCGAGACGCGGTCGCCAGCACCATCTACTCGGGTACCTCGGAGATCCAGCGGGTGGTACTCGCCCGGATGCTCGGGCTGTGAGCCCAAGGCAGCGGGAATCCCTGGCGGCAGAACCAGCGAAGGAAGCGCGATGGCGTATCTACTGCACCGTCTGCTAACCGAGGCCGCGGCGCGGCAGCCGCAGCGGCCGGCGGTAGCGTCTGACGGCTGCCTGCTCAGCTACCAAGAGCTGGACCGGCTGAGTAACCAGGTAGCAAGGTCGCTGCTGCGCGTCGGCGTAGCGCCCGGCGACCGAGTGGCCGTCCTCGCCCCCAAGTCGGCCGCGGCGATCATCGGACTCTACGGGGCACTCAAGGCCGGGGCCTGCTATGTGCCGCTCGACCCGAAGGCACCTGCCGGACGGCTCAGCCACATTGTCCGGGACAGTGGCGCCGCCGCGATCGTGGCGGATGAGGCTAGGACTGCACAGGCGGCCGCGCTGACCGACGCCGTCGGCCAGCCGGGCGGCGTCGTGGTGGCCAGCGCCAACGGCGGCCCAGGGCGCGGCGATGCAGCCGTTACTGCGGCCCCCAGCGCAGCCGTTGTCCCGTGGGCGGCAGTGGCCGAGGAGTCAGCAGAGCCGCTGGCGGAGGACCGGGCGATCGAGACCGACCTCGCCTACATCCTCTACACATCAGGATCCACTGGCAGCCCCAAGGGCGTCATGATCTCCCATCGCAACTCGCTCGCCTTTGTCGACTGGGCGGCAGCCGCTGCCAGCCTCAGCGAGCACGACCGCGTCTGCAGTCCGGCTCCGCTGCACTTCGACCTGTCGGTCTTCGACGTCTTCGCCACCTGCCATGCCGCCGCGTGCCTGCTGGTGCTTCCCGACGGCGCAGCCACGTTCCCGGTATCGATCGCGCGGTGGCTCGAAGCCGAACGGATCTCGGTCTGGTACTCCGTTCCCTCGGTCCTCACACTGCTCGCCTCATACGGGAACCTGACGCAGCTCGACCTGTCGAGCCTGCGGACAGTGATCTTCGCCGGGGAGGTGTTCCCGCCCAAGCACCTCGCCCGGCTCATGGCCGAACTGCCCCAGGCCCGCTGCCTCAACTGGTACGGCCCGACCGAGACCAACGTTTGTACGGCGTACGAAGTGCCTGCGGGCGGAACCGACGACCGGCCCGCCCCCATCGGGAAAGCCTGCGCCAACACCGAGGTGTTCGCCGTCACGACCGACGGCGAGCGCGTGTCCAAGCCCGGTGAGGTGGGCGAACTTTACGTGCGGGGTCCGACGTTGATGCGCGGATACTGGGGACAGCCAGCCAAGACGAGCGAGGCGCTGGTCCGGAACCCCTTCCGGGCCGAGTACGACGAGCTCGTGTACCGGACCGGTGACCTGGTGACGCTGGAACCGACTGGGGACTATGCGTACGTCGGCCGCCGGGACAGCATGGTGAAGATTCGTGGCTACCGGGTGGAACTGGGGGAGGTGGAAGCCACGCTGTACCGGCACCCGGCAATCCGGGAGGCAGCGGTCCTGCCGGTGCCGGATGACCTGCTCGGCAGTCGCCTCCGCGCGGTCGTCGCGACGGACAGCGCGGGCAACCTCACCCGCGAGAGCCTCCTCGACCACTGCCGCCAGTGGCTGCCGGGCTACATGGTGCCGGACATCGTCGAGTTCCGCGAGGCGCTGCCGAGAACCTCGACCGGCAAGGTTGACCGAGCCGGGCTAGCCCAGGAATAGCACGAACTGCAGCCGCCCGGACACGGCGGACGGAACACGCGCTGACAGAGACGCAAGGAAGGGATCGCGCTCACGTGGAGACGGTCATCAACGATTACATAAGCCGGGAACTCGTCCAGGACCCGGCACTGCTGCCGCTGACGAACGAAACTTCGCTGCTGGAGAGCGACATCCTCGATTCGCTGAATCTCCTCAGGCTGGTGGTTTTCCTGGAAGAGCGGTTCGGGATCACGATGGGCGACGCCGACCTGCTTCCAGAGAATTTCACCAGCGTGAGCACCATCTGCGCCTATGTCCGCACCCGAGAGACCGGCAAACCCCAGGCCGTGCATGACTGACCACCGCGCGAGGACGCTGCTGCGCACCGCAGAACGCGCAGCCTACTTCGCAGCCGCACCAGCGCTCGCCCGGCTGCCCGCCGCTCTGGGCTACCGCATGGCCTGCTGGCGCGGCGACTGGCTTTTCCGGCGCGAGACCGAGAAGCGCACTGAGATTGCCGGCAACCTGCAACTGGTGCTCGGGAACGAGCTCAGCCCCGCGGCCGCGCAGCAGGTCACCCGCGAGTACTTCCGGCTGTCCTCCTGCGAAGCAATCGACGTGAAGCGACTGCGGCGCCGGGCGCGTCCGCTGCGGCGGCTGATCGAGATCCGGGGGCGGGAACACCTGGAGGCCGCGCTGGCCGCGGGCAAGGGGGCCATCCTCTGCACTGGCCACTTCGTCTCCCTCAACAGCGCCTTCTCGGTGCTGCACGCCAGCGGCTTCCCGATCACCAGCATCGGGCGCTGGTGGTACAAGTACGACCCCGGCATTTCATCGGTCGAGCGGCGGATCTGGGAGCTCTACCTCAGGCCGGTGCGGCGCCACCGGCAGCGGCCGAACATCGAGCCATGGCCCGGTCGCCCCCAGGTCGCGGCGTTGGCAGCTGCGGCACTGCGCGCCAATGAGGTCGTGACGATCACCATCGACGCGCCGCCGCTGGACAGCGACCGGACCCGCGCCATCGAGGTTCCCTTCCTCGGCCGCCGGGCCAGGCTGCTGCCAGGGGCAGTGGTCCTAGCCCAGGTGACCGGCGCGCCGCTGCTGATGGGGGTCCTGTATCGCGCGGCCGACTACCGCCACCAGGTGCTGGAGATCTCCGCGCCAGTGCCGCTGGGTGGAGATACCGCCGCGGCCGTCGAGGGCTGCGCCGCTGAGGTGAGTGCTGCTATTGCGAAGCGCCCTGCCCTCTGGGAACCCTGGGCGAAAACCGTCGATCTAGTCGATCTCGGGCTGATCCGCGACAGCAAGACCGGTCACCAGCCAGGGCTACCCAGCGTCCTCGATGAGGATGACGCCCGTCGGTAGCCCTGTCGATCCGGCCGGTGCGACTGGCTCGAGTCCCCACGACGGGTTACGCCCATCGACTCCGGATGAGTCTCGGTAGCTCCGCAAGGGTTAGTGGAACGCGTTCTGCGCGGTCGCAATGCCGCCCGCCAGGAGGGCCTCGGCCGCATCGGCAGATCGGTTCAGAATGTCCGGCAGGGACTTGCGCTCGGCCGCCGAGAAATCCCGCAGCACGAAGTCGGCTGGATCCATCCGACCCGGCGGGCGGCCGATGCCGATGCGGA
>JBAUAR010000095.1:0-22427 GCA_049675875.1 Streptosporangiaceae bacterium
GGCTTGCCGGCCGCAGACCTCGCGACGGTCAGCTACGTGCTCGGTGAGCTGACGACCGCGCAGCAGGCCGCCATCGTGACGCTTGCCGTCCGCATGGCTCCCGCGGTCGTGCTGGTCGAGCCCGGCACACCCGCCGGCCATCGCCGGATCCTGGCAGCCAGGGAGCTGCTGCTCGCGGCCGGCTATCTGCTCGTCGCGCCGTGCCCGCACCGGGATGCGTGCCCGCTAGCGGCGGCCGCCGACTGGTGCCACTTCGCTGCGCGGCTGCCGCGGTCGGCGGTGCACCGTCAGGTCAAGGGCGCGGAGCTGGGTTACGAGGACGAGAAGTTCAGCTACGTCGCGGCGGTTCGCCCGGATAACCCGCGGCCGGGTGCGCTGTCCGAACCAGTGCTGCCAGCGGGCCGGATCGTGCGGCGCCCGCAGCAGCGCAAGGGCCTGGTCACTCTCGAGGTCTGCCGGCGAGACGGCACTGCCGGGCCGGAGCTGATCGGCAAGAGCGCGCGCGAGATCTACCGTGAGGCGCGCAAGTCGTCCTGGGGTGACCGATGGGACCGCGCTGTCTTGCCGTGATTCCGGGCCAGAGTCAGGATGGGGAGCTGTGACGACGCAGGAACGGGACCAGTGGCACCGATGGCTGCTCGACCTCCGTCATGGCGGCGATCCTGATTACGCCGCGCAGGTGCGCCAGGAACTGCTGCCGGTCAGGGAAGACGTGCTCGACCGAGCGGCGCTGCGGCCGGGCGACACGCTGCTGGACGTCGGCACCGGCGACGGGCTCATCGCCTTCGGGGCGCTGGACCGGCTCGGCCCCGCGGGCCGTGTCATCTTTTCTGACGTCTCTGCTGATCTGCTCGACCACTGCCGTGCGGTCGCCGCGACGGCCGGTCAGCTGGACCGGTGTGCGTTCGTGCGCGCGGCCGCGGATCGGCTGGCCGGGATCGAGGACGCCTCCGTCGACGTCGTGACGACGCGATCGGTGCTGATTTACGTGGCGGACAAGGCGGCCGCGTTCACGGAGTTCGGCCGCGTACTGCGGCCCGGCGGCCGGATCAGCCTCTTTGAACCGATCAACGTGCTGATGAATGACTGCGGCCCGGCGCTGTTCTTCGGCTACGACGTCGGCCCAGTCGCAGAGCTCGCCGCGAAGGTGGACGCGAGGTTCGCCGACATCCAGCCCGCCGACACGGATCCGATGCTGAACTTCGACGACCGCGACCTCGTCCGACTCGCCGAGCAGGCGGGATTCGAGGAGGTCAATCTGGACCTGCGAGTGACCGTCACGTCGTGGCGGTCGCCCGCGCCGTGGGACCGGTTTCTGCGTTCCTCGCCGAACCCGAAGGTGCCGCCGGTTGGCGATGTGCTAGCGCAGGCGCTGTCACCGGCGGAGCTGGCCGCGTTCACCGCGTGCCTGCGCCCGCTGGTGGAAGCCGGCCGCGGCGAGACCCGCCGGGCCGTGGCGTATCTGGCTGCTCGCGACCGGGCAGTCGTCGGCGGGGGCAGCTGACAGCGGCGAGGTCTAGCCGGGCAGCCGGAGAGCGAGTTCGCCGCCGGGCAGCGACGGCCGGGCGAACGGCTCAAGCTCTTCTGCGCTCCACGTCAGCGCTCCGCTGCGCAGGTCGGCGAGCACTCCGTCGAGCCACCCGAGCTCGGCTGCCAGCATCGCGCGCTGATACTCGTCGTCCATTCTCACGGCCCTGGGCAGGCCGACGCTGCTGTGCAGGTTGGCGTCGGTGGCCGCGAGCTGGGCGCGCAGCGCCGCGGCGCGCTCGGCGAGGACCGTCGCGGCGTCGGCTGGCGCGAGCAGCATGACGAACGACAGCGCCGCGGGGAACTGCGCGAACTCATTGCGTGGCCGCGCCAGCATCTCGGTCAGCCAGTCCAGCGTCGCGCGGCTGCCGGCATCGGTCAGCTCGTAGACGGTCCGCTCGGGGTACTGCTGGTCGCGCTCCGTCTGGCGGACAGCGATCAGCCCGGCGTCGAGCAGCCTGCGGATGGTCTTGTATAGGTTGGCCCGCTGGCCGACGTTGACCACGTCGTCCTTGCCCCACTCCTTGAGCAGGCGCTGTATCGCGTACGGGTGCAGCGGGGCGGCGTGCAGCAGGCTCAGCACGGCCAGCGCGAGGGGTGATGGCCGGAATTCGCTCTCCACCCGGCCAGTGTACTAGTTCCGGAGGCACTAAGAGCAGCAGCTACACTAGTTTCCTCAATACAGGTTGCAATCCAACTAGTCCTTTGGCTACTATCTCTCACGACATAACTCGTTGATTGGCGCGGTGGGCCGTTTCGACGAGCGGACCGAGCTGGGGAGACCAGGATGACCACGACGACCGCGGACGCCGGCGGCGTTCCGCTGATCGAAGCTCACGACCTCACCGTCC
This sequence comes from Streptosporangiaceae bacterium, assembly GCA_049675875.1. GTDB lineage: Bacteria > Actinomycetota > Actinomycetes > Streptosporangiales > Streptosporangiaceae > JAJYUU01. Next base: position 2,379 of record JBAUAR010000095.1, read on the forward strand.
GGTTCGGCAAGGTGTTGGCCCTCGACGGGCTTGAGCTGACCGCTGAGCCCGGCCGGGTCCTCGCCGTGCTCGGGCCGAACGGAGCCGGGAAGACGACCTTCGTCCGATGCATCGCCACGCTGGTCCGGCCAGACGGCGGCCGGCTCCTGGTGCGCGGCCAGGATGTCGTCCGCGATGCGCCGAGGGTACGGCGCGACATCGGCCTCGCGGGCCAGTTTGCCGCGGTCGAGCCGACGATGACCGGCCGGGAGAACCTGGAGATGACGGCGCGGCTGTTCGGCCACGGCCGCATGGCGGCGCGGCGCGCCGCGGCGGCCATTATCGACCAGCTCGGGCTGGCCGAGGTGGCGAACCGTCGCAGCGGCGGCTATTCAGGCGGCCAGCGGCGCCGTCTCGACCTCGGCGCGAGCCTTGTCGGCAGCCCTCGGCTGCTGCTCCTCGACGAGCCGACGACCGGCCTGGATCCGGTCGGGCGCAGCGAGGTCTGGTCCGCCGTCCGCGCTCTCGCGGCGAGTGGTACCGACATCCTGCTCACCACTCACTATCTCGAGGAGGCCGACGAGCTGGCCGATCACGTCGTGGTGATCGACCACGGCAGGGTCGTCGCCGCGGGGCCGCTTCGCGAGCTCAAGGCCAGCATCGGCCAGGACGTGATCGATGTCGCCGTCAGCGACCCGGCGATGCTGCCGGCCGTCGCGCAGATTCTGGCGCGCGTGACCGGGGGTCCGGCCCGGCTTCAGCCAACCGGGCAGCACGTGACGGCCCTGGCACCCGGCGGGCCCGCTCAGCTCGCGGCCGTCATCAGCAGCCTGCAGGACGCCGCGATTGCCGTCGAAGAGATAGGCCTGCGCCGGCCCAGCCTGGACGAGGTGTTCCTGACACTCACCGGCGGCGGCGACGACGCTAACAACCCGATCAGGCCGGTGACGGCCGCCCAGCTGACTGCGAGGAGTGCATCATGACCGCCATCCAGCTACCCAGCCGCCCGGCCCGGACGCCCGGGCTGATCGCCGCGGCCGGGCAAGTCGCGCTGCGGGCGCTACGGAAGTACCTGCGGACGCCGGGTCTGTCCGTCATGGGCGTCGTGCAGTCCGCGCTGTTCCTGTTCAGCTTCCGCTACGTGTTCGGGGGAGCGATCCATGCCGGGGCGACGAGCTACGTTGACTTCCTGGTACCGGCCTACGTGGCCTCGATTGTGCTGTTCACCGGTGGCGGCATCGCGGTCGCTGTTGCCGCTGACAAGGCGGAGGGATTCACCGACCGGGTGCTGTCCCTGCCGGTGTCGCGCTATGCACTCGTTCTCGGCCGCACCGTCGCCGACTCGGCCACGAACGTCTGGGCCATCGTGAGCACCGCGGCGTTTGGCTTCCTGTTCGGCTTCCGGCTACCCGGAAGCTGGGCGGACGGGCTGGCCGCCCTCGGCCTGTGTCTGGCCTACGCGGTCGTGTTCACGGTGGTCTTCCTGGTGATGGGCCTGTACGCGCCGAATGCGCAGGCGGCCCAGGGGATGTCTCTCATTGCGTTCGTTTTCGCGTTCATCTCCAGTGCGTACGTGCCGGCCACCTCCATGCCCGGCTGGCTGCAGCCGTTCGCGAAATATCAGCCGATCACCCCAATGGTGGACGCGGTGCGGGCGCTGCTGGCGGGCTCGACCAGCGATGTCGGCCTGGCGCTGGGCTGGTCTGCGCTGCTGGTCGTGGCTCTCGCGCCGGTGGCGGTGATCCGCTATCGGCAGGGCTGAGACAGCCTGACGGGCGGCCCGCCGCCCGTCAGTACGATGGGAGCACGTGACGTGAGCACGAAAGGGGAGCCAGATGTCCAAGATCGCGGTCGTCGGTTTCGGGCGGATCGGCCGGTCCACGGTGAAGGCAGGCCTGAGCAGCAAGCTGTTCACGCCGTCGATCATCGTTGACATCGCCGCCGCCGAATCGATGGCCCCGCTGTTCGAGTTCGACAGCAACTACGGGCGCTGGCGGGACCCGGTGCGCGTCGAGAGCGACGGGCTGGTGATCGGCGATGCGACGATCACCTGGATCGATGCCCGCAACGGCGCGCCGGACTGGAAGGCTCTTGGTGTTGATCTGGTGCTCGACTGCACCGGCCGCGCGACCACCCGCGCGGGTGCCCAAGCGCACCTGGACGCGGGCGCGCGGCGTGTGCTGGTCAGTGCGCCAAGTAAGACTCTCGATGATTGCGACGCCGTGCTGCTGCCGGGCATCAACATGGACTCCTACGATCCGGGCCGGCACCACATCGTGAGCATGGCGAGCTGCACCACCAACGCTCTCGCTCCGGTGGTCAAGGTGCTGCGCGACACGGTCGGCATCCGGGACGGGTTTTTCACTACCGTGCACGCCTACACCAACACCCAGTCGCTGACCGACCAGCCCACGAAGGAACGTCGCGACTCCTGGGCGGCGGCCGAGAACATCATCCCGTCGTCGTCGGGAGCGGCGAAGGCGCTGAAGTTCATCTGGCCAGACCTGCGGGTGACAGGCAAGGCATACCGGGTGCCGGTGCGAACCGGCAGCATCGTCGAGCTCACCGCCCGAGTCAACGCAGAGATTTCGGCCGCCGAGGTGAATGACGCGTTCGTCGCGGCGTCTGAGGACGGCTCGCTGGCCGGCATCCTCGGCGTGCTGCACGATGAGTGGGCGTCTGCCCGAATCGTCGGCGAGACCCGGTCGTCGATCATCGACCTGCCGCTGACCTCCGTGAGCGAGGGTGACCTTGTCACCGTCGCGGCCTGGTATGACAACGAAGCCGGATACTCCACCCGGCTGGCTGAGACGGTCGCGACGCTGGCGGCGAGCTAGCGCGGGGTCCAGGGAATCGTCCCCGCGGGGGTCCAAGGGGTCGTCCTCCAGCCTGGCTCTGCGGGGGTCAGGCCGGTCGTCCCCCAGGCTGGCTTTGCGGTGGTCCCGGGGTCACCCCGGACCAGCCTCAGCTGAACCGGGTCGCCATCCGGCGGAAGGTGCGCGGCGCTGCGCCGTGCAGCCAGGCCGGGAAGCGCAGCCAGCCGGGAACGTAGACAACGTCGAGGTCGCGCGCGGCAGCGCGGGTAATGGCTCGGGCCACCCGCTCGGCCGGGATCGGAACCGGTCGGCGCCGGTCGTAGGGCCGCCCGCGACGACCGAAGAAGGGCGTGTCCACCACTCCCGGCAGCACCAGCGAGATGCCAACGCCCGTGCCGGCCAGCTCGTACGCCAGGCTCTCGGCCAGGTAGTTCAGCCCGGCCTTGGTGGCGGCATAGACGGCCTCATTGCGCACGCCGGTTGCGCCGGCGATGGAGGAGACGAACACGAGCCTGCCAGAGCCGCGCTCGGCCATGCCGGGCGCGAGCAGCCTGGCCAGCTGCACCGGCGCCAGCAAGTTCAGGCTGACCAGCTCGCTGGCCTTGGTGCCGGACAGTTCCCCGATCGGGCCGGCCCAGCCGGCGCCGGCGTTGCACACCAGGAGGTCGACCCGGTTCTCGGCGGCCAGTGCCTTTTCGACCAGCAGCTCCGGGCCACCCGGCTCGGCCAGGTCAGCCGGCAGCGGAGTGGCGCCGGTGCGGGCCGCGACGGCTTGCAGCCGGTCCTCGTTCCGGCCGGTGACGACGAGTCGGGCACCCGCCGCGGCGAGTCGAACGGCGGTGGCGGCCCCGATACCGGAGGAAGCGCCCGTCACCAGGGCGACGGCATCGACTAACCGCATCGAGCGCTCCCCTCACCTGCGGCCTAGCTGGGATCGGCGGGATCGCACTCGGGCCTGGTTCAGGCCGACACCGCGACCCGGGCACCCGTCCAGCATCGCACGATGTCGCGCATGGACAGCAAGCCCGTGACCTCCTGACCGTCGATGACGACGAGGTGCCGGAAATTGCCCGCTGACATCGCCTTCGCGGCCTGCTCCAGCGTCCACTCGGGCGAGGCGAACACCACGTCCGATGTCCGGTGATCGGCGACAAGCTCGTGATCGGGGTCCTGGCCCGCTCCGACCGAGTCGAGGATGTCTCGTTCGGTCAGGATCCCGATGGCGGGATGCGAGGGGTCGACCACCACGGCGGCGCCGACGCGCTGGCCGGACATCAGCCGGGCCGCCTGGCGCAGTGTGTGCGCTGGCCCAATGCTGAGGATCTTCCTGGTCATCCCGTCTCGTACGTTCATGCTCCATCGCTCCTCTCGCGGTGCTGAAGCGTGGCCGAGCGAGACGGCGGCCCTGCCCGGCCGCTGCAGGACTGCGGTACGTGGCGCTGCCGCAGAACCGCCTAGGGCTTGTGCGCTTGTGACTGCCGTGTTGTCCAGCATCCGCCGGTCCGGGCGTCAGGGCAACCCCTAGGCGGCCGCGGCGAGCAGGCTGAGCACCTCCGAGTGCAGCAATCCGTTCGTGCACACGGCACTGCCGCAGTCTGGCCTGGGCCTGCCAGCGAGATCGGTAAACGCGCCGCCCGCCTCCTCGAGGATGATCTGGAGCGCGGCGAGGTCCCACAAGGTGACGTCCATTTCCGCCGAAATGTCGACGGCACCCTCCGCTACCAGGACATGCGACCAGAAATCGCCGTAAGCCCGGGTACGCCAGACCTTCCGTGTCAGGCCAAAAAACTCGTTCAGCCTGCCCCCGGCCTCCCAGCTCGACAGACCCGAGTACGACAGCGAGGCATCAGACAGGCTGCTCACCTCTGAAACCCGGCACGCGGTCGCCTTGGTCAGGCTCCGCCCGGTCCATGCCCCGCCATCGCGTGCTGCCCACCAGCGGCGACCAAGCGCGGGCGCGGTGACGACGCCGACGATGACCTCGTCCTCGTCCATCAGCCCGATGAGCGTCGCCCACACCGGCACGCCGCGGACGAAATTCTTGGTGCCGTCGATCGGATCGATCACCCAGCAGCGCTGGCTCGACCCGGTGTGCCCGGACTCCTCGCCGAGCACCGCGTCCCGTGGCCGGGCGCGACTGAGCACATTCCGCAGCGATTCCTCGACCGCCAGGTCCGCATCGCTGACCGGGGTCAGGTCTGGCTTGGCCTCCACGCGCAGGTCCTGCGACTTGAACCGGCGCATCGTGATGTCGTCCGCCGCGTCGGCCAGGACGTGCGCGAACCCAAGATCGCCAGCAAAACCAGCCATGGCGGGAACGCTAGCGCGTACCGCCCCCGCAGGCCATCGCCGGGCCGTCTTCGGCGCGGCGAGCGCGCCCGGCAGCGGCTAGTCGGTCGGCCCGCCTTGCTCGGACTCGTCCGAGTCGGCCCGATCCGGGCCTTCGCGGCTGCGCAGCAGCCGGCGCAGTGAGTCGAGCCGGGCGGCTGCCGCGGGGCCGCCGTGCTCGGCTGTCCATGCGTCCAGCGCGCAGTCCGCCGCCAGATGGCTGCACCCTGGCTGGCACTGCGCGATGGCGTCGGCGAACTCGGGAAAGGCCGAGACCACCCGGTCCGCGGCGACGTGGCGCAGCCCGAAGCTGCGCAGGCCCGGCGTGTCAATGATCCAGCCGCCGGCGGAGTCTTCTGGCGCCGTGGCCGCAGGCCGGGGGTTGGCACGCGGCCGGGGGAGCTCCTCGCCCGCCCGCGCGTCGTCGGCACCGGTCTCGGCCGGCCATGGCGGCAGCGGCAGCGCGACCGCCGAGGAAGAAGTGTGCCGACCGCGCCCGGTGACCAGATTAACCTCGCCGACTGCCCGCGCGGCGGCTGGCAGCAGGGCGTTAACGAGCGTCGACTTGCCCACTCCGGAGTGCCCGACGAGGACGCTGATCCGCCCGGCCAGCAGGCCGCGAAGCCGGTCGAGCTGGCTGTCGAACGGCCGGCTGAGCACGATCGCGCGGACTCCGAGCGGCTCGTAGGCGGCCAGCAGTTCGCCGGGTGCGGCGAGGTCGGCCTTGGTCAGGCACAGCAGCGGCTCAAGGCCCGCGTCGAAGGCAGCTACCAGGAATCTGTCGATGAGCCGCGGCCGCGGCGGCGGGGCGGCCAGCGCGGTGACGATCATGAGCTGGTCGGCGTTGGCGACGATGATCCGCTCGGCCCCGTCGTCGTCCTCGCCCGAGCGCCGCAGCACCGAGGTGCGCGGCTGCACCCGAACCACCCTGGCGAGGCTGCCCGGCTGGCCGGAGACGTCACCGGCCAGCCGGACCCGGTCGCCGACGACGATCCCGCGCCGGCCGAGCTCCCTGGCGCTCATCGCGGTAACCGTGCGGTCGCCGAGCCAGCAGCGGTAGCGGCCGCGATCCACGCCCGTCACGAACGCGTCGACGGCGTCCTCGTGCGCGGGGCGTCGCCTGGTGCGGGGTCGCGAGCCCCTGCCCGGCCTGACCCGCACATCGTCTTCGTCCAGCCGTGCGTGGCTGCCAGCGCGACTCAGGGCGCCTGTCCCAGCATCTGCAGCCATCGGGCGCGGAACTCAGGGAACGTCTTGCCAACGGTTCCGGCGTTGCGGATACGCAGGCCAGGCACGAGCAGGCCAAGGACGGCGCCCGCCATCACGAGCCGGTGGTCGTCGTGGCTGTGGAACGGCGCGGGTCCGGCGCGCAGCGGCCTCGGTCGCACCGCGAGTCCATCGGGCAGCTCGGTGACATCGCCGCCGAGCGCGCCGATCTCCGCGACCAGCGCGGCCAGCCGATCGCTCTCGTGCAGCCGCATATGCCCGATGCCGGTGAGCTCGGATGGCGAATCGGCGAGCGCGGCGACAGCCGTCAGCACCGGGGCGAGCTCGTTGATGTCCCGCAAGTCGGCCCTGATCCCGCTGATCCGGCTGGTGCCCTCGACGTGCAGTCCGTCCGCGTCGTGCCAGCACGAGGCGCCTAGCTGACCGAGCACGTCGAGGATCTGCTGGGTCGGCTGGAGACTGACCGCCGGCCAGCCGCGAAGCAGCAGCCGTCCGCTAGTAACGAGCGCTGCGGCCAGGAACGGGGCCGCATTCGATACGTCCGGCTCGATCGTGACTGTTCCCGGGGACAGCCGTCCCGGCCGTATCCGCCAGCGGTCGGGGACACCATCGCCGGGCTCGGTCGAGGTGGCCTCCACGTCGGCGCCTGCCGCCGTCAGCATGGCCGCGGTCATGGCGATGTGCTGCGCTGACGGGACGCGCCCGCCGCGGTGGCAGATCTGCAGGCCCTGCTCATACCGGGGCGCGGCGAGCATGAGCCCGGACACGAGCTGGGACGAATTCGAGGCGTCCAGCGTCACGGTGCCGCCGGGGACGCGGCCGCGGCCGTGCAGCAGGAACGGCACGGCACCCCGGCCGTTATCGCTGATCTCGACTCCGGCCTGTCGCAACCCGGCCAGCAACTCGGCGACCGGGCGCTCCCTGACCCGCGGATCGCCGGTGAACTCGACGTCGGCTGCGGCGAGCGCCGCGGCCGGCGGCACGAACCTGAGCACGGTGCCGGCGTTGCCGACGTCGACCCGGACCTGGCCGGACCGCCATCCCGGCCGTACCGTCCAGACCGGCTGGTCGGCAGCCAGTCCGTCCCCGGCGTCCGCGCGGGACGTTGCGACATCGGCGCCGAGCGCGGTGATTGCGGCCATCATGAGCTCGGTGTCGCGGGCCTGCAGCGGGCCGACGATCGTGGCAGGCGCGTCCGCGAGCGCGGCGAGCACGAGGGCTCGGTTGGTCATGGACTTCGAGCCAGGCAGCCGGACGGCGCCGTCCACGGCCCCCTGCGCAACCGGCGTCAGCCAGTCCGCCACGGCCTCCTCCGGCATCTGCATTACTGGAAGGTTACTGGCCCGCGCACGTCTGGACGCGGCCGGGCGCGCGGAGCGACAATCAGACACCGCGACGCTGCGAACCTGGAATGATTCCGGACTTCTCGGCAAGGTTTGGCATAGCCGAATCTTGGCTATGAACCGGCACATTCTCGGTTCACGGGTCCTGCTCTGTTGCTGTCAGGTGAGAGATGTGCGGTCGGTACGCGTCAGCGCGCAAGCGCATTGAGCTCCTCGAGGAGTTCGACGTGCAGCGCGACGCGGTCACCGAGGATCTCCAGCCGGACTACAACGTCGCGCCCACCAAGCCGGTTTACGCGGTGCTCGAGCGCACGGTGCAGGGAACCGAGGGGATGGCCGATCCGGCGGCGGCCGACGCGGATGGTGCCGGCCCGGAGCCGGCGCTGCGTGAACTCCGGGTTATGCGCTGGGGCCTTGTGCCGTTCTGGGCCAAGGACCCGAGGATCGGCAGCCGGATGATTAATGCCAGGGTCGAGACTGTCGCAGACAAGCCGGCCTTCCGCCGCGCGTTCGCCAAGCGCCGCTGTCTGCTGCCCGCCGACGGCTACTACGAATGGCAGGCCCGGCCGGAGGCAGCCAAGCAGCCGGTCTACATCAGCCCGCGAGACGGACGGTCGCTCGCCTTCGCCGGCCTTTACGAGTTGTGGCGTGACCGGGCGGTGGCTAGCGACGATCCGGATGCCTGGCTCTGGACGGCCACGATCATCACAACCACCGCGCAGGACGAACTCGGCGTGATCCACGACCGGATGCCCATGATCATCGACTCGGGCCGGTGGGCCGACTGGCTCGATCCGGTCAGCTCCGACCCGGCCGACGTGCGCGCGCTGCTCGTCCCGGCTGCGGTGAGCGGGCTGCGAGCGTATCCCGTGTCCACAATGGTCAACGCGGTCCGCAACAACGGTCCGCAGCTGATCCAGCCGCTGGCCGGGCCGTTACCCCCTGGGCCAGCCGCCCCGCGGGCAGCCGCCGGGGCGGATCGATTCGCTGGCATACCCAGCAACGGAGACGACGGCGCGCAGGCGCTGTTCTAGTCCCACCGCAGGCAGGCGGCGCTCGCATGATCCCCTCACGGTGCTGCCAGTCAGTTTGGAAGGAGGCGGGGATCGGATGGATGTCACCGCGGCCCGAGGGCGACTTGAGAAAATTTGCGGCGAGCTGGAGAGATCGATCGGCGTTCTCAACGGGACTGGCCAGCATTCTCCGTGGGCGGGCGACTATCCGCGGGACCCTGCGGACGCCGGTGCCAACCTCTCGGAGAACGAACGATCTGAGGCTGTGCTCGCAGCCGCCCGCCGGCAGCGGTCCGACGTGCTCGCCGCCCTGCACCGGATTGACCTGGGAACCTATGGCACGTGCGTGGACTGCTCCGGGATGGTCCCGGAGGGTCGGCTGGAGGCGAAGCCGGAGGCGGCCAGGTGCGTCGCCTGCCAGGCCAAGCTGGACCGGCTGCGCCGCTAGGGCTGGGCCGGAATGAAGGCACCAGGGCCCGTGTTCCTCAGTACGTGTCTCTTACCAGCCGTCGAGCCGGGGCCGATGCTAGCCGGGCGGTGTCGCACCAAGTGATCAACCTGGGCGTTGTATCCTCCCGGCGAGGAGGCTGGCAGTCTGGTGGGCTGCAGCCCTCGACTCCGGAAGGGGTGGGTCCGGTCCCCGAGACACTTGAGCAGCGCAGCAGGCGGTTCGAAGCCGACGTGCTGCCGTACCTGGATCAGCTCTACGCGGCGGCAATGCGGATGACCCGCAATCCCGCCGACGCTGAGGATCTGGTACAGGAGACATTTGCCAAGGCTTATGCCTCTTTCCACCAGTTCCAGGAGGGCACGAACCTCAAGGCCTGGCTGTTCCGGATCCTGACCAACACCTTTATCAACAGCTATCGCAAGCGCCAGCGAGAGCCGCAGCGGTCGGGCACCGAAGAGATCGAGGACTGGCAGCTGGCCAGGGCGGCGTCGCACACGTCGTCCGGGCTGAAATCTGCCGAGACGGAGGCCCTGGAGCGACTGCCGGATTCCGACATCAAGGCGGCGCTGCAGGCCCTCCCAGAAGATTTCCGGCTGGCTGTTTACCTCGCTGACGTCGAGGGCTTCGCCTACAAGGAGATCGCCGACATCATGGGCACTCCGATCGGGACCGTTATGTCGCGGTTGCATCGCGGCCGCCGGCAGCTTCGCGAGCTGCTGCAGGATTACGCAGCCGACCAGGGTTTGTACGCGACCACGCCCGCGGCTAGTCAGGGCGACACGCCACGGAGGGACACGCCATGAGCTGCGGGAATCCCCACGACGTGCCGTGTACTGAGGTGCTCGCGATGGTCTACTCCTACATCGACGGCGAGATGGAGGACAGCAGCTATACCGAGATCCGCCAGCATCTCGACGAGTGCGGGCCGTGCCTGCGCGAGTACGGCCTCGATGAGCTCGTCAAGAAGCTCGTGCACAAGTGCTGCGGCCAGGAGCCGGTGCCGGGCGAGCTGCGGACCAAGGTACTGACGCGGATCGCCGCGGTCCGGGCCGAGATCGAGACCACCGAGGTGCTCGCGGAGTAGCGCCGGACTCCGGCGCGGAGGCGTCCGCCGCGTTACGCTAAGTCGCGACGCGTGCCGAATGCGCCGGCCACGCGCGATACCGCAGGGCGGGTGACGGATGACCTTAGGCCAGCTCCGCACTAGCCGGCCGGTGACTGGCACCCAGCAAGCGGCCCGAATCACCCCGGCAGCCTGGGTCTACATCGGCCTCGTCGTGGTCACCGCCGCGCTGCTCGTGGCCCGCACTCCCGTGCTGAGCCGCGGCCACGTCCCCAACCCGTGGCTAGCCCTGGTCGTGTTGCAAGCCCTCTTCCTCATCTGCGACTCGGCCAGGGGACCGCTGACATTCCGGCAGACGAGATGGTCGCCGAGCTGGGCCGCAACGCTCGCCGCGGCCGTGCTACTCGGCCCAGCCGCTGCCGCGTTCGTCGGAGCCGTGTCGCTGCTCAGCGTGCGCCGCGAGCCGCAACTGGGGGAGCGGCTGTTCAACGGCGCCATGCACGCGCTGTCCGGACTGGCCGCCGGCAGCGCTTACCTTGCTATCAACAGCTCGGTCGGCCTGCCGGACTATCAGCATTTCAGCCGCGCCCTGCTGGCTTTCGCAGCGGCCGCCGTCGTGCACGTCGCGGCGAACCACGGCATGATCTGGGTGATCAACCGGCTCAACGGGGCCCGCGCGCTGGCGGGCGATGCGAGCGAGTCCAGCCTCGTCTTGCTGCTGGCATCCGACCTCGGATACGCGAGCCTCGGCCTGGTCATCGCCTCGCTCTGGTGGGTCATGACCTGGTTCGCGGCCGTCATCGTGCTTGTGCCGCTCTTTGTTGCCCGCTGGGCCATGGCGCAGTTCGCCGAGGAGCAGCGCGCGTACACGGCGACCATGAACGCCCTCTGCCAGGCGGTAGAGACCAAGGACTACTACACCCGCGGCCACGGCGACCGGGTGTCCCGCGGCGCCGTCATGATCGCCAGGAAGATCAGCATGAGCTCGGCCAGGACGGAGGCGATCCGGTTCGCCGGGATGCTGCACGACGTCGGGAAGCTCGGGGTGCCCACGCAGGTGCTGCAGAAGACCGGGCCGCTCACCGAGGACGAGTTCGCCGCGATTCAGCTGCACCCGATGCGCGGGCTGGAGATCGTCCGCGAGATCGGCTTCCTGTACGAGGCGCTGAACGGCATCATGCATCACCACGAGCGGATCGACGGATGCGGCTATCCGATGGGCCTCGCCGGTCATGAGATCCCGGAGTTCGCACGCGTCATCGCGGTGGCTGACGCGTTCGACTCGATGACTACGACGCGCTCGTACCGCGAGGCCAAGAGCATCGACCTGGCGGAGTCCGAGCTGCGCAGGGGCGCGGGCACCCAGTTCGACCCGCTGATCGTCGAGGCGTTCATCGCCGCGGTCGCCCAGTGGGGCTGGGAGCTGCCGGGACCAACCGGCGCCCCCGCCGACCTGGCTACGGTGACCGTGCAGGATCACGACGACCCGACCGCGCCGCTGCAGGTGGTGATCCCGTGAGCGGCGTGATGGTCCGCCGCCCCGAGCCGGACCGGATGGCGTACTGGCAGGCGGTGGACTCCGGCCGGCTGCTGCTGATGGCGGCGGCCGCGATGCTGGTGACGGCGTCCTTTGCCAGCACGGCGGTGATCCTGCAGTCGCATCCCGCGATCGACTGGCATGCCGCGCTGGCCTTCGGCGGCCTCGTCGCGTTTGGCGAGCTGCTCCGGCTGGCTCTGCCGGGGGGCCGGGAAGCGGCTCCCATCGCGATGGTCGGCGCCATGTCCTACGCGCTGCTGTGGATGGTCCGCGGCGAGAATGCAAACGTTAAGCTGCCACCGGTTCTCGTTGTCGCCGTCTGCGCCGTCGGGATGATGGTCGGCGCGCTGCCGCACATCGCGGCCGGCCGGCCGGCCGGGGTGACCGGCATGTGCAGCCGGCTGGTGGCCGTGGCGGGCGTGGCGTTCATCTTCCGGTTGGTCGTCTTCGGCTTCGTGCACAACCAGCCGTGGGAGATCGTCGCCGCCGTGATGGCAGTGCTCATTTTCTTCGGCTGGCTCGTCGACACCGTGGTCGGGGCGCTGATCCGGGCCGACGACGTCGGTGCCAGGTTCTCGGTAGCGCTGCTGGACGAGATCCGGCTGCAGTGGCAGCTGGGACTGGCCGTGGGTGCCTCGGTGATCATCACCGTGTTCAGCGTCCGGGCGATGGGCCTGGCGGTGCTGATCGCGTTTGCCGGCCCGTTGCTGGTGACCCAGGTCGCGTTCCGCCGGTACGCCGGCATCCGGGCCACCTACCTGCAGACCGTGCGGTCCCTGGCGCGGGTTACCGAGGTCGCCGGCTACGTGGAGGCCGGGCACTCCCGGCGGGTGAGCAGGCTGGCGGTAGCGATCGGTCGCGGGCTGGGGATGGCCGAGCCGGAGCTGCTCTCCCTCGAGTACGCGGCGCTCATGCACGACATCGGCCAGCTGTCGCTGCGCGATCCGATCCCTGGCGGAGCGACGGTGCTGGTCTCGCCGGCCGACCAGGAGCGGATCGCTGAGTTCGGCGCCGATGTGATCAGGCAGGCCGGCGTGCTGGACGAGGTTGCCCATCTCGTGCGGTGCCAGGCCTGGCCCGCGCGCGGCCACGACCCGGCGCCGCCGGTCGGCAGCATGATCATCAAGGCTGCGAACGCGTTCGACGACATGGTCGGCAGCTCGACCGACCGGGACCGGTCGGTAGTGGCGGTCGACCGGATGCGGCTGGACCCGGTCCGCTACGACGTCGACGTGGTCACCGTGCTCGGCGACGTTGCGAGCCGCCGGGTGGCATCCCGGCTGTAGGCTGCCGGGCGTGCTCGAATCGGTCCTTGTCGCCAATCGTGCCGAGATTGCCAGCCGCGTGATCGCCACCGCACGTCGGCTCGGCGTTCGCTCGGTGGCCGTGTACTCCGATGCCGACGCCGGCCTGCCGTTTGTGGCCGCCGCCGACGAGGCGGTGCTCATCGGCCCGCCCCAGCCCGCGGCGAGTTACCTGAACGGCGCGGCGATTCTGGCTGCGGCACGGCAGACCGGGGCTCAGGCGGTGCACCCTGGCTATGGCTTCCTGTCCGAGAGCCCGTCCTTCGCGGCCAGCGTGATCGCCGCGGGGCTGGTGTGGATCGGCCCGTCGCCGGAGTCGATCGCGCAGATGGGCGACAAGATCAATGCCCGGAACTTGATGGAGGCGGCGGGCGTTCCGGTGGCGGCGGGGACGCGGGAGCCGGCGGCAGACCTGCCGGCCGCGCTCGCGGCGGCCGAGCAGATCGGATACCCGCTGATGATCAAGGCTGCGGCCGGCGGCGGCGGCATCGGCATGACCGTGGCCGCTGACCCAGACCAGCTGGCCGCGGGCTTTGAGACCGCGCGGTCGCGGGCCGAGCGGTTTTTCGGCGACCCGGCCATCCTGCTCGAGCGGTATGTCGAGCGTGCTCGGCACGTCGAGGTACAGATCCTCGGCCTCGCCGACGGCAGGGTGCTGGCCCTCGGCGAACGCGACTGCTCGGTGCAGCGCCGCCATCAGAAGGTGGCCGAAGAAACACCATCCCCTGGCGTGGGCGCGGACCTGCGACCCCGGATGCTCGCCGCCGCGGTCCGGGCCGGGGAGACGGCGGACTACCGCGGCGCCGGCACGATCGAGTTCCTGGTGGACGTCGCCGCCGGTGAGTTCATGTTCCTGGAGATGAACACCCGGCTGCAGGTAGAGCACCCAGTAACCGAGTTGGTCACCGGCGTCGACCTGGTCGAGCAGCAGTTCCGCATCGCCGCCGGGCTGGACGTCAGCTTCGCGCCTGACACGCTGGCCGCGACCGGGCACGCGCTGGAGCTGCGGATCTACGCCGAAGACAGCCAGCGCTTCCTGCCGAGTCCCGGAACGATCGAGGAGTGGTCGCCGCCGGCCGGGCCGGGAGTCCGGCTCGACGCCGGATACGAGGCCGGCAACACCGTCACCCCGTTCTACGATCCGCTGCTGGCCAAGCTGTGCGTGCACGGGGCGGACCGGGCGGAGGCGCTCGGGCGCGCCAGGGCAGCCGTCGGCGCCTTCCGCATCACCGGGCTAAAGACCAACCTGCAGTTTCACGCGGACCTGCTGGAGTCCGCCGAGTTCTGCAGCGGCGACTACGACACGTCGCTAGTGAGCCGACTGCGCCCGGCACCGGCTGCGCGGCGGCGATGATGGAGCGCAACCGGCGGCGCCCGGCGGCGGGCAGACGATGAGGAGAACGCGTGAGTGAGGTCCGGGCCGAGATGGTGGCCAACGTATGGAAGGTCGTGGCCGCCGAGGGCGACAGCGTGGCCGACGGGGACACCCTGGTGATCCTGGAGTCCATGAAGATGGAGATCCCGGTGCTGGCCGAGAGCTCGGGGACCCTCGCCAGGCTGGCTGTGGCCGAGGGGGACGTGGTCCAGGAGGGCGACCTCATCGCCGTCATCGAATGACAGAGCGCTGTCTCTTCCCAACGACCTGCGGGACCGGGTAACAGGACCACCGGCTGGTTGCTGAGGGCTAGACGCCGGTGGTGGAGCGCGGGTAGGCATCCCTCGCATCGGTGATGATGTTGACCAGGTACGGCACGCCGGAGTCGAACGCGCGGCGGAGCGCGGGGCCGATGTCTGCCGGGTCGGTCACCAGTTCGCCGCCGCCGCCGAGCGCCGTCACCACCCGGTCATACCGGCAGCCCGGCTGCAGGTCCGCCGCGACGTCGTAGCCGTAAAGCGCCTGCATCGGGTGCTTCTCCAGGCCCCAGAGTCCGTTGTTGCCACAGATCATCACTACCGGCAGGCCATGACGGACCAGCGTGTCGGCGTCCATCAGGGAGAATCCGGCGGCACCGTCGCCAAGCAGCAGCACGACCTGCGCGGCCGGGCGCGCGACCCTTGCGCCAATGGCGTAGCCGAGTCCGGTGCCGAGGCAGCCGTACGGTCCGGGGTCGAGCCAGCCGCCCGGCTGCCGCGGCTCGACGTACTTGCCTGCGTAACTGACGAAGTCGCCGCCGTCACCGATCACCACGGCGTCCGGCTCCAAAAGGCTGGCCAGCTCACCGTAAATGCGGAGCGGGTGGATCGGGCGGGCTGGGCTGTGCAACAGCGCGCCGTCGGCGGCTAGTTGCTGGGCGCAGATGTCCTGCAGTCGCGGCAGCCAGTCGTCGGACACGGCCCTGGCCGGCGTCTCGCTGGCCAGCGCGATGAAGATCGACGCGAGGTCGCCGGCGGCCGATCCGGCTAGCTCGCAGTGCGTGGCCAGCTGATCGGCGGCGTCGGCGAGGTGGACGACTCGGGCCGGGGGAGCGCCGTCCCGGCCGCCGAAGCGGCCGTAGCCCAGCCGGAAGTCCAGCGGCGTACCCGCCACGATGACCAGGTCTGCCTCACCGAACGCCACCGAACGGGCCCTGGTGACCAGCAGCGGGTGCCCGGCCGGCAAGATGCCGCGACCCTGGCCGTTGGCGACGACCGGCAGCCCCAGGCCCTCCGCGGCCGCTCGAGCGGCGTGCTCCGCGCCGTCAAGCCAGACGTCCGAGCCAAATACCAGCACCGGTCGGCGCGCCGCGGCGAGCAGTCTCGCCACTTCGGCCACGGCCGCCGCGTCCGGCACATCGCGGCCGGCGGCCCAAGCCGCTGGCGGGGCAGCGCCGGACGGCGCTGGCGCGGCGCCGAACAGCGCCTCCAGGCTGGCGTCCAGGAACACCGGGCCGCGATGGCGCGCGCCGGCGAGCGCGAACGCTGCATCGACCGCCTCGCCGACCAGGGCGGGATCGTGCACGGTCGAAGCTCGCTTGGTCACCGGTGCCAGCAGCGGGGGATGATCAAGCTCCTGCAGGCTCCCCGAGCCCCACCGGCCGTCCGGTGCGCGTCCCGCCAGCACCACGACCGGCGTTCCGTTGAAGTGCGCAGTGGTTACCCCGCTGATCCCGTTGGTGACGCCGGGCCCAGCGGTGAGAACCGCCAGGCCGGGGCGGCGAGTTAGCCGGGCTGTCGCCTCCGCGGCGAACACCGCGGTCTGCTCGTGCCGGACATCGATGATGGGCATCGGCGGGTCCGCGCTGACCGCGCCGTCGTACAGCGGGAAGACGTGTCCGCCCGACAGGGTGAACATCGTGGTGACGCCGTGCCTGCGGGCCGCCGTCACCGCCTGCGCGCCGCCGTGCACCGGGTGTCCTGCCGCGTTCATGGCGGCGACGTTACCAGCTAGTAGGCGCCGTCGATGCTGGCACCGAGCGGACCGCGCCGCCCGCTGGGAGGTTGGGCGAGGTCGACTCCGAGGGGCCAGTAGCGGGTCAGATCACCGGCCGCTGGCTGCGATGATGGCTGGGTGCCTACGCTGACCGACCTTGCCCGCCGGGCCGGGATACGCGGCGCGGACCTGGACTGGCTGCACGCGCTGATATCCGACTGGCAGCTGCTGGCCGACCTCTCATTCGCCGATCTCGTGCTCTGGGCCCCGCTGCCAGGCAGCGAGGACCACGGTGCTGCCTCGGGAGGACGACCCCCCGAAACCCCCCGCGCTGTTGCCTCGGGGGGAGGACCCCGCGAAGCTGCCACCGGTGTTGCCGCGGGGGGACTACCCCGCGACGCCGCCCGCGGTGTTGCCGCGGGCGGGCAACCCCCCGAAACCCTCCGCGGGGCCGAGGGCTGGCCGACGGGTGCTAGCTGGCTCGTGCTGGCACAGATGCGCCCGACGACGGGACCGACCGCGCTGCCCGACGACATCGTCGGCTCGACGCGGCCGGGCGCTGACCAGCCCTACCTGACGGCCGCGTTCCTGGACCGGCGGGTCTGCCGGGAAGGCGACCCGGAGTGGACCCGGGGCGTGCCGGTACGGCACGAGACCATCCCGGTGATGCGCGCGGAGCGGGTCATCGCGGTGATCGAGCGATCGACGAACCTGAGCTTCGCGCGGACGCCGAGCCGCCTGGAGCTGGCCTACCTGAAGGCCGCGGACGACCTGACCCAGATGGTGGCCGCGGGCACGTTCCCCGAGCTGGACGCCGAGCCCATGCTGGTCAGGTCGCCGCGTGTCGGCGACGGCATGATCCGGCTGAACCAGACTGGCCGGGTGACTTACGCGAGCCCGAACGGCCTGTCGGCGTACCGCAGGCTGGGGCTAGCTGCGGACCTCGTCGGCAAGCAGCTCGGACCGCTGACCGCCCGGCTGCACGCGAACCGCGAGCCCCGCGACGACTCGCTGATGCTCGCGGCCAGCGGCCGCGCGCCGGCCGAGACGGAGGTGGAGGCTAATGGCGCCGTGGTGCAGCTGCGAGCCATCCCGCTGGTGGTGGACGGAGCCCGGGCTGGCGCACTCGTTCTGCTCCGAGACGTCAGCGAGCTGCGGCACCGGGAGCGCGAGCTGCTCACCAAGGACGCGACCATCAGGGAGATCCATCACCGGGTGAAGAACAATCTGCAGACGGTGGCGGCGCTGCTGCGGCTCCAGGCGCGGCGACTGCAGGTACCGGAGGCCAGGGACGCGCTGGACGAGGCCGTGCGCCGGGTCGGCTCTATCGCGATGGTGCACGAAACGCTGTCGCGGATGCCCGACGAGATCGTGGACTTCGATGACATCGCCGGCCGGGTGGCAATGATGGCTGGCGAGCTGTCTGCTCCGGAGGTCCGGGTCACGCCGACCTTGCTGGGCACGTTTGGCCAGCTGCCGGCGCTGATCGCGACTCCGCTGGCGCTGGTGCTGACCGAACTGCTCCAGAATGCCCTCCAGCACGGGCTCTCCGAGCCGAGCCACGCAGCTAAGGGCAGCCTCCAGGTTCGCGCGGTCCGCGCGCCGGGCTCGCTCAGCGTCACTGTCGCCGACAATGGAGTGGGTCTGCCGCCGGACTTCGATCTGGACACGACGACCAGCCTCGGCCTGCAGATCGTGCGCACCCTCGTGCTGACCGAGCTGGGTGGCACTCTCGACGTCTCAGGTCGGCCTGGCGGGGGAACTCAGGTAGCGGTCGTACTGCCGCTCGGAGAGACTCCGGCCGATGCGGCCTGGTCGGGGGATCGCGACGAGGAGACTCCGGCCGATGCGGCGGGGGATCGCGGCGGGTCCTCGCGGGCCGACGCTCGCGGCGCAGTGACGATCGCGGAGGCGGAGTAGCGGCCGCAGACCGGGCCTGACGATGCCAGCCCGGCCGAGCCCCGCTGACAGCGAAGCTGCGCCGCGGGCATGCCGTGGCGCAGCTTCGTCGATTCGTCAGACGCCCGTGCGGGCGGTTATTCGGCTGCGGCGCTTGGCCGCGCGCCGCTCATCCTCGCTCAGGCCACCCCAGACGCCGGCGTCCTGGCCGCTCTCCAGTGCCCACTGCAGGCAAGGCTCAGCCACCCTGCATCGGTGGCATACTTCCTTGGCCTCCTCTATCTGGAGCAGCGCAGGCCCGGTGTTGCCGATCGGAAAGAAAAGCTCCGGGTCCACGTCACGGCAGGCGGCATGGTGACGCCAGTCCATGAGTCCACTCCTCCTTCGCCCTGGCCCGGCTGCACGGGGCCTGAGCTGCTCGGTCTAGCTTGTGAACGATTTCACGAGCTAGGCTCTATGTGAGCTACGTACGATTCTGATCTTGGCGATGGTCTGCTGCTGTGCTTACCCTGCGTCCCCGTAGTTATCCGGGTGCGCTGAGATTTAACTGGCGGCGCGGTGACAACTGACCGAGTTCCCATCGCCCCAGGGCTCGCGCCCGTCGCTCCGCGGAGTCCCCTGCCCGGCCGTCGCCAACATGCTCGTCGCCGACCCGGCACAGCACGCGCTGGCGCGCCGTTCACCAGGAGCGTTTATAACCCTCTCAAGATCGGCTATCAATCGCAAGAGTCTTCGGCAAAGGTTAGTAAGGATTTCGGTGTCGGATCGGTCACATACCTGGCATGAGCCCGGTGCCCGGCCTAGACCACCGCGCCCGAATAGCGACCATTAGCAGCTATTGGCGTGGCTAATCCCACTACCCGCAGGGCGCCGGGCACCGCGCGGAAGCTGACGTCCTCGACCTCGCCCATGTACTCGCCATCGAGCTGGAATGCCACCGGCCGGCCCGCCCGCAGTACGAGGGCGGGCAGGTCGTGGGCTGCCACCAGGGTGCGGCCGCGGGGCGGCTCGACCCGGTCCGCCAGCATCTGCCGCAGCGTGCGCAGCGTCGCCAGCGTTCCGAGGCTCCGAAAGCCCAGCAGGTCAAGGCCAGTATCAAAGCTCGCGTCCGGGTTGGTGTGCACAGGTCTGCGGCCGAGATAGGTCCACGGCGCAGAGTTCGACACGATGCACAAGAACACGCTCGTCGGACACAGGCCAGCCGGTTCGGTGATAGTGATGGCGGGTCGATGCCGGTCGGTCACCCGGTAGTACTGCCGCAGCGCGGTCCGGGCGTACAGGGCAGGGGTCGGCGTTCGGCCGTGTGCCCGCATGCCGTCGATGGCGCGCACGACCTCGGCGTCCAGGCCCACGCCCGCGTTGAAGGTGAAGTAGCGGCCGTCCGCGCACCCGAGGCCGATGAGCCGTTCCCTGCCGCTGGCAAGATCGTCGATCAGCCGGGCGGTGGCGTCCACGGGGTCGGCGGGCAACGCCAGCGACCGGACGAATACGTTGGCGTTCCCGCCGGGTAGCGCGGCCAGTGCCGGGAGATCGGCGGCGTCGGCGCGCGCGGGTATGCCGCGCGTCAGGCCCACGTCGCCGCTCCCGGCCGGGTTGCCCGCCCCGCCGAGCAATCCATTCACGGTTTCGTTCACGGTGCCGTCGCCGCCGAGCGTTATGACGAGCCCGAATTTCTCCGCCGCCGCGGTCGCGGCAAGCTTGGTAGCGTCGCCCCGGTAGCGTGTCTGCACGACCTCAAGG
>JBAUAR010000096.1:0-8266 GCA_049675875.1 Streptosporangiaceae bacterium
GGCTCGCCGGCGAGCTCCACCGACGAGCTGGCCGGATCAGCCGGACGTTACGTCCGCGTATGCGCGCTATGCGCGACTGAAAAGGCTGGCCGCGGTCGCAGACTCGACGGCCGGGCCACCGGCAGCACCGTGCCGGTGTCAGTGCCTGGCCCGGGCGGGAAGACCATCACGTCGACCGACGGAGTTACCGGCGGGGTCGGGGCCTGTGGCTGCGGCTCGCCGCCGGCGATAACCGCGGCGGTGCCGAGACCAGCAAGGAAGACCGCGAGCGAGCCTGCCAGGAAGTAGCGCCCCAGCCGCTGCTCAGCGCTCGCCTGGCCACGGCCGTGCAGGTCGTTCGGGCGGTCCCGCCATGGCGACGCTGGTGGTGGCTCGTCATCAGGCAGCTCCGCGTCAGCCGGGTCCTTGTCGGCCATGCTGGCCAGCGCGCTCAGCCGGATGAGCCGCCCGGTCAGGCCTGCGCCGGCAGCTGCATCGCCGAGCGCACTCATCCTGCGCTTCAGGGTGCGCAGCGCGGCCGCCTCCGCGCGGCACGAGTCGCACCGGGTCATGTGCAGGAGCACCCGCTCGCGCTCGCTGCCCTCCAGCTCCCCGTCGATCAGCGCGGACAGGCGCTGGCCGAGGTGGGTCACGGCTGGCCTCCTTGGGGCACGGGCAGGTCGATGTGCAGCCGCGGCTGCGGAACCGCCGCGGTGAGCCGCCGCGGCCGACGGTGCTCGAGCGCCTGCCGGAGCTGGGCCCGACCGCGATGAATCCGGCTGCGCACGGTGCCCAGTTTCACATCGAGCGTGTCGGCGATCTCCTCGTACGACAGGCCCTCGATGTCGCAGAGAATCACCGCAGCACGGTACTCGGGAGCGAGCGCCATGAGCGCCGCGTGAATGTCGCCGTCCAGGTGACGGTCGTCGAACGCCTGGGCCGGTGTGGGCTCGGAGCCGCCGAGGCGGGCCTCGGTCTCGTCTGCCAGGCCTTCGAACCGGATCCGCTGTCGCCTGCGTGCCATGTCCAGGAACAGGTTGGTGGTGATGCGGTGCAGCCAGCCCTCGAACGTGCCGGGAACGTAGGTGTCCAGTGAGCGGAACACGCGGACGAATACTTCCTGGGTCAGATCCTCGGCGTCGTGACTGTTGCCGGTCAGCCGGTAGGCGAGCCGGTAGACGCGGGCAGAGTGCTCGCGCACCACAGCCTCCCAGCTCGGCGGAGCCCATTCAGCCGCATCGATGACTGCCGCCGCCGGTCGTGCCTCGTCCACTGCGTCCCCCAGAACGCTCGTGACTTCACCGCCCCAACTACCTTGAACTCCGGGCAGATCGGCATTGTTCCGGTGACCGATCCGGCGGATGCTCAGCATGCCCCACACACCACTATGTCACGCTTCGCTGCACAGCCCCAGCCGACCGCTCCCGGCGGCTGCCGGACGGCTGACCTAGCGCTGCACGAACCGGTTAACGCACGAGGCTGCCCGGCCGGTTCCCGCAGCGGACACTCCGAAGCCAGCGCCGGTACGATAAACGGATGAATCAGGCGTCGGCGGCTAATCGTCGCGAGACTATTGCTGCGAACCTCGCCGCCTTTCGCCGCGACGCGGTCCAGCGACCCGATCTGCGGCAGGCGTCGGTAGCGCTGTGCGTCCTGACCGCTCCGGGCGGCGACACCTTACTAATCACCAGGCGGGCCACCGGTCTCCGTAGCCACGCCGGCCAGTGGGCCTTGCCGGGCGGCCGCCGCGACGCCGGAGAGTCGGCCGAGGCCACGGCGCTGCGCGAGCTGGCTGAGGAGACCGGCCTGCATGCCGAGGCCGACGCGGTGCTCGGGCTGCTCGATGACTATGTGACCCGGTCTGGGTACGTGATCACCCCGGTAGTCGTATGGGGCGGCGAGCCGCCAGCCGAGCTCTCCGGAGCGCCCTCGGAGGTCAGCGGCGTTTATCAGATCCCGGTGGCTGACCTGGACGTGGAGCCGGAGACGGTGACCATTCCGGAGTCAGCCGCACCGGTCATCAGGCTGCCGTTGCTCGGCCGGTTCGTGCACGCGCCGACCGCCGCGATCATCTACCAGTTCTGCCAGGTTGCCCTCCACGGCACCGAGCGGCGGGTGGCCCATTTCGACGCGCCGGTCTTCGTATGGCGCTAGCTACCTGCGTCCAGAACCACCGACAAGATCAGGATTAGGCGGCTTAATGGCGGAACTCGTCACAGCACCAGGTTGTCGGGCCAGCTCCCGCGGCGGCGTCGCGGCGACTAGGCTGCCGCCCTGAAGGAGCTTGCTTGGCACGATGTGGAGGCGGCCATTTCGATCAGCGCGGGCACGCTCGCCTATGTCGATGACTTCCTGCCCGAAGACGAAGCACTGATCAGCGCCCGGCGGCACGCGGCCGAGGTGGGCGGCGCGGCGCCGGTCAGCGCGCTCACCGGCGCCGCGCTGCGCTTCCTCGCGGCCGCCATCGGCGGGCGCTCGGTGGTCGAGATCGGCACCGGCTGCGGCGCCTCCGGAATCTGGCTGCTGCGCGGGATGCGGCCAGGTGCAGTGCTCACGACCGTGGACGTCGAGCCCGAGCATCAGCGGCTGGCGCGGGCGGCGTACCTGGCGGCGGGCTTCCCGGCCAGCCGGTACCGGCTGATCGGCGGCCGGGCGCTCGACGTGCTGCCCCGGCTCGCGGACAGCGCTTATGACCTGGTCTTCTGTGACGCCGACCGGCAGGAGAGCGGCGGCTACCTGACGGCCGCGCTGCGCCTGCTCAGGCCGGGCGGGATCGTGATCTTCAACGCGGTGCTACCAGGCGGCTCAGCGACCGAGCGGCTGCCAACGGACGCAGAAGTGACGGCGGCCGCCGAGCTACGCGAGCAGGTGCGAGCGGACGACGGGCTGGTACCGCTGCTGCTGCCGGTAGGGAACGGGCTGCTGGCCGCTGCCAAGCAGGCCGTCTAGGCGAGATAGCCGAGTACGGCCCAGCGCAGGCAGCGGTGCCACAGCGACGGGCAGAGTCAGCCGACGGCCGACTTCAGGGCGTCGCTCAGCGAACGCGCCTCGTCCGGGGTCAGTTCGACCACCAGCCGGCCACCGCCCTCAAGCGGCACGCGCATCACGATGCCACGGCCCTCCTTGGTGACCTCAAGCGGACCGTCACCCGTCCGCGGCTTCATCGCCGCCATCCTGCTCCCCTTCCCAACCTTAGGGCCGCACCGTACAGCAGCCGCCGAAGCGGAGCCCGGCGGCGCGGTGCCTGGCGGTACTCCAGCCAGCCACATACATCTCGATCAGTCCCTCTATTATCCAGTGTTCGACCTCCGTATGGTAACGATCAGCGTTCGCTGCCGTTTCACGACGATACCGGGCCAAATCAGATTCTTGCCGCAAGCCACACGGCATCCGGCGTCCGGACCCAAGGGGAGGCCGCTATGTCCGACACCGTGCTGTACGAGGTCGACGGCGCCGTCGCGACCATCACGATCAATCGTCCCGCAGCGCGCAACGCGCTGACCGCCGAGGCCAAGGTGGCGCTCCTTGACGCGGTGCGGAGGGCCGCCACGGCGGCGGACATCCGGGCTGTGGTGCTCACCGGGGCAGGAGGCGCGTTCTGCTCCGGCCAGGACCTGCGCGAGCACGCTGACCTGCTGGCAGCCGGTGGCAGCGCGGCACTGGACACGGTTCGCCGGCATTACAACCCGCTCCTCGAGACCATCACCAGCATGCCGAAACCCGTCGTGGCGGCGCTGCCAGGTGTCGCCGCCGGCGCGGGGGCCGGGCTGGCATTTGCCAGCGACTTCCGGATCGCCGCCGAGCGGGCCAGTCTGCTGCTGGCCTTCGCGAGGGTAGGGCTAGGCCCCGACTCGGGCACGTCGTGGACGCTGCAGCGGCTCGTCGGACCGGCCAAGGCCGCGGAACTCCTCATGCTCGCCGAGCCGGTCGATGCGCCGAACGCGCTGGCACTCGGCCTGGTCACGGCCGTGGTGCCGGACGACGAACTCGCCGCTGCGGCGGCCGCGCTGGCCAGCCGGCTTGCCGACGGGCCAACGCTTGCCTACGCGGCGATCAAGGAAGGGCTGCTGTTCGCGGCGGGGCACGGGCTGAGCGACGCGCTGGAATTCGAGGCGGACCTGCAGATCAGGCTCGGCGACACAGCCGACCACCAGTCAGCGACGCAGGCCTTCTTGACCCGGCAGGCGCCCGTCTATCAGGGCCGCTGAGCCGGACCGGAGTAGGCGGCCTCCTCGTGCGCGCACACGACGTGCTCGGCCACGTCCACGAGGTCGCCAATCGCGCGCTGCTGATACGAGCCCGACATGGCCCGCCAGGAGATCACCTCGCCGTGCCGCCAGACCGTGAGATGCCGGCTCAGCGACAGCACGGACAAGTTGTCCATGTCGGCGCGCACAATACCGCCAGCGAGGCCGCGGTCCGCCAGCATCGCTTCCAGCTCGTCGGTGAGCGCCTCGGGGCTGTAGCGCGGACGACCGAGGTGATCCGGCAGCGCGGCCGGTGGTATCCGCAGCGCGAACCAGACGGCCTTGCCCGGCACCTTCCAGTTCCCGAGTCGTGATCGGCTCAGGTGACAGCCCCACTGGCCGGCCGATAGCCCCGCCACCACCTGCAGGCCACGGCCGCTCACCGAGTCAACCGGCGCCTTGGTCATGCCGGGTGCAGAGCCAGCGTTCCAGCCCCGCTCCGTGTCGAAAACCTTGCAGACGAGCTCCCGGGTCCGGCCGGCGCCCCGCAGGTAGAGCCATATCTCGGGGATACCGGCCGTGGCCTTGTGCCGAACCGGGCCGCGGGCATTGCGCTGCGCATGCAGGGTATTGGCCGCCAGCTCGCTAGCCATGGTCACGCCGTCGTGCAGCAGGCCGGACGGGAGCGCGAGGCTCGACACCGCCTCCCGGAAATAGCGCCGGGCGGCCGCGGCGCAGGTCGTATCGATCGGGAGCGGACGCGCGAAGCAGCCGCCAGAGCTTAGTCCGTCGCCGAACAGCCGGGTCGGCTCGTCCGCCAGGATGGCCAGCGCCTCGGCCACCGGAGCCGTTAGCAGCGTGGCAGGGGCGGCGGACCCGCCGGGCATAACGCTGGCGGACGGGGAAACGCGGACGGAGCCAGCGACGACCGGGCTGCCCAGCAGCCTCCCGCCGCTGTCGGCAGGCGTTGGCGGCCGCATGCTCCTCCGCCCTCCCGAGTAGGCCTACGTGAACCTCAGATTATGGGGCTTGTGCGAAGTTTCGCAATGGGATTCGGTTAATGTCGCGCCAAATGGCGGTGGGCGGACGGAAAACAAGCGGTGGGCGGACGGAAACAATCAGCGGCTGGCGCAGCCGGCCAGGTGATCATTGACGACTCCGCATGCCTGCATCATGGCGTAAGCCGTCACGGGTCCGGTGAATCTGAATCCCTGGCTGCGCAGGTCCTTGGCGAGCGCCCGGGAATCGCTGGTCGATGACGGGACATCGGCGAGGCTGACCGGCGCGGGGCCCGCACCGCCGGCATACTTCCACACCTGCGCGGCGAGCCCGTCCGGCAGCCCGAGCGCAGCCTGGGCGTTCGCCACTGCGGCATCGATCTTCGCCCGGTTCCGTACTATTCCCCGGTCGGCCAGCAGCCGGCTCACGTCGGCAGCCCCGAACCTGGCCACCGTCTCGATGTCGAAGTCCGCGAACGCGCGCCGGAAGTTCTCCCGCTTACGCAGGATCGTTAGCCACGAAAGGCCCGACTGAAAGGCTTCCAGGCACAGCCGTTCGAACACTCCGGTGTCGGTCCTGACTGGCTTGCCCCACTCCTCGTCGTGATAGCGGAGGTAGTCCGGGCTGGTCAGGCTCCACGGGCAGCGCAGCAGTCCGTCGGGCCCGGCGGTCGGTAGCTCCTCCGTCACTCGGCGGGCCGCTGCTCGGTTGCGCGCGCGGTCTGCCACCGCGCGTCCTCGGCCAGCTGGACTGCCGCTAGCCTCCTGCGCAGCCGGTCGATCTCGGCATCGCGCTCCGCGATGGCGCGAGCGACCTGGGCCAGCGCGTACTCGGTTGCGCCCGCGTGATAGCCGAGCAGCGCGGGGGGTGGCCGGTACGACGCCACGTCGGCCCAGGTCCGCAAGTCCGTGGCGGCTGGCTCTGCGGGCCGTTCCCTGGCCAGCTCACCGCCGCGGCCCATCGCGACCACGACAACGCCGCCGAGGATCACAGCGGCGGCAAGCACGATCACGATAGCCACGGTGTAAATCGTGCCATGGCCGGCCGCATGCTGGTGCAGCATGCTGGCGGGCCGACCCCGCCGAGAACGGGGGGCGGCGGCGTCAGGTCATGTCGGTGAGACTCTGCTCGGCCGAGACCAGGCTGTGCGCCGCGGTGATGATCCGCACGACCTCGGCCGGGTCGTCGCAGACCTGGAGCAGGTCCGGGTCGTGCTGGGAGATCTTTCCGGCCGGCCGTACGGTATCGGCGAGCCAGCCGGTCAGGCCCTTCCAGTAGTCGCTGCCTACCAGCACGATGGGGAACCGGGTAATTTTCCCCGTCTGCACCAGCGTCACGGCTTCGAACAGCTCGTCCAGCGTGCCGAAGCCGCCGGGCAGCACAACGAACGCCTGCGAGTACTTCACGAACACGGTCTTCCGCACGAAGAAGTACCGGAACTGCAGGCCGATCTCGACGTAGTCATTGATGCCCTGTTCCAGCGGCAGTTCGATGCCGAGGCCGACCGAGACCCCGCCGGCGCTGGCACAGCCCTTGTTGGCGGCCTCCATGACGCCGGGGCCGCCGCCGGTAATGACCGCATAACCGGCCTGCGCCAGGTTAAATCCGATTTGTTCCGCAAGGTCGTACTCGGCACTGCCCGGCGGCGTGCGAGCCGACCCGAATACCGAGACCGCCGTCCCGAGCTCTGCCAGCAGCCCGAATCCCTCGACGAACTCCGCCTGGATGCGGAGCACCCGCCACGGATCGGCGTGCACCCAGTCGCTCGGTCCGCGCCAGTCGAGGAGCCGCTGGTCGGTGGTAGTCCGCGGAATGTGCTTGCCGCGCAGCGTAACCGGACCCTGCCGCCGCAGCCCGCGCTGAGATTCGGAGCTCATGGCCCAAAAGTAGCCGCCTTCCGTTCCTGGCCAGCCAGGACACCTCGGTGGCCGGGTGAATCCGCCATGCGGGTCTGCACTGCGGCAGCAGACCGCTACCCCAGAACGCCGTGATCGCGGAGTATGTCGTTCAGGGCGGCCTTGTCGTGCGCACTGCCCTCCGCCAGGCGGCGCAGCACGAGCACGCACGGCAAGCCGAACTCGCCGCCGTCAAACTTCCGCATCCGGGTGCCGCCGACGCAGACGGACCATGCAGGGACCTCGCCACGCGGCAATTCAGCACCGGTCTGGACGTCGATCACGTGCGTCGTCCTGGTGAGAATCGTGCCAGCCCCCAGCACCGCGCCCGGGTGTACCCGGGCGCCTTCCACGACCATGCACCGGGACATGATGACGGCCTCGTCCTCAACCACCACGGGTACCGCGTTCGGCGGTTCCAGCACGCCGCCGATGCCGACGCCGCCGGCCAGATGGACGTTCCTGCCAATCTGGGCGCACGAGCCGACGGTCGCCCAGGTGTCTACCATCGTGCCCGAATCGACGTACGCACCGATGTTGACGAATGACGGCATCAGCACTGCGCCCGGCGCTACGTACGCGCCCCACCTCACAATCGACCCCGGCACCACCCGGACTCCGTCCAGCCGGGCCGTCAGCGGCACCCGGTCGTGGTAACGGAAGTCACCGACCTGCGACTGCACCATGGGCAGCAGCCGGAAAGCCAGCAGGATCGCGCGTCTGGCCCGCTCGTCCACCACGACCGCGCCGGTGTCCGGGTCGGGCCAGGCGACCCGGCACTGGCCTGCGTCGATCATGTCCACCGCGGCGACGACCAGGTCCTGCGCCTTGATGTCGCGCGGCCCGAGGTCAGCTCGGCGCTCCCAGAGCTCGTCGATGACGGCCGGCAGCGGCGAGACGACCGCGCTGGTCGCCGCGGTGGTGGACGGAGCGCCGGCCTCGCGGGCGGGTCGTCCCCCTGAGCTAACCTCGCGGGGGGCTCCGGGAGGTCGTCCCCCCGAGCTAACAGCTGACATGCCCCCGGAGCCTAGTGCGGACCGGCCCGGGCGGCCCGGAAGGGCGTACCGTCTGAGCGTGCCGTCGAACTCCGACTCCCGGCGCGCCCCGGCTGGGCGCGCGGCGGGCCGACCGCGCGGCGGCCGACACCGCCGGTCCGCGCTGGCGGCGGCGATCGTCGTGATTCTGCTGTGCGGCGCGATCTATCTG
>JBAUAR010000097.1:0-12879 GCA_049675875.1 Streptosporangiaceae bacterium
GGGTACGCGCCTGATACGACGGGCCTGGCGCACCAGCAGGCGGCCCAGCCGGGTCATGTCCTTGGGGAACTGGTCGGCCAGGCCACGCGGTGCCGTGGTGAGGACCTGGATGACGCCGATGCCAAACAGGATCGTGAGCCAGTCGTTGGACACCCCCCAGTTCTGCAGCAGGGCGGGCAGCAGCTGCATGAGCAGCCCGGCCACGATCGCGCCCCACAGGCTGTACGCACCGCCCATCAGCACCACCGCGAGGATGGTGATCGAGGTGTAGGCAGGGAAGTCGATCGAGTACAGATAGTGCACCGCGCCCGCCATCACGCCACCGGCCACACCGGTGACGAACGACGCCAGCGCGACCGCCCAGAGCTTGTACAGCGTGGTGTTGATCCCAGCCGCTAGGGCGGCCGGCTCGCTCTGCCGGATGGCCGCCCACGCGCGGCCGGGCCGCGTCCTGATGTGGATCGCGACGAGCGCGAACATCACCGCTGCGACGATCACCGCGTACCGGAAGTACGCCGCATCCGAGAGCGCGATGCTCGGCCGCCGGATCGGCGGGATGTGCTGCTGGTTGCCGTTGTAGCCGCTGAAGCCGCGCCCCCCGTTAGGGAAATTCAGCGTCGCAAGCACGACGGTGACGGCCCCCGCGAGCATGAGCGTGATCAGCGCCAGGTACAGGCCGCGAAGCCGCAGCGCGGGCAGCAGCAGCACGGTCCCCAGCACCATGGTGACCAGGCCGGCCTCCAGCAGCACCAGCGGGAAGGGCTGCGCGGTGCCGAACAGCAACCGGGCGGCGGACCACGCACCGATCGCGAGGACGGCGACCTGGCCGAGCGAGACCAGGCCGACACGGCCGACCAGCACCCCGAGTCCGAGCGCGACCATCGCGTAGACGGCCACCTGCGTCATCGCGTCGACGTAGTAGGCGCTCAGCAGCTGCGGCAGGCCGAGCAGCGAGAACAGCAAAATGGCGACGACGATGACGGCCCGGATGACCGTCGGCGGACTCGGTCGCCTCAGCAGCAGCCAGGGCTGCCGGGCGCTGGCCGTGCGGCCCGCCACGTCGAGCACTAGACCTCCTCGCGAGACAGCGAGATCACGTGGCGGCGAGACAGCGCCAGCAGCGCCACCGCGGCCAGCACGAATGGCGCCATGTTGTTGTAGTTGGTCAGCGACGGGATCGGGACGAGCAGGTTCTGCACGAGCCCGACCAGCAGCGCGGCCAGGAAGGTCAGAATGACCGAGCGCAGCCGGGCGATCAGGGCCGCCGCCAGCGACGAGACCACCAGAAAGGTCAGCGTGGTGGCGTCGAGCGCCACCATGTCGGCCAGCAGCAAGCCGGCGATTCCGGCCAGCACGCCGCAGCCGAGCCAGGCGGCCGCCTCCACCCGCCGGACCGGCACGCCGAGGGTCGCGGTGATATCCCGGTCGTTGGCCATCGCCCGCATGGCCGTCCCGAGCTTGGTGTAGCGCAGGAATGCAGCGGTCGCCAGCGTGATCGCGACGCCGACCAGCAGCCCGATCACCTGCGTCCAGGTGATCTGAATATGGGCAATGGAAAAGCCGCCCGAGTCGGTCGGCAGCGTCAGCGAGCGAACCTCGCCGCCGCTGGTCGTCCACAGCAGGTCCATGGCGCCAAACAGGATGAGCAGCAGCCCGAGCGTGGCCGTCGCCTTGATCAGCGGCGTGCGCCGGGCCAGCAGCGGGCCGAAGATCATGCCGTAGGCCAGCGTCAGCGCGCCGCAGAACAGCAGGCAGACGATCCAGGCGAGCCAGTGGGCCACGCCGGCGCTGATGAGGGAATAGGTGATGAGCGCGCCCATCGCCCCGACTGCGCCGAACGCCAGGTAGACCACACCGGTGGCCTGGTAGAGGACGACCAGTCCCACCCCCGAGAGGGCGTAGACCCCCCCGAGGGCGAGACCGGTCACGATGAACGGCTGGAAGTCCTGCCAGCTCGGCATCGCGTTGTTACCTCAGGAACTCAGTTGACGTCACCGATTCGGGTTCACGAGCTCGACGTGGGGTCGAGGGGCGCCACTCCGGCGTGGTGCCGGTACCCGGCGATCTGCGGATCGACCGCCGAGATCTGTGTGCAGCCCTGGGCGGTCACCATCTTTCCGTTGTCGGGCGTGACCGTGTAGTCCTCGTTGTTGGCGATGTGGGTGGGGTAGCTGCCGTAGGTCCACTGCTGACACAGCATCCCGGTGTCGAAGTTCTTCACAGCCTTGAACGCGGCGTTGACACTCGCCACCGTGTAACCGCCCTTGATGCCCTCGAGCGCGTGCACAGCGATCTCCGCCTCGGTGAAGCCCATCTGGCTGAAGCTGCCGATGCCGCCGGTGACCTTGTCGGGGCCGGTCAGGCCGTACTGCTGCAGGATGTCCTTGTACAGCTTCATCGTCGCGGTGTTCGTCGAGTCGGGTGGGGTCAGCTCGGCGTTGACGAACAGCTTGTTGTTCCACGTCGAGCCCAGCGACTGCGCTAGGAAGTCGGTGTTACAGGGCGTGGAGCAGCCCCACAGCTTGACCTTGTCCACGAGGCCGAGCTTCTGCGCGGCTTGCAGGATCACCAGCGCGTCCGGCGGCGTGAAGTTAAGGATCACCGCGCCATCCGGGCCAGCGTCATCAACTTCCTTGATAGCCACCGAATCGGCGTCCGAGACCGGCACGTTCTCGGTCAGCTGCACGATCGGCACGTTGGCCTTGCCCGCCAGTGCCGCCGGGCCCGCCGATATGTACTGCGTGCCGGGCACGTTGGACTGGTCGAACACGATCTTGTTGACGCCCTTCGCGATCGCGTACTGCACCGCTCCGTCGGAGCTGTACCGCGGGCCCATGTTCACGTCCGCGGTATTCGGGGTCCCGTAGCACTCCGGCGCGATGCCCGAGGCGATGGTGTAGTAACCGAGCGACGCCCAGTAGCTCGAGTCGACCGAGCACTCGATGATGCTGGTGTCGCCAACGAGGCCGACCACGTGGTCGGACTGAACAAGCTGCTTAGCGTCGGCCGCTATCTGGGCCGGGTTGGTCTGCTCGGTCTCGATGTCGTACTTGATCGGGTGGCCATTGATGCCCCCGTTGTCGTTGACGCAGGTGAAGTACGCCTGCGCCATGTCGGGGATATCGGTAAAGGAAGTGCCAGGCTGGTCGGTAACGATAGTGCCGAGCGTAATCGGAGTCCCGGTCGCCTTCACTCCTGCCTTGGTGCCGCAGTCCGACGTCTTGACGGTCGTGCTGCCGGATCCGGACGTGCTCTTGGCCGGGCTGCTGCTGCCGCAGCCCGCCAGGGTCGCGATGCCGATCGCAGCTATTAGTGCAACGACGACTCGCGTCTTCGAAACCAATCCGTACATTCGCACCTGTCTTCCACTGCATGTGGGAACGACAAAAACCCGCCTGTCCGCGGGCAAGGTGTGCTGATGCTAGAGCCGGGTTAACGGGGTGGCAAGGTCAGGCTTCCGCCTGGCGAGATGGCTTGGCCATGGCCGGCCAAGATTTGAGGTACCCGTAGGCTGGGTTCGTGCTGGGGCTTCCGGACGGCATTCGCGGCTGCCTGTTCGACATGGACGGCGTGCTGACCGAGACGGCCAGCGTGCACGACGCTGCGTGGCAGGAAGCATTCGACAACTTCCTGCGCGCTCGCGCGCAGTCAGCCGGCGGGCCTTTCGTCCCGTTCGATCCCGTGCGCGACTATGACGAGTACGTCGACGGCAAGCCTCGCGAAGAGGGAACGGAGTCGTTTCTGGCCTCGCGTGGCATCAGCATCCCGGCCGGACGGCCGGATGACCCGCCGGGCATGCCGACTATCCATGGCATCAGCAACGCCAAGAACGAGATCCTGCTGCGGCGCCTGCACACCGACGGTGTTACGGCCTATCCGGGCTCGGTTCGCTACGTCCAGGCGGTGCAGGCAGCGGGCCTTCGCCGGGCGGTGGTGTCGTCGAGCGCAAATACGCAGGAGGTGCTCGCCGCTGCGGGCATCGCGGCGGAGTTCGAGGCCCGGATCGACGGCGTCGTCGCCGCGGAGCAGGGGCTGCGCGGCAAGCCAGCCCCGGACGCTTACCTGGCAGGTGCCCGGGCACTAAGCCTCGCGCCAGCCGCGTGCGCTGTGTTCGAGGACGCGCTAGCCGGGGTGGAAGCCGGCCGGGCCGGCCGGTTCGGCTTCGTCGTCGGGGTGGACCGGGTCGGCCAGGCAGCCGCGCTACGGGAGCACGGCGCAGATGCCGTCGTCAAGGATCTCGGAGAGCTGCTGTGATCAAGCAGCCTGAGTTCAGTCTCGATCCGTGGTCGCTGCGGGAAACCGGGCTGAACGTGGACCGGCTGGCTCAGACGGAGTCGGTATTCGCGCTGGCGAACGGTCACTTCGGGTGGCGCGGTGTGCTGGACGAGGGGGAGCCGCACGGGCTGCCCGGCAGCTACCTCAACGGCGTCTACGAGGAGCGGCCGCTGCCCTATTCGGAGGGCTCCTACGGCCGGCCCGAGTCGGGCCAGACCGTCATCAATGTGACCAACGGTAAGCTGATCCGGCTGTTCGTCGACGACGAGCCGTTCGACGTGCGGTACGGCGCCCTGCAGTCGCACGAGCGAGTGCTGGATTTCCGCACCGGCCTGCTCAGCCGGCAGGCCGAATGGGTGTCACCGGCCGGCGCGGGCGTGCGGGTACGCTCGCAGCGGCTGGTGTCGTTCTCGCACCGCGCCGTCGCGGCGGTTAGCTACGAGGTGGAGCCACTCGGCCAGGCCGTCCAGGTTACCGTCCAGTCCGACCTGCTGGCCAACGAGCAGCTGCCGTCCGCCGCCGGCGACCCGCGTGCCGCCGCCGTTCTCGACCGCCCGCTGACCGGCGAGTATCAGGCCCAGGACGCGAATGCCGTCGTGCTCGTGCACCGGACCCAGCACAGCGGGCTGCGCGTCGGCGCGGCGATGGACCACGTCTTCGACGGGCCCAGCGGGTTGCGAACCGACGTGCGCTTGCACTCCGACAGCGGCATGGTGACCGCGGCCACGACGCTGAAGCCCGGTCAGCGGCTGCGACTGGTGAAGTTCGTTGCCTACGGCTGGTCGAGCGCACGCTCGCTGGAGGCGGTCAGGGACCAGGTGTGGGCGGCGCTGAGCTCAGCCCGCCAGACCGGCTGGGACGGCCTCGTCGCGGCACAGCGGGACTACCTCGCCGACTTCTGGGACCACGCGGACGTCGAGGTGGACGGCGACGCGGAGATCCAGCAGGCGGTCCGGTTCTCGCTGTTCCATGTCTTGCAGGCCGGTGCCCGCGGCGAGGACCGGCCGATCCCGGCCAAGGGCCTCACCGGGCCCGGCTACGACGGGCACGCGTTCTGGGACACCGAGGTGTTCGTGCTGCCCGTGCTCACCTTCACTGCGCCAGACGCAGCCGCGAGTGCGCTGCGCTGGCGGCAGCGCACGCTGCCTATCGCCATGCAGCGTGCCGCGGACCTCGGGCTCGCCGGGGCTGCGTTCGCCTGGCGGACCATCGCCGGCCAGGAGTGCTCGGGCTACTGGCCCGCGGGCACCGCGGCGTTCCATGTCAACGCCGACGTCGCCGATGCGGTCATCCGTTATGTCGCGGCGACCGGTGACACCGACTTCGCGCGTGGCCCCGGCCTGGACCTCCTGGTGCAGACGGCGCGGCTGTGGCGATCGCTCGGCCACCATGACGGTGCGAGCAGATTCCACATCGACGGTGTCACCGGCCCGGACGAGTACAGCGCGATCGCGGACGACAACGTGTACACGAACCTGATGGCGCGGCAGAACTTGCTGGCTGCCGCCGCGGCTAGCGAGCAGTACCCGGACCGGGCCCGCGAGCTGGGCGTCGATTCCGAGGAGGCGGCCGCGTGGCGGGATGCGGCAAAGGCCATGTACGTCCCCTACGACGAGGCGCTCGGCGTGCATCCCCAGGCGGCCGGGTTCACCGGACACCAGGTCTGGGACTTTGCCGGCACGCCCGCGGATCGCTACCCGCTGTTGCTGCATTACCCGTACTTCGATCTGTACCGCAAGCAGGTCGTCAAGCAGGCTGACCTGGTCCTCGCGATGGAGCACTGCGGTGAGGCCTTTACCGCCGAGCAGAAGGCGCGGAACTTCGACTACTACGAGGCGCTGACCGTGCGCGACTCGTCGCTGTCGGCTGCTAGTCAGGCGGTCATGGCCGCCGAGGTCGGCGAACTGGATCTGGCCTTCGACTACCTGGCCGAGGCCGCGCTGATGGACCTGGACGACCTTGAGCACAACACCAGGGACGGCGTGCACATCGCGTCGCTGGCCGGCACCTACATGACCTTGATTGCCGGCTTCGCCGGGGCGCGGTACGAATCGGGCGGCGTGCGGTTTGCGCCCCGGCTACCGGACGGTATGGCCCGGCTCGCGTTCACCGTGTTGCTGCGCGGCCGTCGGCTGCGCGTGGAGATTAAGCACCAGTCGGCGCGTTACCTCCTGGTAGATGGCGACCCGCTGCAGATCAGCCACCACGGCGCGGCGGTCAAGCTCACCGCCGGCAAGGCGTCGGTCCGTCCCATCCCGGCGATCACGCCGCGAGCCCGGGCCCGGCAGCCAGCCGGCCGCGAGCCGGCCCGCCGTCGGCCCGCTGACGGCACCATGATCGGGTCCGCGCCACCCAGCCAGCAGCAGGCGCCGGGCTGACCGCCGAGCTAGGCGGCGACCAGCTTCGCTGGCTCAGCGATGACGTCGACGAGCGCGCCGTTGCGCAGCACGGTGATCGCGAGGGGTCGTCCGATCGCCTCGCTGAACATGAGCTTCTGCAGGTCCTGCGCGCGGGTCACCGGCGAGCCACCCGCCGTCACCAGCAGGTCACCAGCCCGAAGGCCGGCCCGGTCGGCGGGCGCGCCCGGCACCACCTCGGTGACCCGCAGGCCGGTGGTCCGGCCGAATCGCACCCGCAGTGGCTCGGGCAGCGGGAACGGCACGCTGACAATGCCCAGATAGGCGCGCCTGACCTGGCCGTCTCGCATGAGCGTAGCGATGATCTTGCGGGTCGTCGCGTTGATGGGCACAGCCAGGCCCAGCCCGACGCCGGCCACCGCGGTGTTGATGCCGACAATCCGGGCTCGCGAGTCGGCCAGCGCTCCGCCCGAGTTGCCGGGGTTGAGTGCGGCGTCGGTCTGGATAACGTCCTCCACGAGCCGGGTGCTGGCTCCTGCCCGGGTCGGCAGCGACCGGCCGAGGCCGCTGACGACGCCCGCAGTGACGGAGCCGGTGAGGCCGAGCGGGCTGCCGACCGCGACCACGAGCTGGCCGACTACGAGGTCATCCGCCTCGCCGAGAACGGCAGGGTCGGGTGTTGAGCTGTCCACGCGCACCACCGCCAGGTCCGACAGCGGGTCGGCGCCGACCACCCGGAACGCGGCGCTGGTGCCGTCGGCGAACAGCGCGCTGCCTTGCTCGGCGCGGCCGACCACGTGCGCATTGGTGAGCAGAAAACCGTCCGGCGTGTAGATCACCGCCGAGCCCAGGCCCTCGCCCGGGATCCGGTCTCCCGCGTGCGGCACCCGCAGGCTGGCAACCCTGGGCAGCAGCTCGGCGGCCACGCCAGCCACGATCTGCGAGTACGCGTCCAGCGGCTCCGCTGCCATGGTCACCTCTCTGCCGTCGCCATCCCGCCGTGAATTACAAGATTACAACTGGGGGGCGAGTGGCGCCAGACCTCGGCAACCGAGCCGTCCTGCGAGGCCGGAGCGAGCGTCGGCTAGCCTGTTGACGCCGGCCAGGCGGCGGCCGGCCCGGCGAAGGGAACGGGGTTGGCTATCGCGGCACT
Source organism: Streptosporangiaceae bacterium (assembly GCA_049675875.1). Classification (GTDB taxonomy): domain Bacteria; phylum Actinomycetota; class Actinomycetes; order Streptosporangiales; family Streptosporangiaceae; genus JAJYUU01. The sequence continues at coordinate 7,786 of JBAUAR010000097.1, forward strand.
CGTGCTGTGGCTCGCAACCGCCGCGGCCGGCGTGACGTTGCTGCGAGCCGGCAGTACTGCCCGGCGCGAGGCCGCTGATCCTGCCAAGGCAAGCACCGGCGCGCTGGTCAGGGTCGGCGCCGTGCCGCTCACCGCGGACGGAAAGCCGCCGCCCGGCCCGCACATCCGGGTCGCGACGCCGCCGGGCGAGCACCCGTTGCTGGAGTTCAGCCATCCTGCCCTGGCGGTCACGGGTGCAGCTTGCTGGCTCATGTATACGTTCGTGCATTATCTGCCGTTTGCCTGGATCTCCTTTTCCATTCTGGTGGTTACCGTGCTCGTCGGCCTGGGCTGGTTCGCTCGCAACCGGCAGGCGGCCCGCCGGCACGCGGTCCGCGCGTGGACGTTTCCACCCCGGCTGATCGCGCTGCACGGGGCTGCGGCGGCCCTGTCGATCACGCTGACCATCGTGACCGCGCTGGTCGCGAGCCACGCCTGAGGTGCGGACTGGAGGCGGATGTGGAAGAGCTCACCACCCCCGTTGTGACGGAGCACGACCACGTCCGCGGACCCGCGGACGCTCCGGTGACCGTGCTCGAATACGGCGACTACGAGTGCCCGTACTGCCGCGGCGCGTTCCGGGACGTGCACCGGATGCTCGACGAGTACCCCGGCAAAATCCGCTTCGCCTTCCGCAACTTCCCCATCCCGCAGGTGCACCCGCACGCTGAGCAGGCGGCGGAGGCGGCGGAGGCGGCCGCCGCGCAGGGGCAATTCTGGCCGATGTATGAACTGCTGCTGCAGCCCTACGCGCAGCTGGACACCGACGCGCTAACGAGTTACGCCGATCGCATCGGCCTGGACGTCCCGCGGTTCGCTGCGGACCTCACCGACCAGCGGTACGCCGGGAAGATCGACGATGACGTGCAGGAGGGCCTGCGCAACGGCGTGAACGCGACCCCGAAGTTCTACGTGAACGGCCGGCGCGTCGACGGCAAAGTGCCGCTCGAGAACCTAGAGGACCACATCCGGGCAGCCGTCGCCGCCGCTGACCGTTAGTCTTCGGCCGTGCCGAGATACCTGGCGCTGCTGCGCGGAATCAACGTCGGTGGCCGCAACAAGCTCGCCATGGCTGACCTTCGGCGGATCGCTACCGAGCTCGGTTACACCGACGTCGCGACGTACATCCAGAGCGGCAACCTCCTGTTCACCAGCGATGGCGTTGACGCCACCGGGCACGCGCGGGCGCTGGAGGCACGCATCGCCGAGCAGCTTGGCGTCCGGCCGGCCGTCGTGGTGATGCTGGCTGCCGATCTCGCCCGGGCCATTGCGGACAACCCCTTCCCGGCCGAGACGAACGGCAGGTGCCTGCACGCGGTGTTTCGCGCCACCGAGCCGAGCGCCGCCGAGCGGGCGCGGATCGCCGATGCGGTCGCCCGCGCCCGGGCGAACGGCAGTGCGGACGACGCGGTCGTCGTCGGGCAGACCCTGTACCTGCACACCCCGGACGGCTTCGGCCGCAGCGAGCTGGCGGTCCGGCTGGTTTCATCGGCCACACCCGCGACCGGCACAGCCCGGAACTGGGTAACGGTGACCAGGCTGATGGCGATGCTGGCGGAGGCGGGATGATGAAGTCGTGGCACCGATTTCCCGCGGCTTCCACGGGCGCCGCCTGAGGGCTCCGGCAGACGCTGCCAGGGTCCCGCCAGGGCAGTATGTGACCAGCGACTTTCCGGTTCTGTCGGCCGGGCCGACACCCCGCACGGCGCTTTCGGACTGGACTTTCTCGGTCCGCCAGCCGGACCACGGCGGTACGACCTGGACCTGGCCGGAATTCACGGCGCTGCCGTCCGAAGAGGTCACCGCCGATATTCACTGCGTGACCCGCTGGTCCAAGCTCGATACCCGGTGGCGGGCAGTCCCGATCGACACGCTGCTGGCGGGCATGACCGGGGATGCGAGGTTTGTCGTCGCGGTCTGCGACGGCGGCTATACCACGAACCTCCCGCTGGCGGATGTGATTGGCGGCCAGGCCTGGCTGGCCTTTGACTACGACGGCAGCCCGCTGCCGCCGGAGCACGGCGGCCCGGCCAGGTTGCTGGTGCCGCATCTCTACTTCTGGAAGAGCGCCAAGTGGGTGCGCGGCCTCGAACTGGTCAGGACCGATGAGCCGGGCTTCTGGGAGCGATACGGCTACCACAACTACGGGGACCCGTGGCGGGAACAGCGGTACGCGGGCGACTGACCTGGCAGACCGCCACCGTTGACGCCGTCACCGTCGAGACGGCGTCGGTGCGAACCATCACCCTCGGCCTGCCCGGCTGGCCGGACCACGCGGCCGGCCAGCACCTGGACGTACGGCTTACCGCGGAGGATGGCTACCGCGCGGAGCGGTCGTACTCGATCGCGTCCGCGCCGGCCGAGCCCGTCGAGATCACAGTCGAGCGGCTCGACGACGGCGAGGTGTCGCCGTATCTCACCGAGGAGCTGCGGCCCGCCGACGAGATCGAGGTGCGCGGACCGATCGGCGGCTATTTCATCTGGCCCGGCGATGACCCTGCTGCCAGGCTCTTGCTGATCGCCGGAGGCTCGGGAGTGGTGCCGTTCCGGTCGATGCTGCGGCACCGGCGGAATGCTGGCAGCACCGTGCCGGTTCGGCTGCTCTACTCGGCACGGTCGCTGCCGGACGTCATTTACCGGAGCGAGCTTTCCGCGCTCGAGCCAGGTGTCGAGGTCATCTATACGCTGACCAGGCAGCAGCCGCCCGGCTGGTCCGGGCACAGTGGCCGGGTGGGCCCGGCGCTGCTGGCCGAGGTGGCCTGGTCGGCGAGCGAGGCACCGCTGGCGTACGTGTGCGGGCCGACGCCCTTCGTCGAGACAGTCGCGAGCGGCCTGGTCGATCTCGGCTACCTGCCGCATCGGATCAAGACAGAGCGCTACGGCGGAGCGGAGGCGAGCTGATGGAGCAGTCCGGACGGCCAGCTGAGGCCGCCAACTGGGCACTCGATGGCAACGCCATCGGGGGCCTGCTCTACGACGTCTTTGGCGCCGAGATGACCACTGCCCTCGCGACGTGCGCCACCTGCGGCGCGGCCGCGCCGATGGCGGAGGCGGCCGTCTACCTGCGCGCGCCCGGCGTCGTCGTACGCTGCCGCACCTGCGCCGCGGTGCTTATGGTGGTCGTACAGCGCGGCGAGCAGAACTGCGTCAGCCTGGCCGGGCTGGCCGCGCTGGTGCCGCACTGACAGCCAGGAAGGCGGCCGCAGCGATGCTGACAGGCCATGCGCTGGACGTCACCACACTGGCGAGCTGGCTCAGTACGGAGGCGCTCGGCGCGTTCATGGTGTGCGGCTGGATCTCCAGCGGGGGAGCGCGGGCAGCCCGGCAGCGGCCGGCCCGGCCTGAGGCCATGTCGGTGCCAGTACTGGTCGGGCACGCGGGCCTGAACGCAGCTGGCCTGCTCTGCTGGATCGTCTTCGTGGCCACTGGTGCCAAGCCGGCTGGCTGGCTCGCGCTGGCGCTGATGGCGCCGGCGATCGGCCTCGGCATTTCCACCGTGGCCATCTGGACGCCATATCCGGCGCCGCGCCATCCCGGCCGGACCGTAGGTCCGCGTAACCCGGCGCCCGGTGTGCTGCCCGACCACGTGGTCAAGCGCGCACTGGAGGACGACGTGCTCAGCCAGCGCCTGGTGGACGAGCTACTCGAGCGCAACCTGGTGGCGCCGCCCGTGCGTACGGTCGGCTGGAGCCTGCGCCCGCTCGTGCCGGTAGGCCACGGCGCGCTTGCGATCATCACGTTCGTGCTCGCCGTGCTGTCCGTTATCGCGGCGGCCTGACGTCGCCGCGGCTAGCTCAGCTGCGGAATGACCTCATCGGCGAGGCGCGCAGCCTGGGCGCCAGGCTCGAACAGCGTAGTGAACAGAATCAGCTCGGCGCCGGCTGCCGCGGTCCGCGCCACGGCGTCGGCGCACTCGCCGGGCGTTCCCGCGACCGCGGCGTTCTCAATATCCGGCACGGGCCGGCCGTACATCCGCGCGATCGCGGCCCGCATCCGGTCGCGGGCGCGGCTGGCGTTGTCATCGACGCCGATATAAAGGCGCTTGGCGATCGGGAAGCCGCTCGGGTCGCGGCCTGCCTCAGCCAGGGCCGTGCGGACGATGCGGACCTGCTTAGCGAACCGGTCGATCGGCGCGCCGCCGGACCCGAAGAAGCCGTCGCCGAGCCGCACCGCGCGCCGCAGCGCGGTCGGCGCGGCGGCGCCGATCCAGACTGGCGGATAGGGCTTCTGGGCCGGCTTTGGCTCCATCGCCGCGTCTGTCAGCTGCCAGAACTCGCCGTCGAATGACACTCGCTGCTGCGTCCAGAGTGCCTTCATCACCGCCAGGCCCTCCGCGAACCTCGCGATGTAGCGGTCGGCGTCGATGCCGAATGCGGCGAACGCGCGCTGCGGGCCGCCGGTGCCGATGCCGACATCCACCCGGCCGCCGCTGAGCTGGTCGAGCGTCGCCATGCTCCTGGCCAGGTGTACCGGGCTGTGCACCGTCGACACGAACACGGCGCAGCCGAGCCGCAGCCGCTGTGTGCACGCCGCGGCGTACGTCATGGTCTCGATGGGCGACAGCTGCGGCGTACTGCTCAGCACCGACTCGTGCGACCATGCACTGTCATACGGCAATTGCTCTGCCGCGGCGAAGAAATTCCGGAACGCTACCGGATCGAATTCACCGTCGGCATAGAACTGCGGTATCGAGATCGCGAAGCGCATAGCCGGCATGCTAGCCGGGCCGCCGGCCGAGCGAGTCATCCGTCTGCGCCGGCGGCGCTGTCGCATCGGTCAGCCGGATCGCGAGAGCCGGACAGTCGGTGACCGTTCGCCGCGCCCGGCCCAGCAGGCTGGCGGGCACCGCCTGATCGGCCAGCAGCGGATACCCCCAGCGGTCGAGAGCGATGAGCTCAGGCAGCAACTCGGCGCACAGGCCATGCCCGGTGCAGGTCGTCGGGTCGACTCGCAGCCGCATCGTCGTGACGCCGGCCCGTCCGGCCCTGCGCAGCGGCGGGCGGGCCAGTCCGGTGGGTGCGGGCGGCGCGGGTGGGCCCCGATGCCGCAGCGCGC
>JBAUAR010000098.1:0-31736 GCA_049675875.1 Streptosporangiaceae bacterium
ATCGAGCCTGGACGTGCTCACGGATATCTTGCTCATAGATATCTCGAAGCGCATCTTGCAATTCATTGGTCAAGCTCGGAATAGAGCCAGCCCCTGCGTTGTCGACCGCCTGCTGCACGCTTCGTGCACCGGGGATCACGGTCGTCACTCCCGGTTGGTCGATGATCCAGCGTAGGGCCAGCTGCGCCGTGCTCACTCCCGTGGGAGTTAGTTCAGCTACCTGCCGCGCGGCTTCGACTCCGACAGAGTACGGGACACCGCTGAACGTTTCGCCCACATCAAATTCCTCACCATTAATGTTGTAATTCCGGTGATCGTTGGCGGCGAACGTCGTGCTCGTGTCATACCTCCCAGACAGCAGTCCGCTTGCAAGGGGTACGCGTGCAATTATCGCGACACCTGCGGCCACGGCTGCCGGGATTACGCGCTCCAGAGGCTTACGCCGAAAGACATTCAGAATTATTTGAATGCTGGTGAGTCGCGGCTGACTGAGTGCCGCTAGTGCTTCGTCGCAAGTCTGTACAGAGACACCATAGGCAGCGATGATCTTCTCATCGACGAGCCGATCGAGGGCGTCATAGACGCGATCGTCGGAGTAAACCGCCGTGGGCGGGCAGTGTAGCTGAATGAGGTCGATGACATCTACGTTGAGATTCCTTCGGCTGCGGTCAAGCCATGCCCGGAAGTTCTCGAGGGTATAGGCCTCGGCAACGTGTGGATCTGCTCTTTGACCCATTTTCGTCGCCACGGTGAGGCCATCGCGACCGCGTGCTGAGAGAAACTTGCCGATCATCGCCTCGCTGATACCGTCGCCATAGTTGTCGGCCGTATCGAGAAAGGTAACTCCTGCATCGACCGCCGCGTGCAGGATGGCTAGACCGTCGGCCTCGCTCAACGGCGTACTACCCCAGTCCGAGCCGAGCTGCCAGCACCCGAGCCCTACGACCGAGACCTCGTTTTGCGTGCGGCCCAGCCGCCGGTGTTCCATCATGGCTTCTCCTTCTTAGTTCGCTGCCGATGGTGTCTCGTTTTCAATCTGCGTCGCGATGTACGAGCGCAGCACGGAGTCTCTCAGGTGGACGCAAATGTCGACGGTGCTGTTGATGTCGGGATTGACCGCGGCGACGTCGTCTACGGTGATCGTGCCGCCTCCTTGGGCGCCAAAGAGGACGGCTTCCTGGCCTGCCTGTGCGAACGGCAAGTCCGTGAGATCGATGGCCGTGTGCTCGGTCCAGATCCGCAGAATTCGTGCTGGGCGTCCGCCGACGAGTGCGTGCCCGGCTCCGATGCCGGGCAGGCCGTCAGCCCGGCCAACAGGAAGGATGCCGACCCGCATGCCGGGCCTGACAGGAAACGGGCCGTCAGCTGCGTAGGACGCTCGGCTTACCCGTCTGACCTGCACGAGTTGGGAGGAGATCCGCTCGAGCGCAGGTCTGACCCCACTCAGCGAGCCGTGTTCTGGTGGCGCTGAGCCGAGCAAGATGCTGCCCGGGTCGACGGCCGTGAGTCGTCGGTCGAACCGCAGGTCCGCTTGCCGGCGAAGCGCCGCCGAAGCAGCGACGATCCGGTGAGCCGGAAGCGGCCCGGATGCGGCCAGCAAGTCCAGCGCCACAGCGAAGCGGTCAAGCTGCCATTGGACGTACTCGGTGCTCGCGTCGATCGGGACATGGAGGTGGCCCAGCACGCCAGTCAAGGTCAGGAGGTCCGAGCTCCGGAGCTGCTGGGCGATAGACGGTGCTTCCTCGGGGCAAACGCCAAGGCGTCCAAGGCCCAGGCTGATCTTCATGAAGACGTTGAGCGGCGCAGGGCATGATTTCGACCAGCACTCCGCGGTGGCAGCGTCCTGTGCGGTCAGCGTCACCCGCGCACTCGCTGCCGCCCCGAGATGGGCATCGGTGAAGACCGGCCCAGGGAAGACCAGGATCATGCCGCTCAGGCCACCCTGGCGGAGGCGCGACGCCGTCTCGAGGTCGCCAGTAGCCGCCCCGATTGCCCCGGCAGCCATCGCTGCTCGGGCGACCTCAAGAGCGCCGTGGCCGTAGGCGTCTGCCTTGACGGCGGCCAGGACGGCTGCGGGCTGGACGCTGCGCAGCACGGCGCGGGTATTGAAGCAAACCGCGTCGAGATTGATGACCGCTTCGTTCGGGCGGGTTGAGGATGCGGCGCGTACCTGGGCGCTTCTGGTTACTGCGACCACCGACTGCTGGCCTCCCCAGTGGTGAGTGGATCGCCGTCGACCGGCTAGGCGGCTGCCTGGGCCTCGGCTGCGGTTGGCGCGAGGCCGTGGTGGCCAGGACCCCGCGGGATGACCGGCCAGATGTCTACGACGACGTCGTCCTGCACGACGTGGAACGCGTCGTAGAAGTTGACCGTGCTCGGAGAGTAGCCAGGCACCAGCGCCACGCTGTCGCCTACCTTCAGCGGCGAGCCCTCTGGAGCGGAGAACAGGCCGTGCTCCTCGTCGGATCTGAACACCTTCAAGTCGTGGCCGACGATGGCCGCATTGTAGGGATCGGCGACAGACTTGTTGCCGGCGTCCACGATGACCTGCTTGCTCTGGGTGCTGATCACCGAGGTCTGGACCGTCAGCGAGTGCTCGAAGCCAGCCACCATCTTTCCGTGGAAGTTGTCCATCACGACGTATGAGCCTGCCTGGATCTCAGTGATCCCCGGGTAGGCTGCCGTCCAGTGCCAGGTCGCGATGCCACCTGCTGAGCGGACCGCGCACGGAACGCCGTTTGCCTCGAGGAAGTCGGCGACGCCGGTGAAGAGCGCCATCGCCTCGTACTGCTTCTCATGCCGCAGGTCTTCCTCAGGCGTCAGCGTGCAGTGGCCTTCGTAGCCCGTGATCCCCTCGAACCTGAGGCCGGGCAGCTCGCTGACGCGCCGCGCCAGCGCCAGCGCCTCCTCGGCTGTGTCTACCCCGCACCGGTTCATCCCGGTGTCGACCTCGACGAAGATACCGACCGTTGATCCCGCCCGGACCGCTGCGGCGGAATGCGCGGCTGCGTTCTCCGCTTCGTCCACGGCAACGAGGATGCGGCGGTCCCTGGCGAGCTGAGCGAGCACCCGGATCTTGTCCGGATGCGAGACAGTGTTGACGACAAACAAATCATCAAACCCGTCGCCAGCCAGGACCGCTGCCTCCCAGACTGTCGCCATCGACAAACCGCCCGCGCCCGCCTCCACCTGGCGACGGGCGAGGTCTGGGCTCTTGTGCGTCTTATAATGCGGCCGGATTGTCGCCGGGCCGAGGCGACGCAGCTCGCTAGCCATGCGGTCGATGTTTCGCTGTGCGGCGTCGATGTCGAGCACGAGCGCCGGCGTGACTAGCTCGTCACGGTGCATTCCGACGGCGTACCCGTACTCGCGCAGCACACGATCGCGGGAATCAGCAAGCAGCAGCGATGCGTCCAACACCGGGATTCCTCTCGTTAGGGTTCGGTCATCGGTCCGAGGCATCGGACGACGCGGACCGGCTCGCGCCCGGCCCGGACGCGGAACGGCACGCTCGCGGGGAGCGCGTACGTCTCGCCTCGGCTGACTGGCTGGCTGCCGAAGTTACTCTCGATGGTGCCGGCGCCCGATACGACAATCGCGATGCTGAACCTCCCGTCATCGGTGTCGATCTCATCCGCCACCTCCAGCGCGGTGGCGTCGAAAAACGGGCGGACGTCGTCCTGGAATAGCCGGACTTCGCGAGAGCCGCGGCTGGCGCGAAGCTCTCGCGGGTGCTGGCGCGCGCGACCGAAGGTCTCGTCCGCGTCCCTGCCGTTGTAGTCGATCATGTCGAGGGCAAGGTCCCAGCCCAGCCCCATCGTCGCCCCGGCGTCGTCGTCGCCGGAGGTCTCCGGGATGACGATGTGGTCACTCGGCTCCTGGACTTCTATGAACGAGATCCGCGGGCCGAGATAGTGCGGAACGCCAGCATGCGCCACGTACACCTCGCCCGCATGCACGTCGGTGCGGTGCAGCGATCCGCGGATGCTCCTGCTGTCGCGCGCGCGGACCGCGGCTGCGAACCAGTCACGGTCGACGCCGCTGACGAAGCCGATTCCGGCGTGCGCTGGCTCGGTACCCTCGCCAGGGGTGTCGAGCAGGATCCAGGCCTCCGTCTTCCCGAACGGTGACCCGAGGTACCTGTGCGCCCATTCCCGGCTCGGGTGTGCGTGCAGCGGCACCGGGCCGGCCGGCGAGAGCAGCTTGACCAGGACACCGGTGATCGGTCCCCAGCGGTGCGCGAAGGCGGCGCCCACCATCTCCTCGGGGAGCGCCTCGACGATGTCCTTGAGCGGGACCGTCCCGATGCCCGGCAGGTCGACAGAGCTCAAGCCTTGTTCATGGCCGTCGGGATCGCAGTTGTTCGCGGTGGTGCACGAGCCGACCCAGTCCTCTGACCACCAGTCGTCCGGTCGGTCCGGGAGCCCGCGGAACTGCCGGGTCAGCGAGCCGCCCTCGTAGAAGCGGTAGAGCGGGTGATAAGCGAGCGGTAGCGGTCGCCTGATCGCCTCGCGCAGCTGGTTGAGCTTGTCGGTCACCGCTGCACTCCTAGATTTCGGCGTTGACGATGAAGCCTCCGTCTACGAGCAGCGTCGCGGCGGTCACGTAGCTCGAGTCGCCGGACAGCAGGAACGTGATAACGGCAGCGATCTCCTCCGGCTGCGCGCCGCGGTGCAGCGGGGTCCTGTCCTCGTAGAATTTCAGCGCTGCCGGGTCGTCCAGGATGGGCGCGCTCATCGGGGTGATCGTATATCCGGGCTCGACCGCGTTTATCCGGATGCCGTGCTCGCCGAGGTTACACGCGAGGGCCTTCGCTAGCATGCTAATCGCGCCTTTCGTTCCGCAGTATGCGGTCTGGTATGGCGCGCCGACGTGCGCAGAGATCGAGCTCACACAGCAGATAGCACCGCCGTGCCCCTCGCGGATCATCTGCTTGGCTCCTTCTGTCACGACCACCCAGGTGCCGCGGACGTTCGTCTCGAATAGCTGGTCGAACGCCTCGATACTCGTCTCGTCCCACTTCAAGTCCGGATTGATGCCAGCGTTGGACACCACATAATCGAGTCGTCCAGCCCGATCCGCTACGCCGCGCACCATCGCCGTGACCTGGTCGGGGTCGCGCATGTCGGTGGGAAAGGCAAAGCCCTCGCCGTTCGCGTTCCTGATTCGAGCAAGCGTCTCGGATGGGTCCTGGCCCGGCAGGTGATTCACTGCGACAGTCGCGCCGTCCGCCGCGAGCCGCGTCGCCGTCGCCTGTCCCATGCCGGTAGCTGCGCCGGTCACCAGCGCGACTTTGCCTTCGAAACGTCGTTCCATCAAGCTCTCCCTCGGGTACTCAGAAGATGGCAATGGGATTCCACGGCGACCCGGTGCCACCGGGCAGCCGCAGTGGCAGGCCAACGACCATGAACTCGAACCGCCCTTCCTCTGCACAGGCGTGCGAGAGGTCTTCGAGCTGAAGAGAGTCGGCCACAAACATCCCCATCGCAGTGACCTGAAGAGGGTGGATGGGGTAGAGCATGCCTTCGACGTTGCTCGGCACCGTTTCACCGTCGCCGTCAGGAAGGAACGCGGCGATCTTGCGCTCGTGCATCCAGCGGATCGTGTCGACATGCAGGCCGGGCTTGCCCTGGCCCTTTGGCGGGTAGCCGTTGTCCCAGCCGCCGAGCTCAAGGCGGCGCCGGTGGTGGCCGGTACGGAAGACAAAGATGTCACCTTCGCCGAGCCGTACACCTTGAGCCGCCTCGACCGCCTCTATTTCTGCGCGCGTAACAGCCTCGCCCGGCTCGAGCCAGCGGACACCCCGGTAGCGCGGCACGTCCAGCAGCACGCCCCTGCCGACCAGTCCGTTGCTGCAGGTGGTGACATCCAGCGCGGTAGCACCGCGGGAGGTCACAACCTCCTGGGCCGGCTTGCCGTTGTAGGTCACGCCCTTGTAGGCGATGTGGCAGAGGGCATCCATGTGCGTGTGGCAGTCGCCGTGGAAGGCCATTCCGAGATAGTCCAGCGCGTACGTCAGCGTGCTCGACTTGAGGTCGATGTCATGACCCTGCACCACGTGATGGATAACCGGGCTCGGGTTGTCCGGTCCGGCTGTCTTGTTCATCGGGATCGACATCGTGACCTGCCGCCCGGACCGGACGAGCCCGGCTGCCGCCCGCACCATATCGGGCGTGATGAAGTTGAGGGTGCCCCGCTCGTCGTCGTCGCCCCAGCGACCCCAGTTCTTCACCGCCTCGAAAATCTCATCGAACTCGCGCAGCGTCACCCGCGCGGGCACCGTCGGAGCGGTCATTCGTGCTCACCTCCGGGTCGAAACAGAAGAGCCAGTTAACTCCTGCGCCGAGACTGAAACGCGATGATCCCTCCAGTGCGTCCTCAGCGCCGAGGAGCCTGCCCGGGCGTCCGTACACTCCGCAGCCGATGGTTACGAGCACGTGCAACTGACTGGAGCAGTCCGGAAGCAAGAGCATTCGCTCAAGTACTGGCCATCCGCTCCATATCGGAGTATCGACCTGTCGGGAGGTCTTGGCAAGACGCCTACGGCGGACTCCGGCCTCACGACGGCGCCGGTCATCTGTATCCCCATCGGCGGCCGAGGTGCAGGCCATTCCCGGCTCGCTGCGCGGAGATTGCCGCCCGTCGCGAGCGAACGCTACTCTGGCCCGGGCTCCAGGCGTACGTCGATTTCGGCCGCCGAAAGAAGGATTTCCTCTCGCGGGCGCTGGCCGTAGTCCCGTACATAGCGATTGTGCAGTGCGTCGACCTGAGCGCCGGTCAGGCGCGCGGGCTCGCCGAGCTGGCGAGCCAGGTACACGGCTCGTGCCGCGTCCTCGCACATCGCCGCGGCCTTCACAGCCTCGCGGGCGGTCGGGCCGATTGCGAAGACTCCGTGGCTGGCCATCAGGACGGCCGGAGAGCGGTGCTGTGACAACGTCTGCACGACGGCCCTGCCGATCTCGTCGCCACCGATCGGCGCGAACGGTCCAACCGGTATGTCGCCCCCGAACTCATCGGCGATCGCGGTAAGCACGCACGGGATGGGCAAACCGCACGCCGCCCAGGCCGTCGCGTACGCCGAGTGCGTGTGGACAACACCGCCAACCCGCGGCATGTGCCGGTAGATGTACGCGTGCGATGCGGTGTCGCTGGACGGGCGGGGCGCGCCGTCCTGCCAGTCGGCCACAGGGACGCCATCGAGGTCGCAGACCACGATGGACTGCTCGGTCAACTCGGCGTACTCCACTCCGCTGGGCTTGATCACCATGAGTCCGGTGCCGGGGACGCGCGCGGACACATTGCCCGAGGTCCACGTGACCAGGCCCCAGCGGACGAGCTCGGCATGGAGCGCCCAGACATCGCGGCGACTCGCTGCCACTGCAGCCTGCGTCAGCGGGTCGCTGCCTATCGGGACCTGCCCGTAGTCAGTCCTCAGCGCTTCTACTCTCCTTGCTACTCAAGGCTCCCAGGGATTCCGAGCGTCTGCCCGCCGTCTATGACGATCGTCTGGCCCGTTATGTACGATGCCTGATCGGATGCGAGAAACGCCGCGCAGTCGGCGATATCGGCCGGCTGGGCGAACCGTCCGAGCGGTATCGACTTCAGATACTGCGGCGCCAGCTCAGCATTGTGCACGACCAGCTCGGCCAGCGGTGTATCCGCCACTCCCGGAGCTACTCCATTCACTCGGATGCCGTGCGAGGCGAGGTCGATCGCAGCGGAGCGGACCAAAGCCCACACAGCGGCTTTCGTCACGTTGTACACCGCGTGGGTCTCCTCCACGAACCAGGCGTTAATGGAGGAGGTGCAGACGATGGACCCGCCGCCGGACCCGACCATCGCGCGTGCGGCCTCGACCACGCAGTACATGGTCCCGTCAACATTAACGGCAAGATGACGCCGCCAGTGCTCGTCAGTCATCTCCAGAAGCCCGAGCGGATCGGCGATGCCGGCATGCGCGCACATCACGTCGATATGGCCGAACTGCGTCACGCACAGGTCTACCGCCCTGCGGCAGTCGTCATGGACCGATATGTCTCCAACAAATGGAACGCACCGTTCTCCGAGGCTACTCGCGGCCAGTTGCAGCTGCTCAGCGTTCCTGTCAAAGGCGATTACTGACGCGCCCTCGTCAAGAAATCGCCGCACCATCCCCAGGCCGATTCCTTGCGCTGCTCCGGTTACAACAACGCCCTTTCCCGTGAACCGAGACATGTACGACTCCAGAGTTGCTAGCGTGCCGACGGTCAAGTCGAGTATCTCATACCAGGGCCTTCACCTGCTCCTTTTCGGTGCGGAAATCGCGGTACCGGGATATGTATTCCGCTATTCCCTCTCGCAAGTCCGCAAACTTCGGAGTCCAGCCCAGCTGCTCGCGAGCGTTCGCAATCGACAGGATTCCGCGAAATGACGCCTCCATATCATCGAGGGGCGTCGAGACATTTGAGACGCTGATACTAGAGCCTGGGACGAGGCCCATGATGATCCGCGCGACGTCATTGGCATCAGCAAGTGGTTGCCCGGTCGCAGCATAGAAGACCTTGTCCGTGTCATCGCCTGCATTGAGGACAGCTACCGTCAGGTCCGCTACATCCTGAACGTGCGTATAGTCCCTGGCCAGCGTCCCTCCGGAGACAAGCTTGGCCGGCTCGCCGCGCACGACGGGCTCTACCAGTTCCTTAATGTTATTAGCAGAATGCCACGGCATGCCAAAACCGTAAACTGCCGACGGCCGGATGATGCGAATATCCAGATCGTAGGCCTGGTGGTAGGCGTAGGCGAACAGCTCACCCGATGCCTTCGCCGCACCATATGATCCTGTTCCCGGGCCGCTGCGCGCGAGAATAAGTGGATGGTTAACGTCGATCGGCTCATAACGACGAGGCGGCAAGACCCCGATAGACGAGAAGAAAATGACCTTGGGAACGCCAATCAGCCGGGCCGCCTCAAAGACATTGATCGTCCCGGTGACATTATCCGTAAACGCGAGGTACGGGTCCCGGAGCAGGGCCGGCACATCGACATTGGCGGCGACATGCACAATAGCCGAGGGTCTGATGCCTCGAACCTTGGCCACCAGATCAGGCAGATTGGCGACCGAGCCATTAGCGATCGTTATCCGCTCTGATTCTCCCCGCAGAACGGCCCGCATCTCCGCCGACGGCCCTCGGCGGGCATATGCGGTCACTCTCCGACCGTCGACTGCAAGGGCACGCGCGACGTAACCGCCGATGAACCCGGTTCCCCCCAGAACCAATACGGGATCGTTATCTGCACTCGCCATCGTCGCAGCACCTTTCTTGCGTGGCCCGTCTCCGGGATGCTAATCTGCTGATGATATGTCTGGCCATTCCAGTGATTCCTTCAGCGTCACTAAGGCCGTACGCCCGAAGCTCACTGAGGTTGTCGCCCAGCAGCTTCTAGATGTAATTCGCGGCTTGCCAGAAGGGACGCGTGTTCCTTCTGAGCGTGAGCTGACTTCTGAGCTGGGAGTAGGGCGTTCCACTCTTCGCGAGGCTCTGCACGGCCTTCAGTTGCTCGGGGAAATCGAAATCCGGCATGGGCAGGGAGTGTTCGTTTCCAAGACGTCGCCCGACGAACGGGGTCTTGCCGCCCTTACTGCTGCGATCAATCAGGGCGTGACGCACGACCTTCTTGAGGCCCGGAAGGTCATCGAGGTCGAGGTTGCTCGTCTTGCCGGGCAGCGGCGCACAGACTCTGAGATTAGCGAGCTTGAGGCGATTCTCAGGGCGCATGAGTCGTCCATGGCCAAGGGCCAGTCTCCAGCCACCGAGGGCATGCGGTTTCACCTGGCAGTTGGTTACGCTGCTCACAACGAGGTCCTTGTTGCGGTGATGCGGACTCTGCGCAGGCCGATGTTCGAGCGCGGCCCCAGCCTCTATGAGGATCTCGAGGGCTTCAGCGAGTGGGAGCTTCGCCAGCACACAGGCATCTATCTCGCCATCCGCGACCAGAACGCAAACCTGGCCGCCAGGAGAATGGCTGCCCATGTGGCAGCGATGGCCGGACATTATCGCGAGGCCGGAGAAGCCTGAACGGCGCCGTGTCGATGTCATTCCGCTTGCGTAACGCAGGCGAGACAGCCCCTGGCCCGTGCCCCCTCCGTGACGGAGAGGGCACGGGCCCTCCGGTCTCATCTTCTGGCTGCTCGATCGTCAGGCGGTCGAGGTTTCCGCGAGTTCTTCGGAGGTTTCCGGACGCTCCGAGACAATATCGCCCGCCCGCGTGAGCCACTGTTCCCTGCCACTGCGGTGCAGCCAGTAGAGAACGCCGACGCCAACAAGCATCCAGCCACCCACGATTTCCGGCGCATACGCATAAGGTGCGGCCGGGAAGGGCTGGAATGACTTGACGACCGAATAGGCCAGCACGGCGCTCGTAACCAGCGGGAGCAGGAAGTGCAGGAACCAGTTGAACTCCGAGCGACGCTCACGCCAGTAGTACAGCCCCATCCCGATGTTCGAGACGATGTAAATGAAGATGATGGCGAGAACGAGTGTCAGCCCGACCAGCAGGTTGAAGCTCACGGTAGGGCCGAGCGCGAGACCGACGCCAATTCCGAGGCCGATGGCCATGATGAACTGAATGAGGATCGCGACGACGGGCGTCTTCCTGGTCGGGTGCAGCGTTGCCACTACCTTCGGCAAGGCACCCTTGTCCGCCATGTTCCACCACATACGCGTGGCGACATTCTGGCAGGCGATGAGGTTGGCGACGACGGACGTGAACAAGGCGAACAGAACGACCGGCCAGAAGTGTCCCCAGTACTTGGTTCCGAGCACAAGCGCGGGAAGGTTCGGCGAGTTGATCAGGCCCTTCAGGTTGTTGACGCCCCACCCGGCAATCTGGCCCCAGTAGGCCACGACGAGAACGACGCCGACGAGAACGATCGAGATAAGAATCGACCGCTTCACGTTCTTCCGCGGGTTCTGCGTCTCTTCCGCGAGAGGTACGGCTCCTTCCCAGCCCGTCAGCCCCTGGACGCTGAAGACAACGGCAAGAGCGACGCCACTGGCGGTCGCGATATGCCCGGGATTGAAGGCCGGATGAAATACCTTGAGGTCTGATCCGCCCACTCCGGGGTCAGCAAGGCCGGAGATAGCTAGCGCCAGGACGATGAGGATCTCCAGCGTTCCCAGCACGAGGAGAATGCGCACCGAGATGACGATGCCCAGGTACATCATCAGCGAGACCAATGGTACGAGAATCAGGGTGGTTGCCCACCAGGGGAAGTCAAAGTTATAGGTCGACTGCAGCTGATTCTGCAAGATGAACCCGAAATACGCCGCGACTGGACCGGAGATGATCGGCGCATAGAAGATGAAGGTCCAGGCGCTGAGAAATCCGAAGCGTGGACCGATCGTACGGCTGATGTAGGTGAAGTACCCCCCGGCCGACGGGAAGTTCTTGGCCAGCTGAGTAAGGCAGACGCCCAGGCCGAAGACGACGACGACCCCGACGGCATACGCCAGAACTGAGTGCGCGCCGGCCAGGCTCACCACAAAGGGCGTGAAGAAGAACGCCGCGATGGCCGGGGCGATGTGCGTGATGTTCTGCATCACCGCGCCGCTGAGGCGCAGGGAGCCCGCCTTGAGCTTGGTCTCCGCGACCCAGACGCCGGAAGCCTCGACGGCCTCGTCCGGGCGCGTGCTAGGTGTTGTCATACAACCTCCTGTGGTCTGATGACCCGATGATTGGACCGTACGGAGGGTGTTGTCAAGACATATGCTCGCCGTATGAGCGTCGGCTCACGGCCCGGCAGCGCTCGCACAGGCCTTGGCAGCAGGCGCCTTCGGGCCTCCCGAGGTCCTGACGTCACGAGATCGGACGGACACGCCGACTTGGCGGACGGCCGCCGCACTCTCAACGTGTCGACTGCGCTCGCTGACGGCGGCAGGCAGAGCGACGTGCCGGCCGAGGGAAGGATGGATCGCCAGTGTCTGAATTGTTTGGTCGCCGTTACGCGAAGTCGGAGCTACTGCAGCGCGTCGGCCGGCTCGAGCAAGTCGCGGGAGTCCGGCTCGTCACGCTCGACGACGGCCAGGCGAGGGGCGTTCGCGTCCTGGAATTCCGCACCGGATCCGGGTTCGCGTTCGACGTGCTGGTCGACCGGAGCTTCGACGTCGGGCGCTGCGAACACAACGGGAGGCCGCTGAGCTGGCAATCGGGCAACGGGATCGTCGCACCGTGGTATTACGAGCCCGATGGATGGGGCTGGTTCCGGTCGTGGGGCGGCGGCATGGTGGTCACCTGCGGCCTCGACCACACCCTGGCACCAGGCGAGGACTCCGCCGAGCACTTCAACCAGCAGCACATCATGAAGACCGTCCAGTACGGGCTCCACGGGCGCATTGGCGGTCTGCCCGCGCGCCTGACCGGATATGGCGAGCAGTGGGATGGCGATGAGTGCGTTCTCTGGGCTGAGGGCGAGGTGCAGCAGAGCGCGATCTTCGGTGAGTACCTGGTGCTGCGCCGGCGCATCGAGGCGAAGGTGGGCGACTCGCACTTCACCATCCAGGACAGGGTGGAGAACGCCGGGCACACTCGGACGTCACACATGTTTCTCTATCACTGCAATGTTGGCTTTCCCGTGGTCGACGAGTCGTCCGAGCTTCTCGTGCCCAGCCGTGAGACCACGACGGATTATGGCGTGCCGGTCGAGGGGTACCAGACCATGTCCGCACCCATCAAGAATTTCACCGAGGCATGCTTCGAGCACGATCTCATTGCGGAGCCCGATGGGACCGTTCCCGTCGCGCTCGTGAACCGGAGTCTGTCCCTCGGGGCATACCAGGTGTTCCGCATCAGCCAGCTCCCGCACCACACCGTCTGGCGCATGATGGGCGAGGGAACCTATGCCCTGGGGATGGAGCCGAGCACCAACCGGGACGCCGGACGCTCCGATGCGCGGGAACGTGGCGAACTGCTGTGGCTCGAGCCCGGCGAAGAACGCCGCTATGACCTCGAAGTGGGCGCGCTTGCTGGCGAGGCCGCCATCACGGACTTTGAGGCTCGGGTCTCGCGGATCTCCTAGCTGACCCCGGTCGATCGGCTCGCTAGCTCGCCTCGAGTTCCAGCAGCCGGATAGCTGCGATCTCGTTGGTAACAAGAACGTTGAGGAAACCGCCACGGAGCGCACCGAGGATCGCGTCGACCTTGTGCACGCCGCCGGCAACTCCGATGACCTTCGGAATCTTCTTCAGGTCGGAGAGCTCGATGCCGATCCTTCGCTCATGCAGCGGGATATCCACGACAACGCCGTTGGCGTCGAAGAACTGCCCGAGGATGTCCCCGACCGCGTTGTGCTCGGCGAGCACGCCCAGATCATCCTCGCTCAGGTAGCCCAGCTGAACGATCGTCGCATCGGGCGACGGCGTGCCAACGCCGACAACCGCCTGATCGACCTGGCAGGCGTACCTGAGCACCTGCTGGATGGTCGGCTCCTGGCGGAGCGCGGCGGCTAGCTCCTTCGATGACGCGTGGATTGGCGCCGGGATAACCGCTGCCGTGGTGGCGTGGTCGCCGTCTGTCACGTCCCCATGAGAGGACAGGATCGTCGGCAGGTAGCCATCGACTCCGCCGGTCAGCGTGACCATATGAATGGGCCCGACCGCACCGAAGTTCGTCGCCGCGACCACCCGGGAAACCGTCTCGCCCCAGCCGACACCCAAGCTGCCACCTGGCCGCAGGTGGGTGCTGAGGAATTGCGCCCCGCCGAGCCCGACCCGGCCATTCAGCACGCGGTGGTCGCTGGGTTCGCGGTCGTGGTCAGGCACGACCAGCGCCTCGGCCAGGTGGAACACGCGACGCAGCTCGGCGCTGAGCTCGAACGCATCGAGATACTCGGCATTGAGCTGGATGGACACGAGCCCGACCCGGCGCGCACGGTCAAGCAGCCGACCTACCGAGGCACGCGATAGCGATAGCCGCTTGGCAATCTCGTCCTGAGTGAGCTCGTCCTTGTAGTAGAACCAGGCAGCGCGCAGCAGGAGCTCTTCCGAGCTCCAGCGGCCGACCTCGTCGATGCCTGTGCTTCTCACCCATCGCCTCGCTTCGGACGCTGCCGGTGACCTGATGCGCTCCCGGCACACGCACGCGCTGAGCTTAACTCCGTTTCGGCGCGCGACAAGGATGAGCGCTCGCTCATGGTCTTGACATATGCCCATACCACTGGCGCAAGATCATACACATCCTGCATATTGCCTAGAAGGCCACCATGGGTCGGGCCCGATGAGCTGGAGGTCTCATGACGGAAACAGCGGCTACGTCCCCCGGCTGGACGGGCGACCTGGGCCTGCGCGGCGCGGCGGTTATCGTCACGGGCGCCAGCAGTGGGATCGGCGCCGCTACCGCCGTCCAACTCGGCGCGGCCGGAGCAAGCGTGGTGCTCGTCGGCCGTCGCGAGGAACCCCTCAAGGCGCAGGCCGATCTCGTCGTTCAGGCTGGCGGACGAGCGCTGAGCGTCCCGGCCGACATGGCCGAGGCAGACAGCCCGGCTCGGATCGCCGCCGCCTGCCGGGAGCGGTTCGGCCGGATCGACGGCGTCGTCAACAACGCGGCAGTGGTCCGGCACAGACCGCTGCAGGACTGGGAGGCAGGCGATTTCGACCAGCATGTGGCGGCCAACGTGCGTGGGCCCTTCTTTCTGATCCAGGCTGCGCTGCCAGACCTCATTGCCTCCCCGATCAAGTCCGTTGTGAACATCAGCTCCTCGTCCGGCACTCTGCACTTGTCCGGGCAGTCGATTTACGGCATGACCAAGGCGGCGCTCAACTACCTCACGATCAGCCTCGCTGGGGAGCTGGCGCCGTCCGGCATCCGGGTGAACTGCATCGGCCCCGGACCTATCGACACCCCGATCCACCAGACCTGGGCTGACGACCTGGAGGCGGCCTACCGTTGGCTCGCCGATCAGGTACCGCTCGGCCGGATCGGCGTCGCAGCTGAAGTCGCCCGGTGGATTACGTTCCTGCTCAGCCCGATCTCCTCATTCATGACGGGCGCGGTCATCCCGCTGGACGGAGGCCAGGTGATCCATCGTGCATGACCCGGGGTACCCCCGCGCCGAATCAGCGCTCTGAGTACTTGTCAGCCAGCGCTGGCAACTTCATAATCTGAGCAAATGACCCTGCTATGAGCGCCCGCTCATTATCAGCTTCCGGAGGCTCGACTAATGCATTGTCAGCGGCGCCGGCTGTGGTCCACGCGCGCGCTGGTATCCGGAGCCATCGCATGACCTGGCCGGGCGCAGCGCAGGCGGCCGCGGCGGATACCCCTCCGCTCCTGAGCGCCGGGGTGATCACCGCGGACCTCACCCGGCTTGGCGCCGAGATGGAGGTGATTCGCGGCCGGGCGCACTGTGCGCATGTCGACGTCATGGATGGGGTCTTCTGCCCCCAGCTGACCGTTGGCCCGTCATTCATTAAGGCCGTGGCGTCCACGGGCGTGCTCGTGGACGCGCACCTGATGGTCGAGGACCCGCTGCGGATCCTGCCTGAAGTCGTGGATGCGGGCGCCGGGATCGTGACCGTGCACGCGGAGTCGGGCCGCCACCCGCACCGGGCGCTGCAGGAGCTGACCCGGTTGTCCGCCGGGATGCGGCCGGTGATCCGCGGTTACGCAATCAATCCCGGCACTCCGGTGCAGGCGATCGAGCCGGCGCTCGAGCTAATCGACCTCGTGCTCGTGCTGGCCGTCAACCCCGGCTGGTCGGGCCAGGCACCCGCCGCGAATACCGCTCGCCGGATCGCTGCGGTCCGCGAGATCTCCCGTATGGCCGACCATCCGATCCTGGTTAGCGTGGACGGTGGCGTTACCCTCGCGAATGCCGCTGAGGTCGCCGGGTGGGGCGCTGACCTCGTCGTCAGCGGGAGCGCAATCTTCGACGGCAAGGACGCCCCCGGCAATCTCGCCGCCATGCTCGCCGCGCTCGGCGCGTCGCGAGCAACCCAGACCAAGTCCGAAACTGCTCGCTTCCCGGGAGGTTCAGCATGACTGAAAGCGCTGCTGGTATCGTCGCGCCGCGCACGCCGTTCGCCATTAGCCAGATCGCCATCGTCGTCCGCGACATGGATAAGGCGCTCAAGGACTACACCGAGAACCTCGGCTGGGGCCCGTGGAGCGTCTTCGACTACAAGCCGCCCTTGCTGCACGACACTTATGTGCGAGGCGAGCTGGTCGAGTACCGGATGATCGGCGCTGAGACGCACGTCGGCGATCTCGGCTTCGAGCTCATCCAGCCGGTCAGCGGCCCGAGCATCTACCAGGAGTACCTCGACACCTACGGCGAGGGTGTCCAGCACATCGCCTGTATGAAGCACAGCGTCACCGACAGCAACCTGGTGAAGGAGCACTGGGCCGAGCGCGGTGCCGAGGTGCTGATGAGTGGGCGCATTGGCGACTCGATCGAGTTCTACTACCTGAACACCGGCCCCATGCTCAAGTGGGTCCTGGAGTCTGGCAGCGGGCACGCGATTGACCTCAAGCCGACGTACGTCTACCCGTAACGCCAGGACCAGCCAGTGCGAGTTCTAGCCATCGGTGATCCGTACATGCCGGTGACCTGCTTCGCCGAGGCCCTGGCGAGCCTCGGCGAGGCGGTGACCGTCACCCAATTGCAGATCGACCGGACCGACGGCGAGCCGCCCCGAACGGAGTCCGAGCGCCGACTGCGCGAATACGCCGGCGACCCGGCCGAGGTCGCGCGGGCCGCCGTCGGGCACGACGTCCTCGTCGTGCATGGGGCCCCGGTCAGCGCCGAAGCGCTGGCAGTGCCAGATCTGCGGCTTGTCTGTTGTGCGCGGGGCGGTCCGGTCAATGTCGACGTCGCTGCCGCCACCGAGCGCGGCATCCCGGTGGCCAACACTCCGGGCAAGAACGCCGAGGCGGTGGCGGACCTGACCATCGCGTTCGCGCTGATGCTGATCCGCGGCGTGCCGCGGGCCAGCCGGTATCTCGCCGCCGGCGGCACGTTTGGCGAGTCGGTTTACGACGGCCGAGAGTTCTTCGGCCGGGAGGCGGCGGGCACGGCACTCGGCCTCGTCGGCCTCGGCCACGTGGGCCGGAACGTCGCAACGCGCGCGATCGCTCTCGGCTTCGATGTGATAGCGCACGACCCGGTCACACCGTCGATCGTGCCCGACGGCGTCCGGCTGGTCAGCTTCGACCGCCTGCTCGTCGACGCCGACATCGTGTCGGTGCACGCCCGGGCCACCGTCGCTAACCGCCACCTGTTCTCCGCGCCCGTTTTCGCGCGGATGAAGCCGGGTGCAAGTTTCATCAATACCGCGCGCGAGTCACTGGTGGATGAGGACGCCCTCTCGGCTGCAGTGCGCTCCGGCGCCGTGGCGGGGGCGGCGCTGGACGTCGTGGAATCGCCCGCAGACGGGACGCGGCATCCGCTGCTCGACCTCCCGCAGGTCTTCATCACCCCCCACATCGGCGGGGCTACACACGAAACCCTGGACCGCGGCGCGCGCCAGGCCGCAGCTGCGGTGGCGGCCATCCTGACCGGGCAGCGCCCGGACGCTGTGGTCAACCCCGAGGTCTTCCACCGGGTCGGCGCGGGACGAGGCGGTGCCGCATGAGCTACCTGCTGGCGATCGACGCCGGCACCGGAAGCTGCCGGGCGCTGCTGTTTACCGAGAAGGGTGAGCAGGTAGCTGCGAGCCTGCGGGAGTGGACGCACCGCGAGCCACCGGCGGCCCCGGGCGGGCAGGATTTCGACGTCGCCGGGAACTGGCTGTTGATCGCGGCCTGCGTCCGGGACGCGCTGCGCGCCGCCGGCGCGACGGGCGCAGACGTGGCCGCCGTCGCCGCGACCAGCATGCGCGAGGGAATCGTGCTCTATGACGAGGCGGGCCAGGAGATATGGGCCTGCCCGAACGTCGACAGCAGATCCGCGACCGAAGCGACCGAGCTTATCGCTGAGGGCGCCGCCGACCGCATCTATGCCATCGGCGGCGACTGGGTGTCGATCACCACCCCGGCGCGGCTGCGCTGGCTGGCCAGACACCACCCGGAGATCCTCGCGAAAGCGCGCGGCATGGGGATGCTCAGCGACTGGATCGCGACGAGGCTGTCCGGCGTGTTCGCCACCGAGCCGTCCTGCGGCTCGAGCTCCGGGATGTTCTCGCTCGCTCACCGGACCTGGTCGGAGGAGATCGCCCGGATCTGCGGCATCGACCCGCTGGTGTTGCCCGCTGTCGTCGACCCGGGGACTGTCATCGGCACCGTGACCAGACGTGCCGCCGAGGAGACCGGTCTTCGCGAGGGCACCCCGGTCGTTGCCGGAGGTGCCGACACCCAGCTCGGGCTTCTCGGCGCCGGTGCCCGGCCAAACGAGTACACGGTGGTCGCCGGGACCTTCTGGCAGAACACGATCCTGCTCGACCGCCCGCTCATCGACCCGGCGACCCGGCTGCGCACGCTCTGCCACGTCATCCCTGGCCAGTGGATGCTCGAGGGCATCGGCTTCTACTGCGGCATGAGCATGCGCTGGTTCCGCGATGCGTTCTGCGAGGCCGAAACCAGCCTCGCCAGGGAACGGGGCATCGATCCGTACGCGGTCATGGAAGAGGGCGCGGCCGGGGTGCCACCAGGATCCGGCGGCGTGCTCGCGATCATGTCGAATCTGATGAACGCGCGCCGGTGGGTCCACGCCACGCCATCGTTCCTCGGATTCGACCTGTCTGATCCGGCCGGATCAGGCCGCGGCGCATGCGTCCGAGCCCTCGAGGAGGCCGCGGCCTACGTAACCCGCGGGCACCGGGACATCATCAGCGAGCTGACCGGCATCGCGTTCACCGAGCTGGTTTTCACCGGCGGCGCGGCTAAGGGCTCGCTCTGGCCGCAGATCATCGCCGACGTGACCGGCGCCCTGGTCCACGTTCCCATCGTGACGGAAAGCAGTGCACTGGGCGCAGCCATCTGCGCGGGGGTGGGCGCCCGGATCTACGGCGGTCTCACGGATCTCGAGCCCGACCTGCGGATTCGGTCGGCGACATTCGAGCCGGGCGCGGCCGCCGTCGCCGTCTATGACGAGGCGTATGCGAACTGGCAGCAGGTCTACCGGCGAATGCTCGACCTCTGTGACGACGGCCTGCTCAGCCCGCTCTGGCGGGCGGCAGGCGCTGAGGCCCAACCCGCGCCAGCAGCGCTGGCATAACTCCGGAGGCACTGACTATGCCCGACAACGACGAGCTCACCGACGGCGAGCGATTCCAGACACACGTGGCAGCGCGGCCGCACGTGAACCAGCTCAAGGGCGCGGGTGCACTGGACTGGGGCATGCAGAGCAGGCTGGCAAGGATCTTTGATCCCGGCACCAATCGCAGCGTCATGCTTGCCATCGACCACGGTTACTTCCAGGGGCCGACCACCGGACTCGAGCGGGTCGATCTGTCGATCGTGCCGCTGCTCGGATTCGCCGACGCGCTGATGACCACGCGGGGAATGGTGCGCTCAACGATCCCCGCGACCTCTGGCGTGCCAATCGTGCTCCGCGCCAGTGGCGGGCCCAGCATCCTCAAGGACCTATCCGATGAGCAGATCGCTGTCGCCATGGACGACGCAGCCCGGCTCAACGCCACTGCCGTCGCCGTCCAGGTCTTCATCGGGGGTGAGAACGAGACCCAGTCCGTACACAACATGACCCGGCTCGTCGACCAGGGCCAGCAGGCCGGCATCCCGGTGCTGGCTGTCACGGCCGTGGGCCGCGAGCTTACCCGGGACGCGCGCTACCTGAGGCTCGCCGTCAGGATCTGCGCGGAACTCGGCGCGCATATGGTCAAGACGTACTACTGCGCCGAAGACTTCGACACCGTCACGTCTGGATGCCCCGTGCCGGTCGTGATGGCAGGCGGCAAGAAGCTGTCCGAACTGGACGCGCTCACCATGGCCTACAACGCCATCGAAGCCGGCGCGGCCGGCGTTGACATGGGCCGCAACATCTTCCAGAGTGACCAGCCGGTCGCCATGATGCGCGCTGTCCGCGCCGTGGTACACGACTCTGCCAAGCCCGAGCACGCATACGAGGAGTTCGTGCAGCCGACGCTGCACGGCAACTGAGCGCGGATCACCGCTTCCGTTCGCGTTAGCACGCTGGCCTCAGGGCACTGCGCCTGAGAGTTCGCCCACTATTGCAGTCAGGTTGGCGATGTCGAGCCCTGCGCGGCCGAGGAAGAGGCCGTCGGGGCACTGACCTGGCGCCGCCACCCGTCGCAGTTCGCTGAACAGGCCCCGATCGGCGGAGCCGCCGTACAGTATCCGTACCGCGAGTCCGGCCTGGTCCGCGAAGATCCTGATCACCCCGGTGACATCGGCGATCCGGCCTGGCGACGCCGACTCTGTGGCGCCGATGGCCCACTCCGGCTCGTAGGCCACTAGCAGCTCCGATCCCGGCCGGACGTGGGCTAGCCGACGGGACAACTGGTCCCGCACGGCCCCGGCGGCGTCGTTGACACTGCCCAGCGCGGCCTCACCAACGCACAGGACGGGGGTCAGTCCCGCCGCCAGGCTCCTCGTTATCTTCGCTGCGACCTGGGCTTCGGTCTCGCCATGCAATCGGCGACGCTCACTGTGACCCACCTCCGCATAAGTGACACCCGTTTCTGCTAGTGCCTCGGCGGTGATCTCTCCTGTCCACGGACCCGGCCCTTCGGAGGACACGTCCTGACCGCCTATCTCAACGCGGGTGCCTGCGAGTACCCGGAGCGCGACGCCAATTGCGAGATAGGACGGCAAGACGAAGAGCCGCAAGTTCGCAGCCAAGGTCACGTTGCTGATCCCTGTCAGCCATCGCTCGGTCTCGGCAAGCCCCAGATAGGCCTTCAGACTGACGCCGAGGATGACCTCATTCAACACGCCGGCGCGTCTTCGAGCCGGTGACCGCCGTCCGGATGCTCGGCGTTCTCATAGGCATCCAGCATCGCGAGCTTCGCCGACGACGGCGACGCGGTATCGAACCTGAGGGCGAGCCACTGCCTCATGATCGTCGCGGCCAGGTGCCCGCCGATGACGCGCGCACCGAGCGCGAGTACCTGGCAGTTGTTCGACAGAATCGAGCGTTCCACAGAGTAGGCGTCGTAGGCGACCGCTGCGCGCACGCCCGCCACCTTGTTCGCGCTGATAGCCATCCCGATGCCCGTGCCGCAGACGAGGATGGCGCGGTCGATCTCCCCGCGGGCCACTGCCTGCGCAACCCGGACGCCAACCTGCGGGTAGGCCTCGGTGGCATCAGAGCCTGACACGCCGAAATCGATCACCTGCACGCCGGGAAGACTGCTGGCCTCAGCCATGAGCATGGTCTTCAGTTCGTAGCCGGCGTCATCGGCGCCGAAGCCAACCGTCATTACGTTAAGCACGTCTGCTCGCTCCATCATCCTCAGGCAGTGACCTCTTCCGAGCCGCTTGTCCGGCCCTTGGCCCGAGCGGTCAAGACGGTGCTGACCGCATCGATGCACAGGCTCATAGAGATCGCGCCTGGATCGGGGCTGCCCACGCCGCGCGCTGCAAGTGCCCGCGCGCGCCCGATCCGCGCTGCCAGCCCGGCCGTTTCCTGGGCAGCCTTCTCGGCTGTCGAGGCGGCCGCCCGCCAGGCTGCAGCGAGGGGAAGCCCGTCGCTGGCACCCGTGCCGAGAACCTCGGCGAACGGACTGAGCGCGTCGAGCAGCGTCTTGTCGCCCGGCCCCGCACCGCCGCGTTCAGCGATAGCGACGGTGGCTTGCTTTATCGCTGCCGCGACCGATGGGGGGTCGGGCCGCACGGTGTCGCCCAGTTGGGTGCCCAGCTCGGCGAGGAGCACTCCCCACAGGACACCGCTTGTTCCGCCGGCCCGGTCGGCCCAGGCTGCGCCCGCATGCCGGAGCACGGAGCCGAGACCCTGGCCAGATCCGGCTGCGTCCTGAGCCGCCGCCACGGCGGCGGTCAGGCCACGCACCATGCCCGAGCCGTGGTCACCGTCGCCGGCCACTGCGTCGAGTCGGCCAAGCTCGCCTTCAGCCGAGCGGATCGTCACCAGCATCGCCTCAAGCGCATCCTGAGCGGTCTGAACGACGTCGTCCAGGTCCGCCGGGCGCCGGGTCGACGAAGAAGTGTCCGAGTGCGCGATGCCCACGGGAGCTGGTGTGGCGGCGGATGTGCTTGCGGCAGCCGTCACTGGGGCCGTGGTGGCCGCTCGCGTGCTACGACCTTCGCCCAGTTGGTCAGGCTGGGCCCGCCGGAAGGCCGGCG
The DNA here is from genome assembly GCA_049675875.1 of Streptosporangiaceae bacterium. Lineage (GTDB taxonomy): Bacteria > Actinomycetota > Actinomycetes > Streptosporangiales > Streptosporangiaceae > JAJYUU01. The sequence goes on from JBAUAR010000098.1 coordinate 22,252, forward strand.
TATCGCATGGGGCCAGCCACAGCTTCTCGAGCTCGTGATCGAGCCACGCCACCGTGAGCGAGCAGCCCCGCATGTCCAGGCTGGTCACGAGCTCGCCGACTTCCGGGGCTACAAGCTCAAGGCCTGCCTGCTCCAGGAGTGGCTGAATTCGGCTCCACAGGCCAAAGAGTTCTTCGTACTTCACCCCGCCCAGGCCATTGAGCAGAACGGCAGCTCGCTGAGAGCCTGCGTGCCGCTCGGCGAGAAGACTCTCGACCATCAGCGTTGCTAGCTCAGCAGGGCCGGGACTCGGCATGGCGCGCACGCCCGGCTCGCCGTGAATGCCGAGCCCCATTTCCATAAGCCCGTCCGCCACGGTGAAGAGCGGCTTGGCGGCACCCGGCAGCGTGCAGCCTCCCCACGCCACACCGATCGTGCGGGTCCGCTGATTCGCTTGCTGGGCCAGCAACTCGACCTCGTCCAGCGACATGCCCGTCTGCGCCGCGGCGCCTGCAACCTTGTAGACAACAAGATCCCCCGCCACGCCACGCCGCAAGTGCGCATCTACAGGTGCAGCGGAGGCGATGTCATCGGTGACGACGACCGTCCGGCAGTCGACACCCTCGGCACGCAGGCGCTCCTCCGCCATGTCGAAGTTCAGCCGGTCGCCGGCATAGTTGCCGTAGCTGAACAGCACGCCGGCGCCCGCGTCGAGCGCACGTCCGGTCCGGTAGGCCTGCTCTGCCGATGGCGAGGTAAAGACCTCGCCGACCACAGCTCCATCAAGCAACCCCGACCCGACGAGACCCATAAACGCGGGATAGTGGCCTGAACCTCCGCCGCCAATTACGGAGACCCGACCTGGCACCGGCCCGCCAGATCTCATCACAGCAGAGGCACCCGGTACCGGCTCGACGTGCCGTGCATAGGCAGCTACGAAGCCCGCAACGGCATCGTCCTTGAAACTCGTCGTACCCGCACCCACTTCGTCAGCTCCTCCTGCCTCGGCGAACTCACCTGGTCCACCCCGCCACTTTGTCGCACCCGTAGCTGCGGAAGCCGTTATCCCGCAGCTGCCATGCCAGCCCCGCGGTCCCAGTTTCTGGCCAGGAACGTGTAAGCATCTGCGGCCAGTTCGTCCTCGCTGGGGAAGAGCTTCCGCCAGATCTTGGTGGCGGCCGCAAGGTTCGGCAGGAAGTTACCGAACGCCTCGACGGTGAGCCAGCCGTCGTAGCCGATGTCCCGAAGCGCAGCGAACGTAGCGTCCCACTGAACACTGCCTGTTCCCGGCACACCTCGATCGTTCTCAGATATGTGCACGTGTGCAATCCTTGCGCCCGCGCGACGGATGGCCTCTGCTGGGTTCTTCTCCTCGATGTGGGCATGGAACGTGTCCAGGTGGATGCGGCAGTTGGGATGGTCGACCGCGTCGATGCAGCGGATCGCCTGATCAAGTGTGTTCAGGTGATACAGCTCGAAGCGGTTTACGACCTCTTCTGCCAGCACCACGCCCGCTCCCGCTGCATATTCAGCCGCCCGGCGCAAGTGATCGACGCTGCGCTTCCACTCCTCCTCGGTGGCCCCTCTACCGGTGAAAACGCCAAGCGCCACCTGGTGCGGACCGCACAGAAGACTCGAACCGACAGCGGCACAGCAGTCGATCACCTCCCTCAGGTGCTCGTAGGCGGCTTCGCGGACTGCCGGGTCGTCGCTGAGTGGGTTGTGCTCGGCAGCGATTACCGTGTTCGCTGTTCGCTGCAGCCCAAGGCTGTCAAGGCGCTCTCCCCAGCGTGCCCATTTAGCCTGGTCGAGGTCGAAAATCGGCACCTCAACGCCGTCGAAGCCGATCTGCTTCAATCTCTCGAGGATGGGCATGAGCCCGTCGTGCATGTCATCTGCCCACAGGTAGAGATTGATGCCGAACTTCATCGGGTCCCCTTTCATCACCAGGCATTTCCCGCGTGCTGGTCAATGGCCTCCGGTGGCTTCAGGATTAGTGCACGAACACGTTTGCAGCCCGGATGTCGCCACGGCGCGGACTTCGCGCGGAGATGGGCATGTGCCGCCTCCTCATCCGGGCCCATAGCCGGCCAGCGAGCGTACAACTGTTACGGCAAGGAGAGAGCATTCGCTCAAGCACTGGCCATCCGCTCCATCGGAGTATCAGTCGCCGGGCAGACGTTGGCAAGGGCCTGCAACTGTTTTCAATGGGTTCGGTGGCACTGCGGGCCTGTTGGACTGTCGCGGCGGACCTTCAGGTCGGGCTGGCCTGACGCGAAACGTCGGCGTTGGTCCAGGCAGCCGGAGCGATATGGTCGGTTACATGGCCGATTCTCAGCGCCGGGTCCTGCTCCTGGCTGCCGACCTGTTCGAGGACATGGAGTTGCTCTATCCGCTGTACCGGCTGCACGAAGAGGACATCGCGGTGACGGTGGCCGGACTCGACACCAGGCCGGTGACGGGCAAGAAGGGCCACGGGCCGGTCGCAGTCGACACGACCGTCGACGACGTCACCGAAGGTGACTACGACGCTCTGGTCATACCCGGCGGATTCGCGCCGGACAAGCTCCGCCGCTCGCAGGCCGTCCTTGACCTGGTGCGCGCCTTTGACGTCAGCGGCAAGCCGATCGCGTTCATCTGTCACGCCGGCTGGGTCCCTATCTCGGCGAAGATCCTCAAAGGCCGCCGGGCAACCAGCGTGTCAGCGATCCGCGACGACATGGAGAACGCCGGGGCTGACTGGACCGACGAGCCGACTGTCGTCGATGGCAACCTCATCTCAGCCAGGACGCCTGCCGATCTCGGCCCGTGGATGAAGGCACTGCTACACGCAATCGGCTGACTTAGGCAGGCGGCACGGCAGCGCGTCACGCGTAGATCGAGAACGCGCATGGCATGGGGTGGCTGAGATGACGACCAGGTTCAGGGAGTCGATGGAGTGCGCGGCAGTGTTCTCGCCCAACCGTGAGGGCTGGGAGTGCGCTGCGCGATGACAGCAGCTTTCGACTTCGCGACCGCTGGCCGCATCATGGCCGGTGCAGGCCGGGCGGCAGAGCTGGCGAGCCTGCTCTCGGGGCTGGGCGGCCGCGCCCTGGTCTGCACCGGCGCGAGTCCTGAACGCCACGAACAGCTGCTCAGTGGGCTCGGTATGCCGGTTGTGGTATACCCCGTCGTGGGCGAGCCAACTGTCGCGATGGCGCGCGCCGCTACCACACTCGGGCGCAGCCATCGGGCAGATGTTGTGGTTGCTATCGGTGGCGGCAGCGTGATCGATGTCGGCAAGTCTGTGGCCCTGCTGCTAGCGAACGGTGGCGATCCGCTCGACTACCTCGAGGTGATCGGCGCTGGACGGAAGATTACCCAGCCGGCTGCTCCTTTCGTCGCGGTGCCAACCACAGCCGGTAGCGGTGCCGAGGTGACCGCCAACGCTGTGCTGGCTTCGCCATCCCACGGTGCAAAGGCAAGCCTGCGCAGCCCCTTGATGGTCCCCCGGTTCGCGCTGGTGGATCCGGAGCTCACAGTCTCCTGCCCGCCGCGGATCACTGCGGCCAGCGGCATGGATGCGCTGACCCAGTGCCTGGAACCTCTTGTCTCATCCAAGGCGACCGCGCTTACCGACGGCCTTGCGGCCGAAGGGCTGCGCCGCTCAGCCCGAGGCCTGCGGGCCGCCTACGCTGACGGCGCTGATATAGACGCGAGGACCGACATGGCGATGTGCAGCCTGCTCGGCGGGATCGCCCTGGCTAACGCCAAGCTCGGTGCCATACACGGGCTAGCCGGCGTCGTCGGCGGCACCGCGGACGTACCGCATGGCGTCGCGTGCGCCGCGCTTCTGATACCGGTCATCGAAGCCAACGTTCGCGCGCTGACCGCCAGCCAGCCGGAGCATCCCGCTCTCGACCGGTACGCACAGGCGGCCCAGTTGCTTACCGGCAGAACGTGCGCGTCCATCGAGGACGGCGTTGCATGGATCCGCGAGACATTGGCGCTGCTCGAGATTCCTGGCCTAGCAGCGTTCGGGATCACGCCCAGGCATGCCGACGAAATAGCGGCGAAGGCGATCAACTCAAGCAGCATGCAAGGCAATCCCACGGCCTTGACCACGCGCGACCTGGGAAATGTAGTGCTGCAGGCCCTCTAATCTCTTAAGAAGCTAACGTCCAGCACTGCGCAGCCACTCGACATTCGGGAACGTCAACCCGGCCGGACCGCACTCAAGGTTGTTCACCGGCTGATCGTATGCACACAAGCGGCTACCACTTCTCGCCGCCTCGCGCAGCCGGCGAGAGCGTTCGCCGGCTCGCTCCCCGCGGCATCGGCTACCGCTCGCCTCGGCCGCGTTCCGGGGCCGCAACAACGGACGCCGCTACGTCCGGGCGGCGGTGCCGGTAAGCGGTGATCCGAAGCTGGATGATCCTTCCAGTGCCCGGGATGACCACCAGGAGCACACCGAACACCACCACAGCGAGCTCGTCCGCTACGCATCCGGACAGTTGGCGGGACCGAGCCGCGCTCGCTCCCGCCGACGAAGGCCAGCAGCAGATGCCGGCCTGAGCTGCCGCCTGGTCGCTCGAACTGGTCGCCTCTACCGACGAGATACGGCGCGGGTCCACCTGGTCGCAGCTCGGATTGGCTGACGATGTATTCGTGACGGCTGCAGATAAGCCGGCGGCCAACGCCCGGCTGCCGCTACCCTGGGCAGGCCGCCCGCCGCCGCGGGTGACTTCCGTGGCGACCATGCAGAGCCCTTCTGCCAGATGCGTCAGAGTGGAGAAGGCGATGACGATCGAGGTAGCGGACCCGCAGCTGCTCGCGCTGATCGATGAGTCAGCCCGGCCGGAGCTGCTCGCCACGGGCTTCGGTTTCGTGGAGGGGCCCATATGGAACCCGCGGGAAGGGTGCCTGTACTTCAGTGACATCACCGGCGACGCCCGGATCAGGTGGTCACAGCGCGACGGCGCGAGCATCGCGCGCCAGCCCAACTTCAAGGGCAACGGCATGACCTACGACGCCGGCCTGGCCCTCATCACCTGCGAGCACTCCACCAGCCGCGTGACCCGCAACGACGGCGACAACGAGGAGGTTCTCGCCTCGCACTTCAAGGGCAAAGAGCTGAACAGCCCCAACGATGTCGTGGTCGGCAGATCAGGAGTCATCTACTTCACCGACCCGACTTTCGGCCGGACGAGCGCTGAGTTCGGGCTGCTGCGTGACCCGCAGCTCGACTTCCGCGGCGTCTTCCGGGTAACCAACGGCGGCGGCCTCGAGCTCATCGACGGCGACTACGACGAGCCCAACGGGCTGTGCTTCTCACCCGACGAGCAGGTCCTCTACGTCAACGACTGCCGGAGTCATCGCATCTACCGGTATCAGATCGGCGCCGACGGGTCGGTCGGCGACCGTACAGTTCTCGTCGAAGGCATCACCGGCTTCGACGGGATGAAATGCGACCAGCACGGCAACATCTACATCACCGGGCCCGAGGGCACCGGGATCCTCGTCTTCGACCAGGCCGGCCGCAGGATCGGCATGCTGCCAGTGCCGGAAAAGCCCGCCAACCTCAACTGGGGAGGACCGAATTGGTCCGACCTCTACATCTGCGCACAAACCTCGCTGTACCGGTACTCCCTCAAGGTTCCCGGAGCCCGCTGCTCCTACATGGACGCCTAACCCCGCGAGCTCGCGTCACCGAGTTTCGATCACACTGTTCGGCTGCTCCGCCTGAGCCCACTCCAAGGCATGCTCCTGCAGGATGAGTGCAGGCTGACTGGGCACGATACTATTTACGATCCGCTCAGTGCGTATAAGTCCGGGCACCGCCGCCCTCGCTGCCGACGCTGGCCGCCCTCATCGAGGCAGCCGGCTATGAGCTCACGACAGAGATACGGCGGCTGCGGCGGCTGAGCCGATTGTCCGGCCGGTGGGCCGTCGGCTCCATGTCCTGCGCAGCGAGGTAATTGCGGCCGCGGCCGCCCACGGCGTGACGAACCTGCGGGTGTTCGGCAGCGTGGCCCGCGGCGAGGACCGCCCGGGCAGTGACGTGGATCTGCTTGTGGAACTGCCGCCGGGCATGGGCTTGTTCGGGCTGGGACGAGTGCAGGCGGACTTGGAGGCGATCCTCGGCACCCGAGTCGACCTGGTGCCAGCTCAGGATCTCAAGGCGCGCATCCGTCCACGGGCCGAACGCGAGCTGGTGGCTTTGTGAGCTACCGGGATCGCCACCGGCTGGAGGACATCCAGGCGGCCATCGACGCAGCGCAATCTCCGCCCTGGCTGAATCCCTGAAAGACGACAACTAAATCGTGCGCGCGCCAACGGCGACGCCAAAACACCCTGCTCCCGGCGTACCTACGCCCGTCTGCCTTCGCCACAACCGCCATGGCCGACCTGCAGCGCCGCAAGGGCCGCGCCAGAGGGCCCGTGTTCGCCGCCTAGCCGTTCCCAAGGTCCGCGCTATTTCCGCGCCGGTTTTCAGCAAGCCTTGCGAGATGTCGGCGAGCCGGTGTCGAGCTGGTGGGTGGCCCGGTGGCCCGGTGGCCTGGTGGCCCGGTGGCCGATGCGGCCGACCGGCAGTCGCTAGCGCCACACGCAGGCAGAAGGCCGACAGAATCAACGCGTGGCGCGCGCCGCGCCTAGCTGAGCTAGCCGTCTGAGCCGCTCTGCTGTTGTGCACTGTTGTCCTGCTCGATCTGCTGTGCTGACCGGCCGGTTTTGCTTTCGTAGGCGAGTGCGTCAGCGTCGTTGTACGGGTCGCTCCGGCGCGCGACGAGCCGGGGGATCTCTACGCATGCGAGAGCAATCAGAATTCCGGCCGCGGCGGCAACTATCGCGATGACCATCTCAAGAATCCTCCTCTGAATAACACAAGTGCGAGCAAGGCTGAGGTACCTGCGGCACGGCGGCTGCGACTGCCAGCACAACGGCTGCGAAGGGCAGCCACTGCGCGGAGGACGAAGCTGAACAGATCCGTGCCGTGGCGAGGATCACGCCCATCATCGGCGCAGCCTGAGAGATCGAAGGCATAGCCTGTTCCTCCATTTGAAATGGCCCCTTCTTTCATTTCTTAGCACAGCCAATTACGAAACGGTCTGAGCCGCACGCGGCCCAGCAGATGCGCGATCTCGATTTCGGATCGCTCCCGGTCGGCAGGGACGACGACCGCTTGCGTGACATCGTCACCAAGTGCATCGCCCCGGGCGTTGACCCGGCGAGTGTCACCTCGGGCGACCTGGCGCACAGCACGCCAGTAGCTATCGAGTCACAGGCTGACGTGACAGGGGTCCTGCGCGTCATGGAGCAATACCAGATCCATCGGCTACCGGTCATCGAGAGCCAGCAGCCGGTAGGCATGATCAGCCAAGCCGACCTGGCGCGTCACCTACCTGAGACCTTGGTCGGGAGTTCATCGAAGCCCTCCCAACGGCTTTTATCAGTCTCAGCCAGGGCGGATCGCGAGCCACGCGGGGTACTGACCTGTGCCTTTCTCCGGCCGTAACCGCCTGCACGGCCCCCGCCCTTAGCCCTTGCGCAGGAGCCTCAGATGTCCCGCGGATCTAGGTAAATCACGCCCCACAGTCGGCGAGCGCGCCAGGCGCGAGCAAATGCTTGAAACCTGTGGATCGGCCGGGAAGGGCCGGACATGAAGGAGGGTGTACCTTCCCGGTGACCGAGTCATAGAAGTCTCAAGCAATGGTCGGCGCTGCAACGCCGGGCCGGGAAGGCACACCCATGCTCACCGTAGTCCCTGATCCGGCTGCCCGCGACGGCGCCGGGCAGGCTTCGCAGATCGATGAGATCGTCCGGGAGGGCGCCAGGCGGATGCTGGCCGAAGCGCTGCAGGCCGAGGTAGAGGCCTATATAGCAGCGCATGCCGGCCAGCGGGACGGGAACGGCCGTCGGCTGGTGGTCCGCAACGGCTATCACCAGCCGCGGGAGGTGCTCACCAGCGCCGGCGCGGTGCAGGTGAGGGCGCCGCGGGTGAATGACAAGCGCACCGATCCGGCCACTGGCGAGCGTACTCGGTTCTCCTCAGCGATCTTGCCGCCGTGGTGCCGGAAGACGCCGAAGATCACTGAGGTGCTGCCGCTGCTGTACCTGCACGGCCTGTCCACCGGGGACTTCGTGCCCGCGCTGGCGCAGTTCCTCGGCACCGGCGCCGGGCTGTCCTCCTCGGTCATCACCAGGCTGACCGAGACCTGCCAGGCCGAGCAGCGCGAGTTTGCTGGCCGGGATCTGTCGGGGGTTGATTACGTGTACTGCTGGGCCGACGGCATCCACGTGAACATACGGCTCGAGGAGCACAAGCTATGCCTGCTGGTACTGATCGGCGTGCGTGCTGACGGCCGCAAGGAGCTGATCGCGCTGGCCGACGGGTACCGCGAGTCGGCCGAGTCGTGGGCAGATCTGCTGCGCGACTGCGCACGCCGGGGCCTGCGGGCCCCGGTGCTGGCGGTCGGCGACGGCGCGCTGGGCTTCTGGAACGCGCTGCGGGAAGTGTTCCCCCAAACCTGGGAGGGCCGCTGCTGGTTCCACAAGGCAGCGAACGTGCTGGCTGCGCTGCCCAGGTCCGCGCACCCAGGGCCCTGGCTCGCGGGCCGCGGGGCTGGCCATGGCGTTCAAGCTCATCGAGTCCGCTCAGGCTCGCTGGCGCTGCGTCAACGCGCCGCACCTGATCGCGCTGGTCCGGGCCGGAGCCCGCTTCGAACGCGGGCAGCTCGTGGAGCGACCAGACGCTGCACGTGAGCGGGCCGCCTGATGAGCAGCTTCTACATTCTCTGCCCGCCGACCCCGTGCAGCTGGCAGCTCGATCCCGGCCAGTTCGCAAGAGACCTGCAGAGCCGCTGGCCCGAGGCCAAGATCGCACGCGCCGACGGACCTGTGAACGCGATCACCTGGGAGATCGCCGCCAGCAGCCACTCCTGGCTCGACGGGTCCCTGCAGCTAGACGGGCAAACCTCCTGCCTGCGCGGCGACCCGGAACTGATCGCCGACTACGTGCTATGGCTACGCGCCCACAATCCAGAACCCGACCTCGTCCTCGTGCACGACGCCTACGGGACACTGAACGCTATCGCCCCGAACACGACGCGCGAGCAGATCATCGCCTTGCTTTAAACGGGATAGGCGACACGCGATCCACAACTCCTGACAATTGCTCCCAGGCGCCAGCCAGAATGGCTCCACGACCGAACTAGAGCTGGACGGAGATTCGAAATTAGTGGCTTTACGAGCCCCCTTACGGAATCGAACCGTAGACCTTCTCCTTACCATGGACAACTGGCACGTTCGTGTACTGCGTTTCTGCAGGTCATAGAGCGCATGTGCCTGGTGTTATGTCGCTGCTTGTGCCTGGCTGTGTCTCCTGAAGCCTGGCTGATGGCTCCCCTGAATGGCTCCCGCATCCATCATCCTTTGGGTTTATGGCAGCGAGGCGCGGCTGGGGCAGCGACGGCATCTACTTCGACCACGCCGGGCCGTGCACCGATCCGGCCCGCCACCGGCACTGC
>JBAUAR010000099.1:0-3681 GCA_049675875.1 Streptosporangiaceae bacterium
CGGCCACCCTCCGGGTAGCGGGCTTGCTAGGCCTGTCCTGGCCGACGGCGCGAGGATGAATCACCGCCTCAGCCAGACACTGACGGTAGCTGTTCTTGACTTCCCGGTCCATCCTTGAGCCTGAGGCCCCGCCGGAGGCAGCAAAAGAACGGGACCGTCAGGCTGCGAACCTGCCCGGTCTTGAGGTCATGCGCTACCACAGGTGCATTTGGCCTGGGATCTCCTCGTCGGTCCTGGCCATCTTGCGTCGGCGGATCGTTGTGCTGGTGACGGTCAGCCACGTGCCGTGGGCGGCGGGGATGAGGTATCCGCCCTCGCGCTCATCTAGGTCAGCGATCCCGCCGGACCGGCCGATGGCAACGAAACGTTCCTGTTGCCCCAGGAGCGCGTTAACGATCATGTCGCCAGCGAAGAATGCTGTGAAGTCCCAGAACTCCTCTGGGGGAGGATCGACGGACCGGACGATCTCCAGGCTGGGGAATGAGCGCACAACAAGTGACTTTTGCAGGCCCCCGTGCGGCGTGGTGATGATCTTCGTACCGGTGGGGTCCACATCGCTCAGGATCCAGTCATCCCAGCCGCCATCGAGTATCTCGATGCGCATCTGCCCTGCGGGCTGGCTCGCTGACCGGACCCACCAGGTGCGGGATGCGTCCTGGCCTTCCCCTTCGGACAGGCCAACCCAGCCGTCCGGGTGGTGTACCGGCACGATTCCGGCGGGTTGGGCTTCGATGGGCGCCTCCGCCAGCGGCTGCCCGGAATCCAGATCGAGGCAGACCACCAGGCAGTGATCGTAAGACGTAGCCGGGACAACGGCGTACGGCTGCCCGGCCTGGTCGAACCATGTGCAGCCTGATTCGAACGCTCCCGTCCAGGGCGGGTGCGGGTAGTGCCAGCGGGCCCGGCCCGTGTGATCCAGCAAGCGGACCTCATCGGATCCCGAGATCAGCGCAAGCCCTCGGTCCGGAGAGGTTGCGTGATACCCGCGGTGCCGCGAGTCAACTGGCCATTGGCCCAACACGTTCAGGTCCGGGTCCAGCGCGGTCAGGGAGTCCCCCACCGTGGCGGTAAAGGAGGTCCTGGCCGCGTCGTTGCCGCCCACCGCCCCGATCCTGTCGCGCACGATCTCAGCCAGGGTCTCGGTCGCGATCGTCACCCGGTCATTCTCCCGCGACGACGCCCGGGGGGCGGCCGCCTCGTCCATCGGCACGCCAGTTGAGCCGCGCAACGTGAACCGGCGGTGGGATGAGCTGCGGCGGCGGGCTGGCCTGGACTGGCTCCGGCTGCATGACCTGCGGCACGGGTGCGCAACGCTGCTGCTTGCCAAGGGTGTTCCCGATCGGGTCATCATGGAGGTCCTCGGGCACGCGGAGATCGGCGTCACGATGAACACCTACGCGCATGTCCTGCCGGTGCTTCGCCAAGAGGCGACCGACGCCATAGACGAGCTATTCGGAGCCTGACGTTAGCGGCTTTGGCAGCAGTATTGGCAACAGTAAAGGCCACTTCATGATCGCAAGTGGCATTCTACCTGGCGAGCTCGGAGGGACTCGAACCCCCATCCTTCTGATCCGTAGCTACCGGCAAGCGCTATCTGACTAGCTGTTTCAGCAGGTCACTTATCCCTGCACGTCCGCCCACGTCCACCTGTATGCGCCAGGGTTGCTGTACTCAGCTGCTGTACCCCATCCTTGCCCCGAGCGAGGTGGCCTGCGACAGGCACGCGCCTTCGCCGCGACGTGATCGTTCGCGGCCAAGTTCGCCCCGGCCTTGCCAACTGTCAAGCGCCTAGCGCTGCGTTGATCGGTTGTGTTTGCCGTCCGATGGTCACGCGGCCTGCGCGGGGGTCATCCTGGACCTGGCCGACGAGCCAGAGGGCACCGACAATGAGCTGGCCGCCGATAACGTCGGCGGCAGGGTAATTGCCGTCGTTCCGTTGCCGGCCTGGTCACGCATGCGCACTGCCCGCCCTTGAGCTTGCCGCGCTAGTAGCCGCCAGGGGCGGCGGCTGGGCCGCAGTAAATGCACTCCTCACCGTAGCTGCCTACGGCCAGGCACTCTCGCCGTCTGAAGTCGAGCGCGCCTCGCCCTGCTGCCAGCACCCAACTGTGGTTCGGGATGAAAGATTGTTCTGGCATCGTGAGAAGCGGGGGTGTCGATTCGGCGGGGGCGACTTCGTAGCGGGAGTGAGGGCCGGCCACAGACCGGCCCCGGGATGACAAACGGGAGTGATCTGTCATGACGCAGTATCTGCTCGCGCTCTACCGCGACTATGCCGTTCCCATTCCCCCGGAGCGGACGCGGCAGGTGTGGGCCGGCGTGAACGAGCTGGGCGACAGGCTGAGGGACGCCGGCGCGTTCGTCTTCAAGAGCGGCATGCAAGGTGGCGCGGAGTCGGCGACCGTGGTGCGCCAGTCCGGCGGCGACTTCCTGATGACCGACGGGCCGTACACCGAGACCAAGGAACACCTCGCCGGGTTCTGGATCATCAACGCCGCCGACCTGGACGAGGCCCTGGAGTGGGCGAAGCTCGCCGCGGTCGCGGAACAGCGGCCGATCGAGGTCCGCCCGTTCTTCGATGGGAGCCTCGACGACGCACTGGATGACGCGTCCGACGCGCAGTGAGCGTATCCGTGCAGCGGCGATAGGCTGTCCCGCAGTGAATGCCGAGACCGTGTTCCGCCGTGAGTACGGCCGCTGCGTCGCTACCCTGATCCGCTTTCTCGGCGATATCGACGCCGCCGAGGAAGCGATCCAGGACGCGTTCACCGTGGCGGCCGCCAGGTGGCCGTCGGAGGGCCTGCCGCCCAATCCGGGTGCGTGGATCGTCACGACTGCCCGCAACCGGGCCATCGACCGGCTGCGCCGCGAGTCGGTCCGTGCCGAGCGGCACGCCCAGGCGCATCACCTGTATGGCGCTGACGCGGCGGACGACACTCCGCCTCAGGAGGAGACCGTGCCCGATGACCGGCTCCGGCTAGTCTTCACCTGCTGCCATCCGGCGCTCAACCAGGCCGCCCAGGTCGCGCTGACCCTCCGGCTGCTCGGCGGGCTCCAGACGCCGGAGATCGCGCGGGCGTTCCTCGTGCCGGAAGCGACCATGGCCCAGCGGATCGTCCGGGCCAAGCGCAAGATCAAGGACACCCGCATCCCCTACCGTGTGCCCGCCGAAGCCGAGCTCTCCGGCCGCCTCACGGCTGTCCTCGCTGTCGTCTACCTGATCTTCAACGAAGGCTACGCGGCGACCTCCGGCTCCCTGCTGCGGCTCGACCTGTGCGCCGAGGCGATCCGGCTCGCCCGCGTACTCGCCGAGCTGATGCCCGACGAGCCGGAGGCGCACGGACTGCTGGCGCTGCTCCTGCTGCTGCACGCCCGCCGGGCCGCCCGCGTCACCGCCGACGGCGCCCTGGTCCGCCTGGCCGAACAGGACCGACGGCTCTGGGACCGGGACCCGATCACCGAAGGCCAGGCCATCGTGCGCGCTTGCGTACAGCGCGACCAGCCCGGCCCCTACCAGCTCCAGGCCGCCATCAACGCCGTTCACTCCGTCGCGCCCAGCTTCGACAGCACCGACTGGCACGCCATCCTGACGCTCTATGACCAGCTGTACGCGCTCACGCCGACCCCCGTCGTCGCACTCAACCGCGCCGTCGCGCTCGCCGAAGTCCGCGGCCCCGCAGC
>JBAUAR010000100.1:0-12644 GCA_049675875.1 Streptosporangiaceae bacterium
GGCCTGACCGAGCTCGGTGAGCGGGAGCGGATCAATCCCACCATGCTGTCCCGCGTCATCGGGCGCCTGGTCGAGATGAACCTCATCACCCGGACGCCTGACCCGGCCGACCTGCGAAGCGTGTCGGTGCTGAGCACGGCGGCCGGCCGCCGCGTCGACAAGACGATCAAGGCGCGCCGCGCGGCCGCGGGTTCGGACTGCCTGGCGCTGCTGCCTGCCGAGCAGGTGGCGGCGCTCACCGCGGCGCTGCCGGCGCTGGAGAAGCTCGCCGAGACCATGCGGCAGCACGGCGGGGGGTCTCGGGGCGGCGTCCCGGCGGGTGAGCACGGCGGGGGGTCTCGGGGGGTCGTCCCCCCGGGTGAGCACGGCGGGGGGTCTCGGGGGGTCGGCACGTGACACTGGCGTTCCGGCGCGCTGGCGAGGCCGACGTACCGGCCGTCGTGGCGCTCGTCGAGTCCGCCTACCGCGGCGACCCCAGCCGGGTCGGCTGGACTACGGAGGCTGACCTGCTGGACGGCCAGCGCACCGATGCCCGGGCGGTCGCCGAGATTCTGCGTGCGCCGGGCAGCGCCGTGCTGCTAGCCGAGGCAAGCGGCGAGCTTGTGGCCTGCTGCCAGCTCGAGCGCCGGCCGGACGCGGCGGCCTACTTTGGGATGTTCTCCGTGCAGCCGGGTGGGCAGGGCCGGGGAGTCGGCCGGCAGGTGCTTGCGGAGGCCGAGCGCATTGCCCGCGACGAGTGGGCCGCCACGACCATGGTCATGACCGTGCTGACCCAGCGAGCCGAGCTCATCGAGTGGTACGAGCGGCGCGGATACCGGCGGACAGGGGAGCGGCGGCCGTTCCCCTATGGCGACGAGCGGTTCGGTATTCCGCGGCGGCCAGACCTCGTTTTCGATGTGCTGGCGAAGGAGCTCGGTCGGCAAATCTGACCGGTGCGCGACCGCGGTTCGCGAGTTATGCTGACCCCGAGCCCCGGCCACATGGCGTCGGGGCTCACCAGTTCGGTGCCACCGCGGCACCGTGTCCGGCGCCTCCGCACTCACCTCGGGCGGCGGGTTAGCGTTCGGCGCAGCCCGTCATGACCTGCGGTTGTCTGCCCGCTGAAGGCACGCCCGGCGCGCTTCGCCCAGTCGGCCAGGCTGATCGCGGTCGGCTCGGCCGGCAAGTAGTGAGTCAGGATCAGCTCACCGACGCCGGCCCGCTCTGCCACGCCGCCAACCTCGTTAACGTCGGTGTGCAGTCCTCGCATGTGGTCCAGGGCGGGACCGGTAACGCCGTGCCGCTGCAGGTAGTCGAGGTCGGCCACGTGGTGGACGAGGATGTCGGCGTCTGTCGCCAGCGTGATCAGGTCGTCATCGACGGTGGTGTCGCCGGAGAACACGACCGAGCCGTCCGGCGTGTCGAACCGGTATGCGAACGCCGGCGCCGCTCGGCCGTGCCGGACCGTGACGGCAGTGACCTGCACGGATTCATCTCTCACCACAACCATCGGGACCTGGCGCGTGCCCGGCATCCGGGCCGGAACGTGGATGTCGACGGCCCGGACGAGCTCAGCTGGGTCCGGCATGCTGGCATCGAGCGGCATCATGTTCAGGTGGTAGGCGTAGCCGGCCAGGATGCACTGGATCAGGTCGCGAGTTCCCGGGGCGGGCCGTTCCGGACAGATCGTGGTCTGCCGCGGGAAGCTGGCGTCACCATCCGGCAGCACGTCGAGTCGCGACGGTCCGTAGACCGTCACCGGCGGCAGCGGTCCGGTCGCGCTGCGCCGGATCCCCCACGGGTAGAGCAGCAGGCCGGCCAGGTCGCCTGTGTGGTCGGCGTGGAAATGAGTCAGGAAGATTGCTTCCAGGCACCGGAAGTCCAGTCCCGCGTCGGCGAAGGCGGAGGGGGATCCCCGCCCGCAGTCGATGACAAAGACGCGGTGGCCGACGAGAAGTGCGGAGGAGATTCCGGCGCGACCTGCGACCGGCAGCGGCGCGCCAGCCGTCCCAAGCAGCACCAATTCGGTGGTCATGCTCGCCTTTGGCGGCTGTCGAGGCAGGCGCATCCTGCGCGCGGCCGCGAGGTGTTCCTAACCGGCGGCAGCGTGCCGCAATCGCCGATCACGCTTCGGCGACCGGTCAGCGCAGCGCCCTGAGTGGCAGGACGTCGGTTGCCAGCAGACTCGCGAGCAGCACCAGGAACATAGGCGAGGCCGCGCCGAGCACCACCGCTGCCGAGCCCATTGGCAGCGTGCCGTGATGCAACCGGTAGTCCCAGATGGCGCGGGATGAGGCGACCGTATGCGTCGACCGTTCCGGCATCGTTACGGCCCGTACGGTCCGGAGTAGTTCCACGCCATCCCCGGTTACGCCGCACCTGCCGGAATCACCCGCCCAGGGTGACGCACCGCCGGTCCTCGGCGGTCAAGGTTGGATCCAGCCGCATCGGCGATCCGGCGTGCATCCGAAACGCCCTTGAAACAGTCCTTGCAAGGCACTTGCCTGGTTGCAGAGGTGACGACGCTGAAAGCCGGAAGTCTGCCTGCGTGTCCGGCACCGGTCGGCTGGCGCCATGACGGTAGCGCTGAGCTAACCCAGTTGCGCGACGACCCGCCCGATGGCGGCACCGATGAGCGAGCCGGCGATGACGTCGCCGGGGAAATGTACCCCCGTGTAGACCCGCGAGCAGGCCACTGCTGCGGCCAGCAGCGCCAGGGGCGGCCCGGCCCGCGGCAGGCTGTGGCCTACCGAACAGGCGAACGCGAATCCGGCCGCCGAGTGACCGGACGGAAACGAGGCCGACGACGGCATCGCCACCTGCCGGGAAGGCGGAACTTGCGAGCGCAACCGGTCTGGGCGCTGCCGAGGGTGCAGGGATTTGCCGCCGATGTTGACGGCCGCCGAGGTGATGCCCACTGCCAGCAGCCCGCTGACCGCAGCTCGCCGTCCTGCTCGGCCGCCGGCAACCGCGAAACCCGCTGCAATGGCGATCCAGATGCGCGAGTAGTTCGCGGCTTGCGACAGCCGCCGCGCGGGCTCGTCCAGGAACGGCGTCGTAGTGGACGCGACCGCGGTATAGAGGGCCTGATCAGCGGCGCTGAGGCGGCGACCAGCGGCGGTGAGACCCATGACCGGATGCTAGCAATGGCACCCCGCGCCCTCGGGCCTTCCGCCCCGGCGAACGGTGCGGGACATGGGTGAGGCACCACCGGCCAGACCGACTGCTGCCGAGCGGCTTGCGGCGGCGGCTGCGCTGCTGTGCGCCGCGGTCGCTGTGGCGCTGGTGCTGCTGGGAGTGGCCCGTAACGTCCTGGCGGTGGTGGGGGCGGGCCTTAGCTTGCTGGTGTGCGTCGCCAGTGGCTGGTATGTCGTCTCGCGGCATGGGCGGGCTCGGCTGGCTGCCGTCTCAGTCATGGCCGCTGCACTGGCGCTGGTCGCCGTGGCGTTGCTAGCCGCGGACGTGAGCATCTTGCGGGTGACCCTGGCCGGCGTGCTGGCGGCGCTGTCGGTGGCAGCCGCCCGGTACGCACTCAGGCGCACGCCCCGTGCGCTCGGCGTCGCCTCCCGGCAGTTGCCGGCGGCCGTGGCTGCCGGCCATTCCGTCCTGATCATGAACCTGAAGTCCGGTGGCGGGAAGGCAGGGCGGTTCCGGCTGGCTGAGGAATGCCGGGACCGAGACATTGAGCCGGTGGTGCTTCAAGTCGGCGATGACCTGCGTCAGCTCGCTGAGGACGCGGTCAGCCGGGGAGCGGATGTCCTCGGGATGGCCGGCGGTGACGGATCACAGGCGCTCGTCGCCGCAGTTGCCGCGCGGCACGATATCGCCTATGTCTGCGTGCCAGCCGGGACACGCAACCACTTCGCGCTCGATCTTGGGCTCGATCGCGATGACGTCATCGGCGCACTGGACGCATTCGCGGGCGGGTATGAGCGCCGTGTCGACCTGGCCAGCGTCAACGGCCGGACCTTCGTCAACAACGCCTCGCTCGGCCTGTACGCGGACGTCGTCGAGTCGCCGCAGTACCGGGACGCCAAGATCAAGACCGCCGCATCGAAGCTGCCCGACCTGCTCGGCCCTGACGCTGTCCCGGTGGACCTGCCGTTCACCGGACCAGACGGAACCAGCCACCCAACTGCCCAGCTGATCCTGGTGTCGAATAACCCCTATCAGCTGGCGAATGCAGGCGGCCGCGGTACCCGCAAGCACATCGACCGTGGCGTTCTGGGGATCGTCACCGCGAGGATCACCGGTGCTGCCGAGGCCAGCCGATTCGCCGCGCTGGAGGTCGTTGGCCAGGTACGGCGGTTCACCGGCTGGCTGGAGTGGACCGCGCGGGAGTTCGAGATCCGGTCCGCGGGCCCGGTCCGGATCGGCGTCGACGGCGAGACTATCGAGATGGCCGGCCCGCTGAAATTCGAGTCCCAGCCCCTCGCCCTCCGAGTGCGGATGCCGCAGCACGCCATCGGCATTTCACCCGCAGGACGAGCCGTGCGGATCCTCGCTCGCTCCACGATCACACAGCTCGCACAGGTAACGAGCGGAGCTGAGACTGCATCTCCGAGTGCGGACTTAGTCGCGGCGGACCGCTGCTAGCTCGCCCGCTGGAGCCAGTCCTGGTAGTGCGTGGGCGCCAGGTGCGCCTCCGGTCCCGCGGTCAGCACATCGCCGCTGACGGCCGCGAACATGCCGGCCTGGTCGTCGGTGATAACAGGCCGGCCGTCGTGATGGGCGGCTAGCGTGAGCCTGCCGAGCTCGTCGAGGCGGAAGACGTCCGGGCCCGCGACGTTCAGGATGCCGTTCAGCGGGGCGCCGGTGGCGACCTCGACCACCGCGTCGACGACATCCGTGGTCGCGATTGGCTGGATGAGCGTCGCTGGCAGCCGGACGGTATCGCCGTCGGAGGTCATCGACATGGTGGGCTCGATGAACTCGAAGAACTGGGTGGCGCGCACGATGGAGTACGGTGTCGGCCCGCGGCGGAGCAGGTCCTCCTGCAGAGTCTTGGCCCGGTAGTAGTCCAGCTCGGGCACCTGATCCACATGAACGATGGAGAGGATCACCTGGTGCCGGACACCCGTGCGCGCCCCCGCGGCCAGCAGGTTGCTCATCGCGGTGCGGAAGAAGTCCAGGGACGCCGCATCGAAGGTCGGCGAGTTCGCGACGTTGATCACTACCTCGGCGCCGGCCAGCGCCTGGTCCAGGCCCTCACCCGTGATCAGATCGACGCCGGTGTCCGGTGCCGCAGGGACGGCCTCGTGTCCAGCCGCGGTCAGCCTCTGGACCACCTGTGAGCCGACCAGTCCGGTACCCCCGATCACTACCAGCTTCATGGCTCCCGCCCTTCGTTGCAGCTCTCGACGCGACCAGCACGCGCAGCGCTAGCTACGCTGGCTCTGACCCCGGTGGTTACATTTCGCCGACGGCCTCCTTGAGGGTGCGGTCGATGTCCTGAGGGCTGACGTCAAGTTCCTTGGCGGTCTGCTTTTCCGCCTTGGTCACCGCGTGCTTGATCGCGTCCTCGACCTTGCTCTCCCCGATGACGACGAGACCCGCCCCGCCTGGATAGATGAAATCACCGAGTTCCTTCGCCTCCGACCGGGACATCCCCTTCGCCAGGTGCCCGCTGACGCCGCCAATGACGCCGCCCACGGCGGCCGCGCCCAGCACCGCAGGCGGGAAGAGAACCCCGACGGCCGCCCCGGCGGCAATGCCCCACCAGGCACCGTGCCGGGTGGCTGTCTCGTCCTTGTTCTCGTGGATCTTGCCGTTAGCGTCCTTGGTGATGACAGCCGCATCGTAGGAGCCGACCAGGCCCGCCGCGTGCGCGTCCTTCACGACCTGGTAGTCCTGCCGGGCCATTTCCTCATCTGGGTACGTCGCTACCAGCACGAATGTGCCATCGGAACCAGACATTTCGTCCTCCCGCAGTGAAATAGCCGTCAGACCGCTGGCCGTGAGAAGCGGGCCGCCCGATCTCAGCTTGCCGACTGAGCCCCGCCCGGACCTCACCCGTGCCGGGCGAGAAACCCGCCGGGTTCGACACCCCGGAGCGTGAGCGGGCGGCTCAGATCCGTTCGTACACGGAGACGTGCCGAGCGCTCTCGGCGGTGAACGGGGACCGATCCCAGTCGCCCCAGCGATGCTCAAGTTCGAATCCCGCCAGCCGCGCCATGAGGTCCAGTTCGGCTGGCCAGACATAGCGGTAGGGCGCCGATTGCCGGATCAGGCGTCCGCCGACCTCCATCCAGTGATGTGACCACGCGATCTGGCCGAGTGGGTCATCGAACGTCTCGACACCGACATGGTCCGGGTCGAGGGTGAATACACGACCCTGCCCGCCGGCCGGGACCGCGCACGGCTGAGGGACGATCACATTGACCACAAAGCGCCCGCCGGGTCCGAGGTGGGCGGCCGCGTTGCCGAAGGTAGCGAGCTGTTCATCTTGGCTGGTGACGTTCATGATGGCGTTCGCCACCAGGTAGACCAGCGTGAACGAGCCTTCCGCATGAGTCGTGGTCATGTCGCCGACAATCACCGGGACGGACTCGGCCCCAGGCTTGGCGCGCAGCCGCTCGGCCATGTGCGGCGACAACTCGATTCCCGTGACGGCAACTCGCCGCGCGCTGAGCGCCAGCGCGATCCGTCCCGTGCCGACGGCGAACTCAAGAGCCGCACCGCTGCCCGCAAGTTCGGCGAGGACCCCAGCGATCGGATCCACGACGGACGGCTCGGCCTGGTCCGCGTAAACGTCGTCGTAGACCGCCGCGAACTCCGCGTCCCACCTAACCGAGGCCACGGTGACTATCCTCTGCCCGGCCGCCTCTGGAAACCGAACGATTTTCACCGCTCAGCTAGTCCGAGGAACCCAGCAGCGTGGTGCGGTTCCCGGTCACATGTCCAGCACGATGTCGGACTCGGGCCGCGAGCAGCAGATGAGCACCTGGCCTTCGGACGGGGCCTCCAGGGGGTCCGGAGAGTAGGTGACTGCGCCCGACAGCAGTGGCGTGATGCACGTGTGGCATACGCCAGTCCGGCAGCTCCACCGGCTGGGCACATCGCACGCATCGGCCAGGTCGAGGAGGCTGCGCCAGCTGGCGGCGCAGGGCGTGGAGATTCCGCTGCGGGCGAAGGTCACCACCGGCCCAGCGGCTGGCGGTCCGGGTGGCGGGTGCGGTGCCGGGACTGCATGGCCGACTACGCCGGGGTTGGTGGCTGGCAGTGCGGCGAATAGTTCCGTGTGAACGCTGGCAGGCTCGATGCCGGCCGCGCCGAGGGCGTCGCGGACGTCTGCCATGTACGTTGGCGGCCCGCAGACGTAAGCCTCCGAGCTGGCCGGCAGGCCGAGCCCGGCCAGCGTGTCCTTGGTGACGTGCCCGGCAACGGCATGCTCACGGTGCAGCTCGGCCGGCGTGGCCTGACTGTAAAACACATGTTCGCGGGTGTGCGGCAGGGACTGGAGTACGGTGCGGGCCTCGGCGGCGAACGGATAGTCCCGCGGTCGGCGCGCGCTGTAGATCCACCAGACCTCGCGTTCACTGCGTGCCTGCGCGAGCTGGTGCAACATCGACAGGACCGGTGTCACGCCGATGCCGGCGGAGATCAGCAGCACCGGTCCGGAGCCGTCATCGAGCACGAAATCGCCGCGGGGCGCGGCTACCTGAAGAGTTGCGCCAGGGCGCACCGTGCGATTCAGGTACCGGCTTACCGCGCCGTGTGCCTCGGTTTTAACGCTGATCCGATACGCGGCAGCACCCGGCTCCGACGACAGTGAGTAGCTGCGCACCGGGGCGGGCTGCCCAGCGCCGTCGATCCGAAGCGTGATGTACAGCCCGGCCTGCGCCGCCGGGAGCACGGAGCCGTCCGCTGCGGCCAGGTAGATCGAGGAGACAGTCGCTGTCTCCCGGACTACCTTGGTCACGCGCAACGGCTGGAACCCGGTCCATGCCGGACCGGGCCGCGCGTCCGGCTCCGTGCCGGGCGGCGGCGCGGTAGCCGGGCCACCACGCTCGGCGGCGTCGATCAGCTCGCGGAAGGACTGCTGCCACCCTGGGCTCAGCGCGGGGATCTGGGCGGCTAGCCGCAGCTTCGCGGTGTCGCGGCCGGGGAGATAGAGCAGCGCGTCGGTGTCGGTCACGCTGAGCGCGTGCGGGCCTGTCCTGGTCTTGACGATCTGATCGCTGGCCCGGATGTGTCCCTCGCGCAGAACGCGCATGTAGAAGCCGGGGCGGTGATGACTGACCAGCAGGGCCGGCAGTTCGGGCTCGCCCAGCCGCATGCCGACCCGGTAGCAGGTCACCCTGGGCTGGGTGACCTCAAACTCCGCGTCGCCTATCCGGTACTGATCTCCGATACATACCTCGGCGTCCGCCAGCCCGTCGACGGTGAGGTTTTCCCCGAACTGGCCGTACCGGAAGTCGTCGCGACCGAAGTGCTGCTCCCAGTGCCGGTAGGACTCGATCTGGTAGACCAGCACGGCCCGTTGCTCGCCGCCGTGGCCTTGCAGGTCACCTTGACCGTCACCGTCGATGTTCAGGCGGCGGACCATGACCGGCCCCTGCGCAGGTTCTTTCCAGATGCCGGTATGCACGGTCTTGCCCTGCCAGGCGACATCGCGCGGCAGTCCCACGTTCACTGACAGCAAGACCGGCATGTTATGCGCCTCCCCGCGGCGCAGGTACGCCGTCGAACTCCCAGGGTCAGGTGTACTTCGATCTTTTCCGGGATGAGCGAGATCACGCCGGAGATGTGCGCGACCTCCGCTGGAGTGCGACCAGCCCATGCCTGGTGGGTAACCCAGCAGGCATGCAAATCTTTATTAACGGACAAAGATGTGTGTTACGTGTTGCTTGCTGAGTCCGTTGTTTGCGGGTGTTCCGGTACGGTTCGTGCCTGCTCGTCGATCCAGGAATCGATGCGGCTCCAGACTTCGTTGAGCCAGGCGGCGCAGGCCTCCTCGGTTGCAACGTGGGGCACGGGCTCGTTCCACCAGGCCATGTGCAGTTCACGCTGCAGGGGCAGCGCCTGCCAGAATGATGCCGCATCGAGCAGCTGGTCATGGCCGGTGTGCATGAACACAGCCAGGTCGGCTGCCGGCGCTGCCTGCAGCGCTGCGAAGGTGCCGGCCGGGCGGGGCGGCAGGACATTCGGCATCGCGGCGGCGGCGGCGGCTTCCTCGCGCCGTCCCTTGCGGCGCAGCCTGTGCACGGCGAGGCGGTGGCGGGCTGGCGTCCAGTCCCTGCCTTCAGGGAAGATCACCATCGCATCGCCCGGCCGCAGGTCCGCGGCCAGCCCCGCGACCGCAGTGATCGAATCACTGGCTTCGGCGGCGCGGGCGCCGATGAACGCGCAGCCGATGCGCGTCAGCAGCATGTCGAGCGCCGGATCGAGCCTGAGCTGGGCCTTCAGCACTATTCTCGGCACGCGCTGGCGTTCTCGAAGCAGCACGTGGATCAGGACGAAGGATGCTCCGGGTCCAGCGTGCCTGGCCAGCGCGATCAGCGGTCGGCCGGAGCTGACGGTGCTGGCGCGCGGGTTCTCCAGCTTCAGCCGGAAGCCGAAGACCGGCTGCGCCACGCGCAGCAGAGCGCCGAGGAAGCGGCCGAGCAGCCAGACGTGACGTGCACGCCAGCGGTCGGCGTTGCGCCACCGCGGCACCGGGCTGGCCACCCACAGCACCAGGCAGGCCAGCATGCTCGCGCACTCACTCGCGCTGTACACCGAGGCAAATGCCAGCAGTCGGAGTGCCCGCCAGCGCGGCTGATGACCGCGCAGCAGACTAAGGCCACTGGCGATCGCCTGGCCTAGCGCCACCACCGGGAGCAGCACCACGATTACGACCGTGAGCACCAGCGCCAGCGGGATGATCAGTATGCGCCGCAGCGCGTACCGCGTCACCTAGCTGACGTCCAGGCGGCGGAAGGCTATCTCGTGCAGCAAGAGGTGGATGGCGGCTGCCGTCGGGATCGCGACCAGCGCGCCGATGATTCCCATCAGGGCGCCGCCGATAAGGACCGCAAGGATGGAGATCACTCCGGGGACCTGGACGGTCTTGCCCATGACCCGGGGGGCGAGCAGGTAGTCCTCGGCCAGCCGGTACCCGATGTAGAAACCGAGGGCGGCGATCGCGACGGGCACCGACACGGTGAGGGCAACAAGGGTGACGATGGCGCCGCCGATGGTGGAGCCGATGATCGGGATCAGGTCGAGTAGCGCGACCAGCAGGGCCAGCAGGACGGGGTAGGGGACGCCGAAGATCAGCATCCAGAGGTAGGTGCCAAGTCCGGCGATGGCCGAGGTCAGGAAGTTTCCCAGGACGAACCCGCCTACCTTGGTGAAAATCTCGTCGCCGATCAGAATCACCCTGGTGCGGCGCGAGTGCGGCGCTAGCCGGTAAAAGAACAGCTTGATGCGGGGCATGCTGGCGAGGAAGTAGATCGTCAGGATGGCCACCACAAGCATGGAACTGACCGCGCTGAGTACCAGCTCTCCGGCCCCCAGGACTCCGCCGACCAGCGCGGAGCCTTTGGTGTGGATCAGGTCAGTCAGGTCCTTCTGGACGTGGTACTTCGCGTTCAGCTTGCCGAGCTGGGAGTTGTGATTCTGCAATTCATGCAGGTAGCCGGGAAGGTGCTGGGTCAGCGCGGTTACCTGCGCGGACAGTGGCGGGATCGCCGCGGCGATGAACCCCGCGGCGATGGCTGCGGCGGCCATGCCGATGAAGAACGGCGAGCGCTTGTCGAGCGGCCGGCCGGGCTTACCCAGCCCGCCGGTCCGCTCGGCCATCGCCTCCGCCGCTTGCACCGTCGCCTGCATCCGGTCCTCGGCCTGCTCACGGGTCAGCAGGCCGCTGTCGGTAGCGGACTGGATGACGTCCAGGTTCGCTCCGAGATCCCCTGACGCATCCCTCGAGGGGCCGGGCTGCGACGGCTCACTGGACATCAGGCTGCGGTCTTACGGCACCGGCTAGAAGTAGTGCCGTCGGCCTCCGACCATGTGACCGGCCATTCCCAGCAGCGCAAGAATTGCCCCGACGATCAGGACGATAATGCCGAGCGACCAGACGATGGCGATCTTGGCCAGGAAACCGATAATGAGCAGGATAATGCCGAGGATAATCACTGTGGGCTCCTACGGGTTGGGGCAAACTGGAGAGCCTGGCCTCGTGCAGGCGGCAGGCCCTGAAGGTCCGCCCTGCCGAGAAGAAAGCTCCGGAACTTGCGGGTGCCCTGCGGCAGTCGCGGGCCAGAACTACCCGCGTTCCCGTTCTCAAACGTCGGCTCGCGGCTCGCCCGATCCTGCCGCCGCGCTACCCGATCCAGCAACTACTGGCTTGGCTGGCAGGAGACCTTGGGATTGGCGCCGACGTAATTCAGCGGGCCGGCGGCAATCGTCACAGCGATGGTTCCCGCCTTGGCGCAGCTCGCGCTTGAGCTGTTGAAGTACTGCCGCTGCCCGGCGGCGACGACTCCGATGATCAGCCAGATAACTAACAACACTGTTCCGATTCGCATTTACTGCCTCCCATGAGCCGATGAGCGCGTCATCGACGCTCTGGGCAGGCAGCTGCCCTCAATTGCCGCGTTCATGCTCGCGGGCGTGGCCGCTGCTAGTGACCCCGCAGGTCGCGACGGGTGAACAGGCAGCCACCTAGCATCGCGGCGGCGGCGCCGATAGCCAGGTAGGTGGCACCGGCCCGCCAGTCCGGGCTGACCGCGGGGGCCAGTGCCAGGTGCTGCAGCAGCGAGGTGTCCATGAGCCAGTGATTGACCGGAATCACCGCGCCGAACAAGTCCAGCATGAACGACCAGGCAACTATCGCCCAGCTTGCCGCGGTCACGAGCCCGGGTGCGAACCCGAGCAGCAGGACGCCCAGCCCGGCCAGGGCGACGGCCGGACCCGCGCTGTTCAGGCCAGCCTCCGTGAGCTGCCCCAGGCCTAGCCCGGTGTGCTCCGCGGCGGCAGCGATCCAGAAGACGATGCCGCCCAGTACCGAAGCCAGGATGGTGACGGCGAGCATCAGCGCCGTGCGCCCTGCCAGCCACCGCTGCCTGCTCACCGGGCGGACGACAATATTGTCGAGGTAACCCTCGGCCTCGTCCTCGCGCAGCTTGCCGATGGCGCTGGCGGCGAAGGCCATGAGCAGCGTCGCGAGCAGCAGGAAGATGATGCTGGCGTAAACCCGAGCCCCGATGCCGACCAGTCCGGGATGCGCTGCGTGCGTGAGGTCACCGGAAAGATGCCGCAACCGGCTCGAGGTAGCGAAGGCCTGGCCGGCCGAGCGCGCGAGCGCGCCGTACAGCGCTCCCGCCACGACGACCACGACGAGCCAGCGCATCGTCGCCTGCCAGGACAGCCGCAGCGCGATGCGAATCGGGCTGCCGAGCAGCGCCAGGCGTGGTTCGGCTGCGTCGCGGTCGGCGAGCAGGCTGGCGCCCAGATCGCGCCGGGCGGCTAGGAACAGCGTGAGCCAGCCGCAGACAACGACCAGGCCCGCGATCGGCAGCAGCCACAGCGGTTGCGCCCGGCCGAGGGTGTGCAGCTGCTCTACCCAGCCGAGCGGGCTGACGTAGACGAGGAAGTGCGCGCCTGCCGCCGCGTCCCCGGCGGCGCGCAGCAGGAACCCGGCGCCGAAGCCGCCCGCCGCTAGCGCCGCGGCCCTGGCC
>JBAUAR010000101.1:0-10268 GCA_049675875.1 Streptosporangiaceae bacterium
ACCAGCGTGGCAGCCAGCGCTACCAGCAGGGCGACGCCGATTACTTCGGCCGCGTGAACCGGGGTCATCGACGGCGCGCCGGGACTCCCGACCAGCCCGGCGCCAGGACTGGTGATGAGCGGGGCAGCCGCCCAGCCCGCGAGCAGACCGAGGCCGGCCGCGACCAGCGCGAGCACCAGATTCTCTGCTAGTAGCACGACCGCGACCAGGCTGGGCGTCCCGCCGACGGCCTTGAGCAGGCCGACCCGGCGGTTCTGGTCCGCCATCCGGCCGCCGGCGAGCACGGCCACACAGGCGATCGCGAGCAGTCCGGCGAGCCACGCGCCGGGGGTCAGGACTTGCTGCTCGTCCTGCACGAGGAGGCCGTCGTTGTAGGCGATGCTCTGCCAGGAAACCAGGCCCCCCGGGCCCGGCCCTGCATTCGCGTTATGAGCGTCGGCGAAGCCCTGCGCCGTGGCCGGATCCGTGAGCTTCAGGTCCAGCAGGTACTGCAGCGGTGCGGATGGGGAAGCCAGCGCACGCGCGTCCGACTCGGTGACCCATCCCAGCCCCGGGCTGGCCTCAGGGATCCCGCTGGTCCCGCCAGCGGAGCAGACCGTGCCGTTGCAGTTCGTCGGCAGGTCGAACAAGCAGTCGCCGCCAGGCGGGAAGCACGTGTTCGGGTAGGGGGCGCTGGCGGCGGTGACCGCGATGCCGGCCACCGTGTAGGGCTTGCCGTCCAGAGCGACCCGGTCACCGACGCGCGCACCGAGTGCCTCGGCGAACGTGCGCTCCAGCACGATGCCGTCCGGGCGGACCCAGCTGCCGGCGGTCAGCTTCGGCCGGTCGAGCGACGCGGGCGCCTCGTCGCGCCCCTCGGCCTCGACCAGAGCCGCCACCTTGCCCAGCCGCAGGATGACGGACGCCACCGGGTACGGCCCAGCGTGGCCGCTCACCCCGGCCGTCTTGCTCAGCGCCTCGGCTTGGGCCAGGGTGCTTGGCGCGGCGGGGTGCGGGATAGGTCGGTGCGACCGTGGTCCCTGCGTCACCATCAGTCCGCTGTACGCGGCGACCACGTCCGGGCCCAGGGTCTCCGCCCTGGTCTGCTGATACGGCGCCCGGGTAACGCCATACAGGGCGAGCGCAAGCGAGAGCACCGTCGTCGCGGCGCCGATCGCTAGCAGCAGCAGCACGGCCTGGCTCGGCCGGTATCGCAGGTCCCGGCCGACAAGCCGGCCGATCAGTGTCGTCTTGCCCACGTCAGCCGTCCAGGTTCAGTAGCGCGCCGAGGCGACCGCTGGTGCCACCGGTCAGCCTGGTCTCGTCGATGAACGCACCGTCGCGCATCGAGATGAGCCGATCCGCCGTCGCGGCGATCCGCGAGTCGTGCGTCACGATGACCACCGTCTGGCCGGCCAGGTGCAGGCTCTCAAACAACCGGAGCACCTCCAGCGTCGCCTCGCTATCCAGGTTCCCGGTCGGCTCGTCCGCGAGTACGACGTGCGGCCGGTTGGCGAGCGCACGCGCGATCGCGACGCGCTGCCGCTGACCTCCCGACAGCTGCGAGGGCAGGTGCCGGGCCCGGTCGCTGAGGCCCACCTGCTCCAGTAGCTCGACAGCGCGGCCGCGCGCCGCGCGCGGCGATCGCCCTGCGAGCAGCGCAGGCAGCTCGACGTTCTCCGCCGCGGTCAGCTCGTCCATCAGGTGGAACGCCTGGAACACGAAGCCCACAAGGTCACGCCGCAGCGCCGCCATGCGGCGCTCGCTCATCGTGTCGATGCGCCGGCCCGCCAGCCACAACTCACCGGCGGACGCCCGGTCCAAGCCGCCAAGCAGGTGCAGCAGCGTCGACTTTCCGCAGCCGCTCGGTCCCATCACGGCAAGCGTCTCGCCCTTGGCGACATCGAGGTCCACGCTGTCCACGGCGCGAACCAGGGCGGCTTCCTTGCCATAGTGCTTGCGCAGCCGCCGGGCGCGCACCATCACATCCGAGTCGGTTCTGGCATTCATGACGTGGCCCTCCTGCCGGTCCAGCTGCGCTCGCACGCCTCCAGCCAGTGCAGGTCGGCCTGCAGGCGGAGCACGACACCCTCCAGTAGCAGCGCGGCGTCCGACCCGTCCGGCTCTGCCATGGCGGCGCGCTGCGCCTCCCGAAGCCTGCGTAGTAGCTCGCGGCGCTGCGCGTCGATGATCGCGATGGGGTCTGCCAGCCCGGCCGCGGCCGCGGCCAGCAGCTTGAGGTGAAACTCCGCCAGATCCGGTCGTGGCCAGCTGACCTCGGACAGCCACTCGGCGACCCGCTGCTGGCCCCGCGCGGTCAGAGCGTAGGTCTTCCGGTCGGGCCGGTCGGGCATTCCGGCCGCGCGCTCGCTGGTGACCTGACCTGCCTTCTCCAGCCGGGTCAGCGTGACGTAAACCTGACCGTCGTTCATGGCATCGCCGAGCGGGCCGAGCGCCTGCCGCAGCCGCGTGCGCAGCTGGTAGCCGTGTGACGGCTCCTTGGCCAGGAGCGCGAGTACCACTTCCTGCTGCACGGGCCGTACCCCCTCGCTAACGGTTAGCTAGAGGATAACGGTTATCCTTCCGCCGTCAAGTAGATCCCGCAGGCACGTAGATGCCGCGGTCACGTAGATACGTCGTCAAGCCGATAGCGCCGTCAAGCCGATACTCGACTCAGCGGGTGTCAGGGAAGCTCGACGACCACCTTGCCCACGGCGCCCGCCTCCACCGCGTTGTGCGCCGCCACCACCTGATCGAGCGGGAATCTGGTGACCGGCAACTCGGTCAGTGCGCCCGCCGCCACCGCCCGGCTGATGTCGGCGACCGCCGCATCGACCGCCTCGGTCGGGATGCCGTACAGCAGGATGAAGCGGATCGTGACATTGGCCGTCATGCACCGGCGCACCGGCAGCACCGGATCGGTCGCCTCCGCGGCGTAGTCGACGATGTGCGTGCCCGGCCCGGAGACGGCAAGGTCCAGATCCAGATTGGCGCCGAGGGCCAGCTCGACGATCCGGTCCAACTGCGGCGCGAACGCGCGGAGCTGATCGGCCGCATCCGCGTCCCGGTAGTTCACGACCAGGTCGGCGCCCGCCTTCCTGGCCAGCTCGGCCTTCGCCGGCCCGCTGACGGTGGCAGCGACCCGGCCGCCGAAGAACTTGGCCAGCTCGATTGCGTAGTGCCCGACCGCACCCGCGCCGCCGGCCACCAGCACACTCTTGCCGTCGACCGGACCATCGGCGAACAGCGCCCGGTGCGCGGTGATGGCCGGCACGCCGAGGCTGGCCCCGAGCTCGGACGAGGCGCCGTCGGGCAGCGGCACGGCCTGCCGGGCGGGCAGCACTGACCATTGCGCGGCCGTTCCCCAGCGATTACCGGCCGCCGCCATCCAGGTCCACACCCGCTGACCGACGCGCTCCGCGGATACGCCGGCGCCGACCGCATCGATGATCCCGGTGCCATCGTGGTGCGGCACCTGGAAGTCGTCGATCGGCCGCGGCGTCGTACCGCTGCGTGACTTCCAGTCCGTCGGATTGACCCCAGAGAGCTGCATCCGGACGCGCACCTCACCGGGCCCCGGCTCCGGCCGGCCGACGTCCTCGACCCGCAGCGAATCGGCGGCCGTGCCATACGCCCGGTACAGCGCTGCTTTCATCGGGCCTGCCTCCCGCCAGCCGGCCGCTCCCGGTCAGCCCGGCGCGGCGGTTATCTTGTCGATCTCGGACAGCTCGCTGGGCTCCGGCACCCAGTCGCCGGCAACCGCGTTAGCGCGCACTTGCTCGGCGGACGTCGCGCCGGCGATCACCGACGCGCAGCCCGGCAGCGCGGCAAGGCCGCCGATCGCGACCTCCAGCATCGTCACGCCGTGCTGCTGCGACCAGTCAGCCAGGGCCTCCACCTTGTCGAGCTTGGACTCGGTGATGTAGTCCTGCCGGGCGGCCAGCCTGGTGTTCTCGGCGGGCGCCATGCCGCGCCGCACCTTGCCGGTGAGCAGGCCATTGGCGAGCGGGAAGTACGGCAGCACGCCGAGGCCGAACTGCCTGGCTGCCGGGACCACCTCGCGCTCGGAGTCGCGCTCTAGCCAGGACCAGTGATTCTGCGCCGAGATGAACGGGACCGCACCGAGCTCGCGGGCCGCCGCCGCGGCGGCCGCGATCTGCACGGCGGAGAAGTTCGAGTGGCCGATGTACCGGACCAGGCCGGCCCGCACTAGCTCACTGAGCGCGGAAATCGTCTCCTCGATCGGGGTGCTCAGGTCGGGGGTGTGGATCTGGTACAGATCGACGTAGTCCGTGCGCAGCCGGCGCAGCGAGTGCTCCACAGCGCGCCTGATGTAGCCGCGCCCGCCCTTGGCGCCCGCCGCGGGTCCGTAGCCCATATCGGCACCCTGAGCACCGAACTTGGTCGCCAGGACAACCTGGTCACGACGGCCAACCAGGGCCGCGCCGAGGTATTCCTCGGACCGGCCCGCGCCGCCATACGCCTCCGCGGTGTCCAGCAGCGTGACGCCGCGATCGATCGCGGCATCGACGACCGCCCGGGTCTGATCGACGTCGAGCCTGCGGCCGAAGTTATTGCAACCGAGTCCGACAACCGAGACAGTCAGTCCCGAGTTACCCAACGGCCGGTAGCGCATGCGCCCTGCTCTCCCGCGAGATGCGCGGACTAATTGCGGACTTCCGTCCAGATCGTATCGGGACGATCGTTGGTCGTAACGCGCGCCCGGTGCACCCCGCTGCAGTCCGCCGCGAACGCGGTGGCCTGCGCCAGCGTCTGCGGCGCCCGGTGCACCCCCCGCATCGCGCCGCGAACCCAGTGGCCAGCGCTAGCGGCTGCGATAGCATCTCGGCAGCGCTGCCGGGCCGGTTCTTCTTGCCAGCCCACGCGCGGGTCCGAGGTACCGGAGTGCCGTTAGCAGGCGCGGTGGCGCTATCCCTTCCGCCGGCGCGCTCAGGCCGCGACGCAGGTCGACCATGCTCCGCATGGGAAGGAGGGCCGATGTACGGTGCGCCGGGAGCCGATGGCACTCGCGCGCCCGGCGCGAGCGCACCCACGGTGTTGCGGCTGCTGCTCGGCATCCAGTTACGCCGGCTCCGGGAAGCACGCGGCATCTCGGCGGCGGCAGCAGCCACGGCCATCCATGGCTCGGAGTCCAAGATCAGCCGGATCGAGCTCGGCCGCAACGCCGTCCGTGAGATTGATGTCGCCGACCTCCTCGACCTGTACGGGATTACCGACGCGGCGGAGCGAGAGCCGCTGCTGGTGCTCGCCGGTAAGGCCAACCAGCAGGGCTGGTGGCATCACTACCAGGACGTGCTGCCGACCTGGTTCCATGCCTACCTGGGGCTGGAGGAATCTGCCGACGTCATTCGCAGCTACGAGACCCAATTCGTGCCGGGACTGCTGCAAACCGAGGAGTACTCGCAGGCGGTTGTCAGACTCGGCGCGTACCCCCGCGAGGACACCGACCGGCTGGTCCTGCTGCGCAAGGAACGGCAGCAGCGGTTCGCCTCGAGCGGCCTGCGGCTGTGGGTAGTGATCGACGAGATCGCGCTGCGCCGCCCGGTTGGCACGACGTGCACCATACGCCGGCAGCTCGAGCATCTGCTGCAGATCGCCGACCAGCCCGGCCTGACGATTCAGATAACCCCGTTCGCTACCGGCGCGTCCTACGCCGCGCCAGGCAGTTTCAGCATCCTGAGCTTCGCGGCCGACGACCTGCCGGACGTCGTCTACGTCGAGCAGCTCACCAGCGCCCTGTACCTCGACAAGAGGGCTGATGTCGACCGCTACGCACAGGCCATGGACCTCATCGCGAGCACCAGCACCCCGCCCGAGAAGTTCCAGCAGTTCCTGCGCGCCATGCTCGCGGAGACAACCGGCAGCTAATGCGCCAGACCGGCCGCCGGCCCCCAGTCCGCGGCCTGAGTGTGCCGTCCGGGCAGGCAGGCTGTCGCCGCCGCGCTCGTGCTACGAAGACAGCCTGGTCCGCAGCGGCTAGCGGTGCGGCAGGTCGAAATCGCCGGCCTTGACACCGGTGACAAACGCAGCCCACTCCTCGCGGTCGAAGATGTGGGCAGCCTTGCCGGTGTCCTTCGAGTCCCGGACTGCGACCATGCCGCCGGGCAGATGCGCGACCTGGACGCACGCCGAGGCGTTGCAGGCGCGGCTCGCAATCCACGATGCGTGAGAAACGTCGTAATCCGGCATGTCGAGTGTTCCTTTCAGCTGGAAATGGATCGAATGAGAAGCGCGGAGTCGGCCGGCGGAAGCGCGCTCGCCCGGAGCAAATCGAACGTTTCGGACTGAGCCCGCACTTCGAGATCGCGCTCTTCGATATAAGGCTGTCCCGCAACACCCTCTGTATAAACCACGTCGGGATCCAGGCGCTCAGGAAACTCGACAATCGTGAACGAGCCGCCGAGCGCCGGATGCATGCCGCAGCCGAAGCCGAGCACCTGCAGCGTGACGTTCGGCCACTGACTTGCCTCGCCGAGGTGCTCAAGCTGCTCGCGCATGACCCGCGATTGGCCGGCCATCCGCCGCAGCACCGCCTCATCGAGGATGACCCACAGGTCCAGCGGCTGATGGCGATGGAGCACATCCTGCCGCTGCATCCGCAGCCGGACGAGGCGCTCGATCTCGTCGGCGGTCTGATCCCTGCGCACCGTCGACATGACGGCGCGCGCGTAGTCCTCGGTCTGCAGCAGTCCGTGCACGACCTGCGCCTCGTACACGCGCAGCGAGGCAGCCTCGGCCTCCAGCCCGAACCAGATGCCGAATCCGGTGGGCAGCACGCCGTCCCAGACGGCCCACCAGCCTCGCAGATGTCCATCCCTGGCCATCTCCAGCATCACCTGGCGCTGACCGGGATCGTAGACGCCGTACAGTTCCAGCAGCACGTTCAGGTACGCAGTCCGAGTTGGCGCCTTACCGGTCTCGATGCGCGACAGCGTCGACGGAGCCAGGCCAAGCCGATCCGCCACCTCTTCGAGCTTGATCGAATGTGACTCCCGCAGCCGCCGTAACTCACTGCCGAGGCGGCGGCGGCGAACCGTCGGCCCCACAGCCACTGTCACCCGCCCTCTCTGCCAGATAGCGTGCGGACTATACCTACAAAAGCCCGCAGAATGGCTAATAGCTGCGCGTGCTCAGTTGATCACAATACACGACTTAGCGATAATCCCGGCGAGATTTCGTTTCACTGACGTGCGCTACGCATGTGCGTCGGGCATCGTCATATCACCATTAACGCGACCGAGCCACGCGCCGTTACCGGCGATCCCTCTGCAGCAATCAGGGCCCCGGCAGATCAGCGAGCACGGCGGCCCGGCGGTCGCCGGGGAGTGTCCGCCCGGCCGCTGTGCCTATCCCGCAACCGCATGGAGATGTGCAGCGGAGTCCCGGCGAAGCCAAACTCCTCCCGCAGCTTGCGCTCGATGAAGCGACGGTAGCCTGCCTGCAAGAAGCCGCTAGTGAACAGCACGAAGTGGGGCGGCCTCGCCCCAGCCTGGGTCGCGAACATGATCTTGGGCTGCCTGCCGCCGCGGACCGGGGGCGGAGTAGCCGCGACGAGCGCCGTGAGCCACGCGTTGAGCCGGCCGGTGGGGATGCGCGTCTCCCAGCTACGCAGGGCGAGCTCCAAAGCGGGCACGAGCCGGTCGGTGTGCCAGCCGGTCCGGGCGGAGATGTTGACCCGTGGCGCCCACCGTGCGTTGTGGAGCTGCCGGTCGATCTCGCGGTCCAGCGACTCACGGCGGTACTCGTCTACGAGGTCCCACTTGTTGTAGGCGATGACAAGCGCCCGGCCCGCCTCGATCACCATCGAGATAATCCGCAGGTCCTGCTCGGCGAGGGGCTCGCTGGCGTCCACGATCACGACGGCAACCTCGGCTAGCTCCAGCGCGCGCTCCGTACGCAGCGCGGCGAAGAAGTCAGCCCCCTGAGACTGGTGGACGCGGCGCCTGATGCCCGCGGTGTCAACAAACCGCCAGGTCTTGCCGCCGAGGTCGACCACCTCATCCACGGGATCTCGGGTAGTGCCCGCTACCGGGTCGACGAGCACGCGCTCGGTGCCGACTAGCTTGTTGAGCAGGCTCGACTTGCCGACGTTCGGCCGGCCGACCAGCGCGATCCGGCGCGGCCCCGCCGCTGCCTCGTCCGGCTCGGCCGGCGCCGCAGGCAGCGCGGTCAGCACCGAATCCAGCAGGTCGCCGCTGCCGCGGCCGTGCAGCGCACTGACCGGGACCGGCTCCCCGAGACCGAGGGACCACAGCGCGTGGATCGCCAGCTCCCCCGGCGCGTCGTCGACCTTGTTGGCGGCCAGCACCACCGGCTTCCCCGATCGGCGCAGCACCGCGGCCACGGCGGAATCCGCGTCGGTCACGCCGACCACGGCGTCGACCACGAACAGCACCGCATCGGCAGCGTCAACCGCCACCCGGGCCTGCGCAGCGACCCGGGCCGCCAGCGACGGCGTGCCCTCCACGGCCGGCTCCCAGCCGCCGGTGTCGACGATCGTGAAGGCGCGTCCCCGCCAGGTGGCGTCATAGCTGACCCGGTCCCTGGTGACGCCAGGAGTACCCTCGACCACCGCCTGCCGGCTGCCGAGTATCCGGTTCACGAGCGTCGACTTCCCGACGTTCGGTCGGCCCACGACCGCGAGCACCGGTGCGGCCGCCGTGAGCTCGTCCGGCTGCGCTGGCTCAGCCACGCGGTACCACCTGCCGCGACCGGGCCATCGCGACGACCCGGTCGACGACCTCGTGGAGCGACAGGGCACTGGTGTCGATCCTGACCGCGTCGGCCGCCGCTGCTAGCTGCCCGGCGTCGCGCTCATCGCGCCGCGCCTGGTCCTGCTGGACGGCCGCTACCGTGGCAGCCGGATCACTGAGTTCCGCGCTGCGGCGCCGTGCGCGCACGGCATCGCTAGCCGTCAGGTACACCTTGACCGCCGCTTCGGGCGCGACCACGGTGCCGATATCCCGGCCCTCCGCGACGATGCCGGGCCCGCCGGCCGCGGCGGCCGCGATGATCTCCTGCTGCCTGGCGATGAGCTGCGTGCGCACCTGCGGGATAGCGGCGACCGTACTGACCGAATTCGACACCCGCCGGGTCCGGATCGGGCCGGCCACATCGCGGCCGTCGACCGCTATCCGCGGTTGCCGCGGATCAGTGCCCACCTCGATCCGCGGCTCGGCGATCCTGGCGAGCACTGCCCCGGTGTCAGCCAGGTTGACCCGCTGTTCCTGCAGCCACCAGGTCAGTGCGCGGTACATGGCGCCGGTGTCCAGATAGCGAAGTCCGAGCGCTATGGCTACCCGCCGCGCAGCGGTCGACTTACCCGAACCGGCCGGGCCGTCAATGGCAATCACCGCGCCCGGCTGGGGTACTTCTCCCATACCGGCCGAAACTGCGCTGGCGGCTGATTCGGTCACGAGGTGATGCTACCGGCGGAGCGCACGGAGACCGGCCAGCCGCCGGCGGCCAGCGCCCCGGCCAGCGCTGGCCCAGCTTCCGGCCGCACCCACAGCTCGGCCACGCCGACCGGCAGACCGGGTGAGTGCTCGATGCTGATGTCTTCGATGTTGACGCCTGCCGCACCGGCCGCCTGGAACAGCCGCGCCAGCTCGCCGGGCTGGTCTTCGATGACGACCTGCACCGGCGAGAACCCGGTGGTCGGGCCGCCGTGCTTGCCGGGAATCCGGCCTACCCCGGCGCTGCCCCGCTCCAGCAGGTCTGCTACCTGCTTGGCAGCCTCCTCGTCACCGGCCGCCAGGCTGCCCAGCGCGTCAGCGGCCTCGGAAAGGTCCGCGGCCACGTCTCGCAGCACCGCGCTTGCGGGCCCGGCGTTGGCGGCAAGGATCTGCACCCACATGCCCGGGCCCGCGGCGGCGACCCTGGTGACGTCCCGTAGGCCCTGGCCGGCCAGCGCGAGCGCGCTGGCGGGCGCCCGCTCCAGCCGCGCGGCCATCGCCGCGGCAACGGCATGCGGAGCATGTGACACCAGGGCCACCCACTGGTCGTGGTCGGCCGCAGGAACGCAGACCGGCTGCGCGCCGCACGCCGCGGCGAGCCGCGTGACCAGCTCGACGTCTGCCGTGGTGTTGGCCGGCTGCGGGCAGATCACCCACGGCCGGCCGGTAAACAGGTCGGCCCTGGCCGCTGCGGGCCCGGACCGCTCCCGCCCGGACAGCGGGTGGCCGGGCACGTAGCTGGCCATGTCGCAGCCGAGCTCGCGGGCCTGCGCCAGCGGCAGTTCCTTCACGCTCGCCACGTCGGTATAGCAG
>JBAUAR010000102.1:0-8132 GCA_049675875.1 Streptosporangiaceae bacterium
CACTGAGCCTGATGCGGCGGACGCGCCAGAGGCGGACTCGCTCGACGACGAGGCGGTGCCAGCAGGCCAGCCAGTCGCCGGCCCGCCGGCGCGCGGTGCAACCGCCAGACCGCCCGGCACGAGGCAGCAGCCCGTCCGGCGGCCGGCGGCTGCGAGGCGGCGACCCAGTGGCAAGAAGAAACGGCGGTAAAACCCGGTGGCTGCCGACGTGGCCGAGCTGCTGACAACCAAGATCCGGGACGTGCCCGACTATCCGTCGCCGGGGGTCTTGTTCAAGGACATCACGCCGTTGCTGGCGGATGGCCCCGCATTCGCTGCGGCGGTGGCGGCCCTGGCCGCGGGAGGCGACGACGTCACCAAGGTCGCTGGCATCGAGGCTCGAGGCTTCATCCTGGCGGCCCCGGTGGCCTGCGTGCTGGGCGCCGGCTTCGTGCCGGTGCGCAAGCAGGGCAAGCTGCCCGGTG
This sequence comes from Streptosporangiaceae bacterium, assembly GCA_049675875.1. Classification (GTDB taxonomy): domain Bacteria; phylum Actinomycetota; class Actinomycetes; order Streptosporangiales; family Streptosporangiaceae; genus JAJYUU01. The sequence continues at coordinate 465 of JBAUAR010000102.1, forward strand.
AGACCTACGCGCAGTCCTACGAGCTGGAGTACGGCACCGCGACACTTGAGGTGCATACCGACGCGTTTGTCCCGAGTGACCGCGTCCTGATTGTCGACGACGTGCTCGCTACCGGTGGTACGGCCGCTGCGACCGTTCAGCTTGTTCGCCGGGCGGGGGCAACCGTCACCGGGATCGCCGTGCTGCTCGAACTCGGGTTCCTCGCCGGCCGCGGGAAATTGACTGACCTGCCGGTGCGTTCTCTCGTTACGGTGTGACGCTTCGATCCGAGGCTCAGCGTGGAGCCCGGCACCTCCCGAATCGCCCGCCGATAGACTTGTAACACGACGGACTTAAGGAGCGCGTGTGGCCGGTGACGTGGCGATGGCCGGGACGGCCGGAACCGACGTCACCTTGGGCCTGCCAGCGGCGGACGACAGGGTGACGCCTGGCGTTGCCGTGCCCGCCGAAGCGCAGGCCAGCGACGCGTCCGCGGTGTCCGCGCGGGCCGATGGGGACGGTGCGGCGGCCGACGTGGCGGACCCCGACGTCGAGAACCCTGACGTCGTGGACCCCGACATGGATGACCCCGACGTCGTGGCGACGGAGCCCCGAGACGCCGGTGGGACCGGGAACCGCCGTCCCGGCGGAGCCAGCAGGAAGACCGGGGCGGGCCGCAAGCCCGGCGCAGGGGACATGAAGTCGGCTGCGCGATCTGCGGCCGGCCGGGTCACCCGCCGGGCCACTCAGTCCGGCGGCGGGAGCGCGGCCGGGTCCGAGAGCGGCTCCGGAGCCGCCGCGGTGCGGCGCAGGCTGGCCAGGCTCGGAGCAGCCCGCGGCGGGGCGGTGAACCCCGTCCTCGAGCCGCTGATCAAGATCGTGCGCACCACGCACCCCCGGGCCGACGTCCGGCTGATCGAGCGCGCCTATGAGCTAGCCGCCACGATGCACGCGGGCCAGGCGAGGAACAGCGGCGATCCGTTCATCACCCACCCGCTAGCGGTGGCGACCATCCTGGCCGAGCTGGGCATGCCGCACGACGTCATCAGCGCCGCGCTGCTGCACGACACCGTCGAGGACACCCCGTACACCATCGACCAGCTGCGCGCCGACTTCGGCGAGGACATCGGCGCGATGGTCGACGGCGTAACCAAGCTGGACAAGGTCAAGTACGGTGACGCCGCTCAGGCCGAGACCGTCCGCAAGATGGTCGTCGCGATGTCGCGGGACATCCGGGTGCTCGTGATCAAGCTGGCTGACCGGCTGCACAACATGCGAACGCTGCGCTACCTGCCGCGCGACAAGCAGGAGCGGAAGTCCCGCGAGGTCCTGGAGATCTTCGCGCCGCTCGCGCACCGGCTCGGCATGAACACCGTGAAGTGGGAGCTCGAGGACCTGGCGTTCGCGACGCTGTTCCCCAAGCGCTACGACGAGATCGCGAGGCTGGTCTCCGAGCGTGCGCCGCGCCGGGAGGCCTACCTGCGGGAGGTCAAGGAGGACATCGAAGAGGACCTGCGGGATGCCAAGGTCAAGAACCTGGTGACCGGGCGGCCCAAGCACTACTACTCGGTCTACCAGAAGATGATCGCCCGCAATGTGGGCTTCGATGACATCTACGACCTCGTGGGGATCCGGGTCCTCGTGGACTCGCTTCGCGACTGCTACGCGGTCCTCGGCATCGTGCACGCGCGGTGGAACCCGGTTCCTGGCCGGTTCAAGGATTACATCGCGATGCCGAAGTTCAACATGTACCAGTCGCTGCATACCACCGTGATCGGCCCGGACGGCAAGCCCGTCGAGCTGCAGATCCGGACCTGGGGAATGCACAAGCGCGCCGAGTACGGCGTCGCCGCGCACTGGAAGTACAAGGAGGAGCTGGCCGGCGGCACGGGCACCGGCGACATGGCGTGGCTCCGCCAGCTGGTGGACTGGCAGCGGGAGACCGAGGATCCGGCGGAGTTCCTCGAATCGCTGCGCTTCGACCTGGCCGGCGCGGAGGTTTACGTGTTCACCCCGCGCGGGGAGGTGATCGCGTTGCCGCAGGGCGCCACGCCGGTGGACTTTGCCTACGCCATTCACACCGAGGTCGGTCACCGGACCATCGGTGCCCGGGTCAACGGCCGCCTGGTCGCGCTGGAGAGCACGCTCAGCAACGGCGACACGGTGGAGATCTTCACCTCCAAGGCGCCCGATGCGAGCCCGAGCCAGGACTGGCTCGGTTTCGTCAAGAGCGCGCGGGCCCGCAACAAGATCCGGCACTGGTTCTCCAAGGAACGGCGCGAGGCGGCCGCCGAAGCAGGCAAGACCGCGATCGCCCGGATGATGCGCAAGCAGAACCTGCCGTTGCAACGGCTCGCGACCGCCGACGCGCTCAACGCCATCGCCAACGAGCTGCACTACACCGACGTGTCCGCGCTGTACGCGGCCGTCGGCGAGGGCCACGTCAGCGCGCAGTCGGTGGTCGCCAAGCTGGTCAAGTCGGTCGGCGGTAGCGCGGACGCGCAGGAGGACCTGGCCGAGGCCACCCTGGTCACCCGGGCCGCGCGGCCGGCCACGCCGGACACCGACGCCGGAGTCGTGGTCGAAGGCGCCGCCGACGTCTGGGCCAGGCTGTCGAAGTGCTGCACGCCGGTACCCGGCGACCAGATCAACGGCTTTGTGACCAGGGGGAACGGCGTGTCGGTGCACCGCGCCGACTGCACCAACCTGATGCACCTGGTGGACTCGGAGTCCGAGCGGCTCGTCAACGTCCGCTGGTCGCCGCGGGAGGGCTCACAGTTCCTGGTAGCGATCCAGGTGGAAGCGCTGGACCGGACGGGCCTGCTCTCGGACGTGACCAGGTCGATGTCCGAGCAGCATGTGAACATCCTGTCCGCGACCGTCAGCACGACGCGCGACCGGATTGCCATCAGCCGGTTCACCTTCGAGATGGGCGACCCGAAGCACCTCGGCGCCGTCCTGCGCGCCGTCCGCACTGTCGACGGCGTCTACGACGTCTACCGCGTCACCAGCTAGCCAGCGCGCTAGCGCAGCGGGACCCGCGCGCCACCGCAAGGGCGCAATTGTCACAGTCATCCCGAACTAGGGGAGTGATTGTGACAATTGTGCCGTTGATCCACCGGGGCCGGAGGGTCGGCGCGATCCCGCCCGACACCGACCGACCAGTGGTTGGCTCGACGGTTCTGTGAGCGCCCGTTCGGTTCGGCCAGTCATTACCTGCGCGGCCAGGGGATCAGCTGGACAGTTCCGCGAGGGTTCGCTCCGCTTCGGCGAGCCACGATTGGCGCGCGGCCAGGGCCTCCCTGGCCTTCTGCTGAGCCTTCTGGTCCCCGGCTGCCTGCGCCTTCGCGAGCTGGGACTCGAGCTGCGTCACGGCGGAGCGGATCTGCTCCACCGTGCCGCGGGCCCGCGACAGCGCTTCGGGGTTGGTCCGCCGCCAGTGCGAGTCCTCGGCCTTGCGCACCGCGTCCTCGACCCGGCGGAGCCCGCCTTCCAGCCGCTCCTGGGCGTCCCTCGGTAGGGGCCCGGACCGCTCCCAGCGCTCCAGGATGCCGCGCAGCGCCGCCCGGGCCGAGCGCCCATCGGTCACAGGCACCAGCTTCTCTGCCTCGGTGAGCAGCTGCTCCTTGACGACGACGTGCTCGCGGAGCTCCCGGTCCTTGGCGTCGAGGATCTGCGAGCGGGCCGCGAAGAACGCGTCCTGGGCGGACTTGAACCGGGTCCACAGCTCGTCCTCGGTGGCCCGGTCGGCTCGTCCGGCCTGCTTCCAATCCCGCATCAGCTCCCGGTAGGCGGTTGCGCTGGTGCTCCAGTCGGTGGACGTCGACAGCTCTTCCGCACGGCCGACCAGCTCCTCCTTGTGCGAGCGGACGGTCGATCGCTCCTCCTCAAGGCCGGCGAAGTAGGCCTTGCGTCGCTTTGCAAAGCCGTTCCTGGCCGTCGACAGCCGCTTCCACAGCACCGCCTCGGCGGCCCGGTCGCCACGTGGCGCCGTCTTCCAGTCCTCGAGCAGCTGGCGCATGCGCTCGCCGCCCGCCTTCCAGTGCGTCGCCTCGGCGGCGAGCTGCTCGGCCTCGGCGACGATCCGCTCCCTGACCTCCTGCGCCTCGGTCTTGGCGTGTTCGCGGGCCGCCCGGTGCTCCTCCCGGCGCTGCTCGATGGTCTCCGCGAGAGCGGCGAGCCGGGCTTTCAGCCCCTCCAGATCGCCGATCACGTTCGCGTCGGCCACCGCCTGCGTCAGCCGGGCGATGGTCGCCTTGGCCTGGCCGGCGGACAGATCGGTACTGGACATGCGCTGCTCGAGCAGGGTGATCTCGGTCCCCAGCGCGTCGAACTTGCGCTTGAAGAAGGCCAGGGCCTCGTCCGGGCTGCCCGCCTGCCAGGAGCCGATGACCCGCTCGCCATCGGCGCAGCGGACATAGACGGTCCCGTCGTCGGCCACCCGGCCCCACGGATCGCTTGCGGTACTCACCGCGTACCTCCTGCTCGGGTACCTGACCGGTAACGCTGGTCAGGTCTTGCTGATCGTCACGCTCTCGATCTGGACACTTTCCTTCGGATGCCCGTCACCTGGGCCGGTGGAGTTGTCGGTGCCGGCGGCCGCGATGGTCTGGAGAACTTTCAGCCCGCTGGTGATCATGCCGAACGGCGTATAGTTCGGCGGCTCCGGAGTGTTCTTGTACACGAGGAAGAACTGGCTGCCGTTGCTGTCCGCGGTGCCAGAGTTAGCCATGGCGACGATGCCAGCCGGGTACTTGGCGCAGGTCGGGCACGTTGCTGGCTTGCCAGCGCCCTGCCATATCGACACGCCGTTGAGGTTCTCGCTCCCGTAGGCATAGCCGGGACCGCCGGAGCCGGTCCCCGTCGGGTCGCCGCATTGCAGCACGTAGATGCCGTACGCCGCGGTCGTGAGCCGGGGGCACGGGGTGTTGTTAAAGAAGCTCTGGTCGGCCAGTGAGACGAAGGAGTTCACCGTGCACGGCGCCTTGCTGTTCAGCAGCCGCATGTGGATCGTGCCGCGGTTGGTGGTGATCGTGGCGGTGTAGGTGGCACCCGTGTCCGGCTTGGCGGGCGGCAGCGACACCTTGCGCGACGCGGTCCCGGCGGCCTGGTACACGCACTTGCCGTTCACCATGGCGGGCACCGCGGTTGGCGAGGGACTCGCGCTCGGGGACGCCTTGGCGCTGGCGGCCGCCGGTTTGCTCGGTGAACTGCCCACGAGCAGGAAGGCAATGCCCACGCCCACGGCGATCACCAGGACGGCGGCGACGGAGCTGACCCCCCACCGCTTTGTCCGCCTGGCGCGCTGCGCCTGCCGTTCCTGCCGACGCTCGTAGGCCTGCCGCGCAAGCTGACGCTGGCGCTCCTTCTTGGTGGCCACCCCTGCCGTTCCTCCTGCTCAAGCCCGCAGTGTCCTGCGCTGATCGTGGGGCTGCACCGCCTCACCAGCGGGCTTCGGCGGCCGCTAGGAAGCGCGATGCGAAACTTCGCGAATCGTACCGTTGTGCAAGGACTAGTAATGCCGTCGTTACATATCGGTACCCAACCGCGCCCAAGTCGTGTCCTGCCCTAGTAAACCCGCTGGCCAGCAGCGGTTTGGCCGATGGTTCTCGGTAGCCTGGGACCGCACAGCCCCGCCTCGCGGGGCGGCGTCCAGACTGGAGGCAAGGTGCTCATTGCCGGGTTTCCCGCGGGCTCGTTCGCGGCTAACTGCTATCTGCTGGCCGCCGACCGCGGTTCGGAGTGCCTGATCATCGACCCAGGTCAGGACGCCGAGCAGGGCATCGACGAGATCGTCGAGCGATATCGGCTGCGGCCGGTCGCGGTACTGGCCACTCATGGCCACATCGACCACATCTGGTCAGTCACCCCGGTCTGCGGCGCCCGCGGAATTCCGGCCTACATTCACCCTGCCGACCGCGCGCTGCTGTCTGACCCCGCCCGCGGACTGTCGCTCGGCCCGACTCAGCAGTTGTTTGGCGGCCTGACGTTCACCGAGCCGGAGGACGTGCTCGAGCTCACCGACGGCCTGACGCTCGAACTGGCGGGCGTGACCCTCGTCGTCGACCACGCGCCGGGGCACACCCCCGGCTCGGTGACGTTCCGGCTGCCCTGGGCCACCAGCGCAGGGCCGGCACCCGCCGCAGCTCCCGGCGGGCCCGAGGGGGGCACGTTGTTCACCGGCGACCTGCTGTTCGCTGGTTCCATCGGCCGAACCGACCTGCCGGGCGGCGACTACGAGACGATCCTGGCTAGCCTGGCCCGAGTGTGCCTGCCGCTGCCCGACGAGACCGTCGTACTGGCCGGGCACGGGCCGCAGACGACGATCGGGGCGGAGCGGGCGGACAACCCGTTCCTCGCCGGGCTGGCTCCGGCGGGCGGGCCTGTTACCGGGTTGTAAGCCGGGTCCTGGCGCACCCGTGCCGGGCGGCCGGCCGGCTGACGTGGTGAGCCATGGCACGGGCACTGACCGACTCCGGCCGGGACCGGCCCGGCGAGCGGACCGGAGGACCGGCCGGGCACGGCTCCGTTCCGTGCTGCCATTGATCGTGACACGAGGGACAGAGAGGCTGGGCGAGCGATGATCCGCAGCCACGAGGCGGGCAGCCTGCGGGCCGCCGACGAGGGCGTGCAGGTGCGGCTGGCGGGCTGGGTGGCGCGGCGGCGTGACCACGGCGGCGTCGTGTTCATCGACCTGCGGGACGGCAGCGGAATCGTGCAGGTCGTGCTCCGCGAGGAGGACGTGGCGCACGACCTGCGGAGCGAGTTCTGCGTACTGGTCACCGGCACCGTGCGGCGCCGGCCGACCGGGAACGAGAACCCGGAACTGCCGACCGGCGAGATCGAGGTCGCTGCCAGCGACCTGGAGGTGCTGTCGGAGTCCGACCCGCTGCCGTTCCCGATCGAGGCCAGTGCTGGCCAGGGCGGAGGCGAGCTGCACGAGGAAGTCCGGCTCAAGTACCGCTACCTTGACATCCGCAGAACCGAGATGGCGTCGGCCCTGAGGGCCCGGTCGCGCGCTGTCTACCTGCTCAACGACGTGATGGCGGCGCACCGGTTCGTCACGGTGGAGACGCCGTTCCTAACCAGGTCGACCCCCGAGGGTGCACGGGACTTCCTGGTGCCGGTCCGGCTGCGGCCCGGCAGCTGGTACGCCCTGCCGCAGTCGCCGCAGCTGTTCAAGCAGCTGCTGATGATCTCCGGGCTCGAGCGGTACTTCCAGCTCGTCCGGTGCTTCCGGGACGAGGACTTCCGGGCCGACCGGCAGCCCGAGTTCACCCAGGTCGACCTCGAGATGTCGTTCGTGACCAGGGACGACGTGGTCGAGGTCGCCGAGGACCTGATCGAGCGGCTGTGGGCCGAGCTGGCGGGCTACCAGGTGCCGCGGCCGATCCCGCGGATGACTTATGCCGACGCGATGGCGAAGTACGGCTCGGACAAGCCGGACCTGCGGTTCGGGCAGGAGCTGGTCGACCTCACCGGCTACTTCGCCCAGTCCGAGTTCCGGGTGTTCCAGGCGCCGCACGTGGGGGCCGTGGTCATGCCCGGCGGCGCGGCCCAGTCCCGCCGGGAGCTGGACGGCTGGCAGGACTGGGCGCGCTCGCGCGGCGCCCGCGGACTCGGCTACGTGCTGATCGGCGCCGAGGGCGCGGTGTCCGACTCCGGCCCGGTCGCCCGGCATCTGTCGGA
>JBAUAR010000103.1:0-1553 GCA_049675875.1 Streptosporangiaceae bacterium
GTGCGACACCTGGGCAAGGGCCCCTTTCCCTATGCGGACACCGGCGTGGTGATCACGCTCCAGGGCTGATTCCCGCGGCGACCGTCGCGGGCATTAGCGGTCGGCACCTGGCCCGGCCCGCGGGTCAGGGAGACGCAGGCGGGGTTGCCCGGCCCGTCCCGGGTCGCGGCCAGCGCCGCCAGGATCTCCTCGGTCGCCACGTCCTGGGCCAGCCGATAGGCCGGGATCTGCGCGGCGTCCTTCAACACCGCTACCGCATCGTCGTAGATGGCCCTGGGGCCTGGCCACGCTGGTCGGCAAATTCGGCGACTTCGACCTGGCCGGGGAATCCCTCCAGGAGGCGTTCGCCATCGTCGCTGAGCGATGGCCACGAGACGGCGTTCCGGCCAACCCTGGTGCGTGGTTGACGATCACGGCCCGCAACCGTGCCACCGACCGCCTGCGCCGCACGCTGACCCGGTCGGCGTGCTGCTGGCCCGGCGTCACTTCGCCGAAGCGGCGGAGATCCACCTGCTCGCGGTCGAGCCGACCCCGCACCGGAAAGGCATCGGCCGGGCGCTGCCCTCGAGACCGACCTTGTCGCCGACGGATGCCGGATGCTCCAGGTCAAGACGCTCGGTCCGAGCAAGCCGCACGCGGGCTACGAGCGAACCCGCCAGTTCTACACGACCGTCGGTTTCTGGCCGCTCGAAGAAGTCGACCTGTGGGGCCCCGAGAGCCCCTGCCTGATCCTGGTGAAGAACCTGGCTCACACGAGCATCTGAACGTCAGGTTCCTGATCTTCTTGGCCTTCGGTGCTAACGATCTTCAATAGCTAGGGTTACCGGGTCTGGTCATCTGGCGTCTGGTGAGCTACCCGGACTCAACTCGTAAAGTTCGGATCGTCACGTCGGCTTACCGCGGGCGTATGACCGGGGCATGCGGAACGGGGCGGCTATACCCCGGGTGAGCAGCAGGCTGGGTGCCTTTGCGGTCTTCCCGGTGTTGTCCTGTTGCGGAAGCCGCTGCGGGGCTGTCAACGGAGGGGTTCAGCCGATGCCGCCCGCAGCCGGGCCAGCGATCCGGCTGCGGCCAGGGCTCTGCCGGCGGCGATCCTTGGCCTGCGCTGGTGCACGGCCCTGACCGCCCGCAGGACATAGGACGCGGTGTTAAAGGTTTCGCTGGCGATCGCGTGCAGTGTCAGCTGCTGCGGGTGGCGCAGGCCCGACCGCACGCCGAAGACCACCTGTGAACCCGAAGCAAGGGCGGACACGGCGTTCAGCGATCGCTGGCGGGCGGGTGTTTGCGTCCCGGCGGCAGCCGGCGCCTCCGGGCCAAGCCGGCGTGCGTCAAGCTCGCGCAGCAGGTCCGTGTGCTGCTGGGTGTTCTTTATCATCTCGGCCCGGGTCGGCGCTTCGGTGCCAAGGCCCCACGCCACCAGCCCGGAGCCGGCAGCGCACGTCCACGCTGCCAGGGCCCGCTGCCGACGCCCGGAGGCCCAGTGCCCGACCCGACGGCGGCCTGGGTCAGGACAGGGGCGACAGCGGACACCCAGTCGAGCGTCCCTGAGGGCC
>JBAUAR010000104.1:0-4086 GCA_049675875.1 Streptosporangiaceae bacterium
CAGGTCACGGCTGTTGAGGATGTCGCGCCGTTCGACTTCCAGCTTAAGCTTCGCCCAGCTTGCGAACCCGTACTCGCGGGCCAGCGCCAGCAGCGCCGACGACAGGATGAGCCGCCGGGATACCGCCGCGATCCGCGCCCTGGCGAGGGGATCGCCGCTTCGGGCGGCGTGCAGCGGGTCCTTGGCTTGGTGGCGGAGCTGGTCCAGGTCGGGCCGGGCAGGCAGATTAGGCATGACGTCTCCCTCGCCACCCCGCGGTCCGCGGCAGGGCACGAAGAGAACGTCATCAGTTGCAGGCTGCTACCTGACAACGGAGGTGGACTCGGTCCTGCCCGCGGACCCAGCGGCGCCCTCCCGCACCAAGCACCGACTTTACCTAGCAATCTCAGAGTGCGCCCTGCGCGTCGCATGGCTCACGAGTTCGCCAACCGCAGATCCGGCCGGCGACGCGCTGGTGACGGCCGAGTCGAAGGGCTGGCTGCCCTGTATGAGTTCCGCGACTTCGTCCGCTTCATCGAAGTCTGGGAGCTGACGACCTGCGCGCTGCGGACGGCAGCTGACTTCCGCAGGGTAGTTGTGGATTACGCGGCTGAGGCGGCCAGCCACGGCGCGGTCTACCTGGAGCGCATCTTCACGCCCGCCGAGCCGGTCAGCCAGGGCGCGCTGGGAGGAGGTATTCGACGGCTACTGTGACGGCGCGCAGCAGGCCCGCGACGGCGGCCTCGGCGTGGTTCCGCGCAGGCGAGCTTGGCGATCCGGAAGCCGTGCGGACTGCGGTGGATCTGCTTTCCTCCCGGCGGATCAGGCACGGCATCGGGCCTGTGCGGGATCGGAGCCTGATGCGCGAGATCGCCGCCCGCGGCATTGTGCTCGACGTCTGTCCGGTCTCCAACCTGCGCACCCGCGCCGGGTGGCCTCGCTGGCTGAGCACCCGCTTCCTGACCTGGTCGCCTCCCGGTGAGCTGCTCGGTTCCACCGACGACCCCGCGATGTTCGGCACCGACCTGACTGCCGATTACGCGGCAGCCGCCCAGCTTGGCGTCGATCCGCGAGCCTGCTACCTGGCCGGGCTGCGCGGCGCGCTCTGTGACGAGCCGACCCGCGACATGCTCCGCCAGACCGGCGACGGATTCGACTGGTCCGCTGTGGCTGCGACGCCGGGCGGAGAACCGGGAAATGACCCAACTGCAGCGGGCCAACCACAGCTCAGCTAACCGCTGCGAGAGCCAGCTGCGCCGTCGAGCCGCGCCCCTTACACCCCTGGTGCCGTCACCTATTTTTCCAAGACGCCAGCCAATGCCGGCGGCGCAGGCCGCGGACTCTTGCGCCAGCCAGAACAATGCCGCTCTTGCCACGATGAGCGTGCCGCCCGCGCTGAGCCCGGACTTTCCGCGAAGTCGAGCTCACGCCACGCTGGACTGCCGGATGCGGGCGAGCAACATAGGTATCCAGTGATCGCCGTAGCGGGTTTGCAGATCAGGACGGCGCCAGTCCTCGCCGGTGATGACTCCCCGGCACAGTGACGATCCGCAGGCGCAGGTCATCGCGAAGCTCGCGACACCCGTGCTGGTTGCGTAGTCGCTTGTGACTTCCTCGCCAGCCCCGATGGGCCGCCGGGCTACCAGGGTGTACGCGTCAGCCCACCATAGGTTCGGGTCGCAGCTGTGGTTGCCGTAGTGGTTGGGCTGGTCGGCTGGCAGGACCAGGTGAAGGTCTTCGCCGACAGTGATCGTGTCCACGTACGGGTGATCAGGCTGCTGCGCGGCATCGGCGAAGATGTGCTGCAGTTCTCTGCTCGGCACCAGGCGGCCGCCCAGGCGAGAGATGATCGCGTCCGGGAGAATATCCGTGCGGGCGAACAGACCGATTTGGGCGATCGGGGACGGCCCGATCTGCACGTCCGGGTGCAGCCAGCACTCAGGCTCCGGCTCGGGTGGCAAGCGATCCACAAGCAAAGTCAGCAACCTCAGCGGTGACGCTGCGCCGGGCGCTGAACCGGCTGGAAGAGTCGTTCCGCGCAGTCGCAGGCTATTTCGCCGCAGCTGGGTAACAACAAGAATCGTCCGCCGGGCCGGTAAGGTAGCGGGCGGGGTTGCAGGGCCGGTGCCTCATGAATGTGCCGGGGGCTCCCGGGCGTCTGCTGATCAGGCCATCTTGGCGCCGATCCCGAGCGCGCTCCGCGCCGCTACCCCTTCGCCCTCCCGTGGCCTTGCTGGCCCGCGTCGGGCCACCCTCCCGAAACCCCGGCCTCCAAGGAGCTGACATGCCGCTGCGCGCTGATCTGCTTGAGTACGCCGATTTGCTCGAATTTGCCGGGCAGGTGCTCGGCCCGTGCGAGCTCGAGCAGGACTGCTCCTGGGCGCATGGCATGTCGGCGGTGCTGCGGCTGCGGGATGCGCGCGGGGTCGCCTGGTTCGCCAAGCGGCACCGCGAGCGCGACCGGCATGAGGCAGAGGTCAGTGCCTACCGCGAGTGGGTGCCGGCGGTGGGCGGCCATGCGCCTCGGCTGCGCGCAGTGGACGACTCGCGGTCCGCCATTATCGTGTCGGCAATCCCCGGCGAGCCGGCTTCGTGGCCGGCCGCGGATCGCTGTGCGCTGCCTGACACCGATCTGCTGGCCGAACAGGTACTGCACCGCGGGGCCGGAGTGCTGCTGCGCCGCTTTCACGACGCCCAGCCGCCGTTGCCGTGGGACGACTGGGGCGCCGCCCAGATCGCCGAGTTCGAGAGCCTCACGCCGATGGCATCGCAGCTACTGGGCAAGCGGGACCTGGCACTCGCGCGGGCGGAGGTCGAGACGCTCAGCGGCCTGCCCTGTCCCGGCCAGGTGCCCTGCCATCGCGACTACACGCCGCGCAACTGGCTCGTCGGCGGTGACGTTCAGTACGTCATCGACTTCGAGCATGCGCGCCTGGACGTGTGGCTGGCCGACCTGGCGCGGCTGCACCTGGGAATCTGGCCAGACCGGCCCGACCTGAAAGAGGCATTCCTGGCCGGCTACCGCCGCCAGCTCAGCGACACCGACCATGCCATCCTGCAAGGTGTCGCCGCGCTCACCGCAACCTGGCTCGTCGTCACAGCCCGCGAAATCCGGCAGCCCGCCCTCGAAGACGCTTTCCGCGCCGCGCTGCGGCGGCTCCTCCCAACCAGGGGCTAGGCACGGCCGCCAGCAAGCGCTAGCCAGCGCCTGCCCGCACCCACGCGGACTGCGGCCAACGGTCTCGTTCGCAGCACTAATGACCCTTATTCCATTCCAGCGGCTACCATCCAGGCAGCTTCAGCCCGGCGGTCTAGCAGAAGATCCACCACGCCGTGCGGATCGATGCCTCTGGGATCTACCCAGAGTCCGACGTGCGGCAGGTGGTCAAGGCCCCGCTCGATGACCTCCTCACACTCGTTAACCGGCCGGCCTTTGGCTGCGGCTTCGATCCGGCCGGCGAACGCCGCCGCCTCGGGGTGATCTGACTCGCCGTAACGGCCGGCCAGGTACGCGGCTCCTTCGGGCAGCCGGTCAAATCCCGCGCTGCCGTAGCACCGCCACAGGCGGGCGGAGTACGACGAAGTTGACCAGCCGGCCGCCCAGCACCACTGCGAAAATTCGACAAACCAATTTGAGATTCTCGACGCCCAGCCATCTCTTGAATCGATGAGGCGCTCGAATGATCCCGCTGAGATCCCAAGGCCGAATCAGCAAACCCGTGGCGGGGTGCCGATCACGACTCACGTGTTCGCTCGGCTTAGGCTGGCGGTTTGAGCGTCGACATTCCTGACCAGGTCCGCAGGACGGTCATAGCCGACGGGAACGAATCCTGGCTGGACGAGCTGCCAGGCGTGGTCGACTCGCTGGCCCAGGAGTGGTATCTGACGATCGGGTCCAGCTTCGCGGGCGGTCACGCCGCCCTGGTCGTCGAGGTGACGCTGGTTGACGGAACTCCGGCGGTCCTCAAGATCGGTGTGCTAGGTCGGGACGTCGGGCAGGAGGCCATGGTGCTGCGCCTGGCGAACGGAGGGGGATGCGCCAAGCTGTTGGGCGAAGACGTGAGTCGACAGGCCCTTCTGCTGGAGCGCCTTGGGGCTCCGATGTAC
>JBAUAR010000105.1:0-3129 GCA_049675875.1 Streptosporangiaceae bacterium
CTAGACCCGGACCGCGTGCGCCGCGATTTCCAGGTCGAGGAAGCGGCCGGCCATGCCCTTCTTCTTGGTAATGCCGTGGTCGTAGCGGTCGACCCGGCAGGTCGCGCGGATCGTCAGGCCGTTCGCGTCCGTCTCGACCTCGGTCAGGACCACGTTGGCCCGGGCAGCATGGCCTCTGGCGGTGATCTGGCCGCGAAGCAGCCAGCCCTCTCCGCTTTCTTCCAGTTCCGTCGAGCGGAACGTAATCTCGGGATGCTCTGCCACGTGCAGGAAGTTGGCCGACTTTACGTCCTTGTCACGCGCCGCGCTGCCGGTAGCGAAGCTCGCGGCGTCGATGACGGCCGTCGCGGTCGAACTGGTCACCGGGTCGGCGATGGTGATCTCGCCGGACCGGACCGTGAAGCTGCCCTTGACCGCACCCAGGCCGAACATGTGCCGAGTCGCGAAGCTGACCGAGGAAGCTGCCGGATCGAGTTTGTAGGTTCCGGCCGGCGGGATGGAGACCGTTGCGGGCTCTGACATGATGTCGTCCTTTTCCGTCCAAATCGATGTTCGCCAGATCGAGCAGTCGTCGCACAAGCTAACCGCAGTCTCTACCGGAGGATCCTGGTGCCCGCAGTTGCGGTGCCGGTGAGCGCCAGTGCGCCTGCGCCCCGCCTGTTGCCCAGGACCGCCCGGTAGCATGGCGCACCTGGGCCGGCCTCGGATGCCGTGCAGCGGGCAGGGTGCAGGTCCTCCTTATTATCGGAGCTCATGAGTGTCGGCTGAGTATGACGAGATCCGCGCGGAGAATGTCGCGCGTTACGGCTGGGACACGGTCGTACTCGAACTGCTCGGCCAGCTCTACAGCGAGCGTACGCACTTCATTTTCGAGCTGATCCAGAACGCCGAGGACGCCGGTGCGACCGACCTGACTTTCACCCTCTTCGCCGATCGGCTGGAGGTCAGGCACGACGGCCGCGACTTCACGGTCGCCGACGTCCGAGCCATCTGCGGCGTCGGCCAGGGCACCAAAGCGGATGACCTGACTCAGATCGGCGAGTTCGGCATCGGCTTCAAGGCGGTCTACGCGTACACCGACAGCCCGCAGATCCACAGTGGCGCCGAGAACTTCCGGATCGAGAAATACGTCCGGCCGTATGCGGTGGATCCGCTCGACGAACCCGCGGCGGGGACCGTCTTCGTGTTCCCCTTCGACCGCCCCGAGGTGCCTGCGGCTGTCGCGGTCCGGGAGATCTCCGCGGCCCTTGGCGGCATCGGCGTCGAGACGCTGCTGTTCCTGCGGAACATCGAGCGGGTCCGCTGCCGCGGGCTGCTCGCAGCTGACACCGTGCTGGAACGGAAGTCAGCCGCGCGCGCTCACTCCGGTCGGCGTGTCTCGCTATCCAGCGGGCGGACGCTCGGTCGCGGCGACGAGGAATGGTTCGTCTGGGAGCGGCCCCTTGGGGCACTCGGCCATCGCGGTCAGCGGGTCGAGATTGCCTTCCTGGTGCGCGCCGGAACCGGCTCGCCCCGGCTGATCAGCCGGGAGACATCACCGCTGGTGGTGTTCTTCCCGACGCAGAAGGAAACGTTCCTCGGATTCGTTATCCAGGGTCCGTACCGCACGACGCCCGCGCGGGACAACGTGCCCGAGCAGGACGAGTGGAACCAGGCCCTGGTCCGCGAGACGGCCAGCCTGCTCGAGGAGGTGCTTGCGGGGCTCAGGGACGAGGGTCTCCTTACCGTTGAGGTGCTGCAGGCGCTGCCGCTGGACGCCACCCGGTTCGGGCCAGAGACGATGTTCCGTGCCCTGTTTGAGGCTGCTCGCGGCGTGCTTGCTAACGAAGAGGTGATCCCCGCCGCTGATGGTGGCTATCGCGCCGCCCGGCAGCTGAAGCTGGCCAACGGCGCCGGCCTGCGCGAGTTGCTGCCGTCGGATCTGCTGGGCGAGCTGTGGTGCGAGGCAGGCCCGATCGGCTTCGTTCCTGAGTCAATCTCGGAAATCGGGACACCCGTCCTCTGGCGGTACCTGCGCGAGGTAGCGGGCCTGGACGAGGTGACGCCGGAAGCCGTCGTGGCCCGTCTCACCGTCGAGTTTCTCTCGGCCCGGTCCGATCAGTGGATGATCAGCTTCTACTGGTTCCTGTATCAGCATCCGGCGTTGTGGCAGGAGCCGAGGCACCAGGGCGATGCTGCCGGGTCAGCACGGTCGAAGCCGATCATCCGGCTGGAAGACGGCGAGCAGGTGGCTCCGTTCGACGAGCGAGGCGGGCCAGCCGCCTACCTTCCGGGGCCCGCGGGCACAGGGTTCGCGACGGTGCGGCGGGCCATCGTGACCCAGCCCGATGCCCGGCAGTTCCTGACCGCGCTCGGACTCGATGAGCCCGACGTCGCCGCCGAGGTACTGGACCGTGTGCTGCCCCGGTATGACGACGCAGATGTCGCGAAGCTCGATCCAGGCCGGCACGAAGCCGACATCGAGCTAGTCGCGCGCGCGCTCGACGGGACGTCTTTGGCCAGCCGGGAGCGCCTCCTCGCGCGGCTGCGGGAGACCACCTTCCTGGTGGGGGAGAACGCGGCGACTGGACAGCAACGGCTGATGCGGCCAGCCGATCTGTACCAGCGGACGACGACCCTGGAGTGTTATCTCGACGGCAATCCCGACGCCTGGCTCGCGGCCGATTCCTACGGTCCCTGGCTGACTCAGCTGCGCGGAATGGGCGTCCGAGACACGGTGCGAGTGGACGCCCGCGCGGCAGACGAACTCGGCTACGTGACCATTGCCGACGAGTTCGCCCGGCAGGAGCGCGGGGTGGCGGGGTTCGACCCGGCGGCGGAAATCGACGGGCTGGAGTACGCGCTGCGGCACCCGACTCATGCTCGCTCGGAATTCGTCTGGAACGGGCTGCTGGTTCCCAGCAGGCACCTGATCGCGGGCGTCGTCGAGAAGTCTCACCGGCCCGCGTTCGTCGACGCCCGCCGCGAGCACATGCTCTCGCCCATTGGCGAGCAAGCCAGAGACGCGGCCTGGCTGCCAGCGGCCGACGGTACGTTCAGTCGCCCGGCTGATATCGACATAGCCGATCTGCCGCAGTCCTTTCAGCGGGACGACGTGCTTGCCCAGGCGCTCGCGATGACCCGGCCGGT
>JBAUAR010000106.1:0-14328 GCA_049675875.1 Streptosporangiaceae bacterium
GCACCCGCCCGCGCGCCCGGCACTCCGGGCAGCCCGACCGGCCGCCGCCGCAGCTCGATGCCGTTGATCGAGATCGCCCGCGCCGACGGCGAGGCCGAGGCGCTGGCCGGCCTGGACCGGTGGAAGCTGCGGCACCCGGAGACTGCCGCGCTACTGCAGCCCGCCGACATCCTGGTCGACTCCATGCGAGGCCGCTCATCGAGCTGGACCAGGATCAGGCTCAACCTCCGGCACGTTCCCGCCGATCGGCGGCCACCGCAGGAGCCGCTGGAGGTGGATTACGACCCGTGGCGGGGAGCCGGTGGCGGGCTTTTATAACGGAACGAGGCTCTATCGGCACCGCTGGCTTCGCATGGGCGCGGCCGCAGGGGTGGCCGGGCCGGTCGCCTTCACCGCCGCCTGGGTGGCAGGGTCGCTGCGCCAGCCGGGCCTTCCGGTCACGGCCGCGCAGATCAGCGGGCTAGCCGCCGAGAACGCGACCAACCCGTGGCTCATGATCGGCGGTTTCGTGGCACTCGGCGGCTGCGCGGTGGGCTTCGGCGCGGCCCTGGCGGCCGGCCTCGGCGGGTATCGGTCGGCCGGCCCCGGGCCGGCACTGATCCAGGTCGCCGGGGTGCTGGCCATCGCGGCAGGACTGCTGCGGCGCGATCATCTGCTGCTGACTTCCGGGCCGGAGTCCTGGCACAACCACGCGCACGACGTGGTGAGTGCGGCTAGCTACGTCCTCCTGGTAGCCGGACCAGTGCTGCTGGCCTGGCGACTGCGCGGCTACGCCCGATGGCGGCCGCTGGCCGCACCGCTCGCCGGCGCCGCTGTCGCAGCGGCGGGCCTGCTCGTCGCCTTCTACGCCGGGCCACAGGACAGCTGGGACGGCACGCTGCAGCGGATCGCGGTCAGTCTGCCGCTGGCCGCGGTCGCAGCCGTGGCCGTGCGCCTCGCGCAACTCGCCCCGGCAGCACCGGCAGACGCGCTGCGCAGGCAGCCGACCGGCCGCACCGCGGATACCGATTCGGCCGACGGCGTCAGGTCTGGCTGAACGTGATCAGGAACTCCAGCAAGCCGTGATCCTGTGTCGTGACGAAGCTGCCGAAGCTCGGGTTGGCGATACCCCAGTCGGCGAACACGATCGGGATGGACCCGGACACCTCGATCCCCGTGCTCGTCCGCTCCGCCGCCAGCGTGACGGTCACCGCGCGGGTGTGACCGTGCAGCGCGAGGCTCGCGGTGGCCTGGTAGGAGCGTGCTACCCCGTCGGGAGGCACGGTCCCGAGGTCGATCGGCGTGGTCAGCGTCAGGGTGCCGGTCGGGAAGCTGGCAGTATCCATGATCCGTCCGTCGAACTGGGCGTCCCGCTCGCTTTGATCGCTGTGGATCGTGGCCATCTGAACGGTGAACGAGGCCGCGGTGACGGTGCTGCCGTCGATCGTCATACTGCCGCTGATGTCACTGGTGCGCCCGACCGCGACGTTGTTCTGGCCGGCTAGCACCTCGTTGACGCGGTATCCGACGACGGAGCCCGCCGCCACCCGCCACTCCCCCGCGAGCGACGCGTCCGACGCCGTCCCGGCGGTGCCCGAGCTGGCCCCGGCCGGCGGACTGGTGGTCGACCCGGACCGCAGGCTGAGCGGTGCCGGTGCCGGACCCTCGATGACGTGAATGTAGAGCCAGGTACCGCCGACGACCAGGATCACCAGCGCGACGATCCCGCCGAGCAGCCAGCGGCTCAGCCGACGCGCGCGCAGCCGTGCCATGGACCATCCCTCATCCGGGCCGGACCGGCCATCCGGGCCGGACCGGCCATCCGGCCCGGCGGTACTCACATGCTCGCCGCGCGGCCTCGGCTCACCCTCAGCGCCGCCGCTGCAGTTCTTCTGTACCGGGCCTAGCGGACCGCGGGGATCAGCTCCGCGAGCAGCTCGAGATGGTCGAGGTCCGTCAGGTCGAGCACCTGCAGGTACAGGCGCGCCGCGCCGATTTCGGCGAACTCGGCGATCTTGTCGGTGATCTCGGCCGGCGTGCCCGCCAGGCCGTGCTCGCGCAGTTCGTCCAGCTCGCGGCCGATCGCGGCAGCGCGCATCTTGAGCTCATCCGGCGTTCGGCCGCAGCACACCACCTGCGCGGTCGAGTACGTCATGGACGCCTGGTCCCGGCCCGCCGCCGCGCAGGCCGCGCGCACCCGGTCGAACGCCGCAGCCGTCGCCGTGGTGCTGGTGAACGGCAGGTTGTACTCATCGGCATACCGCGCGGCCAGGGCGGGCGTGCGCTTGACGCCGGCGCCGCCGATCAGCACCGGCGGCCGCGGCTGCTGCGCGGGCTTGGGCAGCCCGGGTGAGTCGGTCACCGTGTAGTGCTGGCCGCTGAAGCTGAATGTCTCTCCCGCCGGTGTCTCCCACAGGCCGGTGATGATGGCTAGCTGCTCCGCGTACCGATCGAAGCGCTCACCGAGTCCAGGGAACGGGATGGCGTAGGCGGCGTGCTCGGCCTCGTACCAGCCCGCCCCGAAGCCGAACTCGACCCGCCCGCCGCTCATCTGGTCGACCTGCGCGACGGAGATAGCGAGCGGCCCGGGATAACGGAATGTGGCCGGGCTCATCAGCGTGCCGAGCCTGATCCGCGACGTGTCCCGCGCGAGACCGGCCAGCGTGATCCACGCATCGGTCGGCCCGGGCAGGCCGCTCATAGGACCCATCTTGAGGTAGTGATCGGACCGGAAGAACGCGTCGAAGCCGAGGTCCTCGCTTGCCTGGGCGACGGTCAGCAGGGTGTCGTAGCTGGCGCCCTGCTGCGGCTCGGTGAAGATTCGGAGTTGCATGCGCCTATCTTCGCGGTCCGGGCCTCGATCGCGCGACCCGAAGCTACCCAGGCGCGTGAACGGGCCGGGCACAGGTCAACCTGTCGATCACCGACCCGCTGAGCAGGTACAGTCTGCGGAACACGGACGCCGGGTCGGCGAACCTGCTGGCGAGGACGGAATCACCCAGGCCCTGCGCCGCGCCCCAGGTGGTGGTTCCGTCGGTGATTCTGATCGCCGCGAGGGTCTTCGCGCTGGCCACGTAGCTAGCACCGGCTGACGTACTCCACGCGAGGTAGCCCGGACCGACTGCGAGCCCGCTGGGCACGATCTCGCCGGACGCGACCCCACCGGGCGAGAGGTAGCTGCCGGGTGGAAGCCGGAGCACCTGGCGAGCCGGCTGTGTCAGCGACGGTGCGTAAAACAGCCTCGTACGGTCGGCGGACGCGTACGCGGTCGCATCGCCGCTCGAGACGATCACGGCCGCTCCGCCCGCGTTCCGTAGCGGGAGAGGCACGGCGACGCGCGGCCCGGCCCGGAAGGCCGACGCGCTCACCGCGACCAAATGGGTGGGGCCGGTGGCACTGCTGGCAACGGGCCAGACCAGTGCGTCGCCCACGAACACTGGCGCGCCGACGTTGCCGCTGGCGACCACGTCGGTGACCCCGGTGAGCAGATCGGCCTCCACGATCTGCCGTACGACGCTATTCCCGTTCCAGTCTTGCGCCTCCCACGCGACCAGCTGGTGAGCGGCACCGGCAAAAACCGGGGCGCTCAGCGAGGAGCTGGCTTCCCCTGGAGGCTCGAGCGGGGTCATCTGACCGAGCGGGCTCCAGGAGATGGTCCTTGGTGACCAGACAGCGACCGTGGCAAGGCCGGAGCCGGCGCCGGGAGAGCTGAAGGCAGCGTTAAAGACCACGTCGCCGTCCGGGCCAAGCCCGCCCTGCGCGCTGTGGTAGATGCTGGACGAACCCTGCGGTGTCAGCGTCTGAGTGATGGCACCGGTGGCCACGCTCTCCGCGGCGATGCCGTGGAAGCCTGCCGTGGTGGTCATCAGGTACAGCACCGCGTGGTTGGGCGACAGCCCGATCACCGACACGGACTGCTGCTGGCTGGCCGGCAGCGCGTGCCTCAGTTCGGCGTTCAGCGCCGCGTCCGGTGCGGCCGCACAGACGGCAGGATGGGTGCGCTGACCGACGGCCGGCGCCGCCTCGAGGTGTCGAGGCAATTGCGTCACGCCGACCACAACGCCAGCAACCGCCGCCGCCGCCGCGATCACCGTACGGGCCCGGGCGCGCCGTCGCCGCTGCCTGCCCCGAGCCACGACCCTGGCGGGAGCGGGCACCGGCAGGTCCGCGGTGGCTAGCTCGCCGAACAGGCCGTCAAGCATGTCCGAATCAGGCATCGGTCACCTCCGGAGCGATGCCGTCGCGCAGCGCAATGGCCAGCGCTTCCCGGCCCCGGTACAGCCAGGCCTTGACACTGCCAATAGGACAGTGGAGTTCTGCTGCTATCTGCCCGACCGGCAAGTCAGCCAGATAGTGCAGCACCACCACGACGCGATGCCGCTCCGGCAGCGTCCGGAGGGCGGCAACCAGCGCCACGGTGTCCGGGCTGATCTCCGGCACGTCGGCGGCGATCAGGTGCGGCGCAGCCGCACGGGCGGTCCGATCCCGGCGGAACCGGCTGGTCGCGAGGTTGGTCGCGACCCGCCTGACCCAGGCTTCCGGCGAGTCGAGGCCGCGGACCGCGTCCCAGCGCTGCCAGGCCCGGGCAAACGCCTCCTGAGCGATGTCCTGCGCATCGCTGATGTTGCCGGTCAGGGCGTACGTGTACCGGACCAGCCGCCTCGTTGTCGCGGCGTAGAAGTCGTCGAAGCTGGCCGTTCCAGCGTCAGCCGTCAGCGGCCACCGGTCGGCGCCCGGCTCCGCGTCTGCCACCACAAGACGATGACGCTACAGCCGTCAC
The DNA here is from genome assembly GCA_049675875.1 of Streptosporangiaceae bacterium. GTDB lineage: Bacteria > Actinomycetota > Actinomycetes > Streptosporangiales > Streptosporangiaceae > JAJYUU01. The sequence continues at coordinate 4,760 of JBAUAR010000106.1, forward strand.
TGCGGTTACAGCCCGGACTTTCTGTTCATCAGCGCGCGGTCCGCTAGCTGATCCGGAGCGGTCCTGGTGACCATGCGGAGCGGCGTTAGTTCGGGAGACAGCCGGAATACTAGGGCCGGGTGAGCGTGGCCAGGCACTCCACGTGGTGCGTCATCGGGAAGGCGTCGTAGCCGCGCAGCCCGGTCAGCTCGAAGCCGCCATCGAGCAGCAGTCGCAGGTCCCTGGCCAGGGTAGCCGGGTCGCAGGACACGTAGGCCATCCGCCGCGGCCCGGCGCACAGGGCCTCGATGACCGGCCGGGCAACACCGGTCCGCGGCGGGTCGAGCACGACCAGCGAGACCTCGCTGAGGTCGGTCCGCGCTAGTACGGCGGCCGCGTCGCCGTGCCGTACCCGCACCCACGGCCAGGACCGCAGGTTCCGCCGGGCATCGCGGGCAGCGGCGGTATCGTGCTCGACCGCCAGCACCGTGCCAGCCGGGCCGACCGCCTGCGCCAGCACCCCGGCGAACAGGCCCCCGCCGCAATACAGGTCGAGGGCGTGCGCACCCGGCCCCGGGTCGAGCGCCGTGAGCACGTCTTCGGCCAGCCTGTCCGCGGCTGCCGGGTGCACCTGCCAGAATCCGCCCAGGCTGACTCGCCAGTCCCGGCCGGCCGCATGCTCGGTCAGGTAGCCGCGGCCGCGCACCGGCGTGCGGCGATGTGATCTGCTCGCTAGCTGCACGCTGTCAGCGTCCAACCGCGGCAGTCCCGCAGGCCGGCCGGTGACCAGTACGCCCACCTCGCCGGTCCGCGGCACGACCGCGACCTCCACCGACTGTGCGCCAGGCCAGCGCTTGCCGGTCACGTCTGCGCCGGTCACCAGCTCGTGCGCGATCAGGCACCGATCGATGGGAACGATCTCATGCGACCGGTGCTTGTGCAGGCCGGCGGCGCCATCGTGATCGACAGCGAAGGAGACCACGGTCCGCCAGCCGAAGCCATCGTCATCCGCCCCGATGGCCTCGACGACGACGTCAACGTCGAGGCCGGCGATGCGGCGGAGCTGCTGCCGGACGACGGCAGCCTTCAGCTGCCGTTGCGCCGCCAGGCTGGCGTGCTGCCAGTCACAGCCGCCGCAGCCGCCCGGCCCGGCGTACCGGCATGGCGGGACGACCCGGTCCGCGGATGGCTGCAGGATCTCGGTCGCGTCCGCCCTGGCGAACCTGGTGGTCGGCTGCGTCACCCTGGCACGAACGCGCTCGCCGGGCAGCGCGTGCCGCACAAAGACCGCCTGACCCGTATCATCCTGCCTGGATACGCACCAGCCGCCGTGCACGGCCTCACCGACGGTGAGTTCCAGCACGTCACCGGCTTGTGGAGCGGAGGGAGCCGTGGAAGTCACGGGCACCATCGTGCCCTGGCCCTGCGCCCGAGCCGCCTCGTGGGTCCCTGCCAGGGCGAGCACGGGGCTCCGGCGGCTGCGAGTACCGTGAGTGCACCGTCCTGGCCGGAAGGAAGCTCGTGCATATCGTGATCATGGGATGCGGGCGGGTCGGGTCCAGCATCGCCCACTCGCTGGAAGACCGCGGTCACTCGGTCGCCGTCATCGACCAGGATCCGGAGGCGTTTCGCAAGCTCAGGTCCGGCTTCAAGGGCACGAAGGTGACCGGCGTCGGCTTCGACCGGGACGTGCTGACCGAGGCCGGCATCCACCGGGCAGACGCGTTCGCGGCCGTGAGCAGCGGCGATAACTCCAATGTGATCGCCGCCAGGGTGGCGAGGGAGTCCTTCGGCGTCCAGCGGGTCGTCGCGCGGATCTACGATCCGCGCCGGGCCTCGGTCTACCAGCGGCTCGGTATCCCGACGGTCGCCACGGTGGCCTGGACAGCCGACCAGATGCTGCGCCGGCTGATACCTGAAGGTGCCGAGTCGCTGTGGCGGGACCCGACCGGCACGGTCGTGCTGGCCGAGGTTGCCTACTCCGACGACTGGCTGGGCGAGAAGGTCTACGACCTGGAGCAGGCAGCACACACCCGGATAGCGTTCATCTCCCGGCTCGGCGAGGCGGTCATCCCCGGACCGAGCCTGGTATTGCAGGAGGGCGACGTCGTGCACGTGATCGCCGACAAGGCAAACCTCAGCAAGATCGCCAGCGTCTTCGCGAGCCGGGAGCCAGGAAGGGCGGGACACTGATGCGCGTTGCCATAGCCGGCGCTGGGGCCGTCGGGCGCTCGATTGCCAAGGAACTGCTGGACAACGGGCATGAAGTGCTGCTCATCGACCGGAATCCAGAGTCGATCAAGGTCCACAGCGTGCCGCGCGCCGAATGGCTGCTCGCTGACGCGTGCGAGATCAGCGCGCTCGACGATGCCGCACTGGAACGGTGCAACGTGGTCATCGCGGCGACCGGAGACGACAAGGTCAACCTAGTCGTCTCGCTGCTGGCCAAGACCGAGTACGGCGTGCCGCGCGTCGTCGCGCGGATCAACCAGCCCAATAACGAGTGGCTGTTCAACGAGTCGTGGGGCATCGACGTAGCGGTTTCTACGCCACGCCTGCTGTCCGCGCTCGTCGAGGAGGCGGTGAGCGTCGGCGACCTCGTCCGGCTGATGACATTCCGGCAGAGCGACGCCAACCTGGTCGAGCTGACAATGCCCGCCGACGCACCGCTCGCGGGACAGCGCGTCGGCAGTATCGAGTGGCCGCCCGATACGGCGCTGGTGGCGATCCTGCGCGACGGCCGGGTCATCGTGCCCAGCCCGGACGACCCGCTGGAAGCCGGAGACGAGCTGCTGTTCGTCACCAGCCAGAACGTCGAGCGCGAGCTAGCCAGGCTGCTCGGCTGCGCGGCCTGAGGCGGCTGAGGCGGCCTGAGACTGCCCGAGGCGGCCAGCTGCTCCGCCGCCTGGCTCGCGAACCGTGGTTACCGCGTCTCGGTGATCTCCGGGCCGCGCTCAAACGGGTCGAGCAGGTTCGGCTGCCCGTCGGCAACCTGATCCTCGAGCGCCTGGCGTGCCTCGTCCGGGAGCTGGATCTGCAGCGGCTGCCGGGGCGGCTGCGCCTGCTCGCCGCGCACCACCACCACGTCCGCGAGGATGTCCCGGAACTGCTGGGCCTCCTCGTCGTCGATCGCGGCCGGCCCGCTGATGAGGCCGCGCAGGAACCAGCGCGGACCATCGACGCCGATGAACCGCATGGCCTGAGACGGCGCCGGCTGGTTACCGCCGACGCCCTGCGGAACCACGCGCGCGAGCAGCTCCGGACCAAACGGCCCGTCCTGCTCGGCACTCTGGCCGCCGACATTGGCGACCTCCTGGACGATCTCCGGCAGCACGTCGTGCCACAGTCCCGAGCTGCGCGGCGCCGCGAACGGCTGCAGTTGCAGCCCGCTGTCGCCGTGCACCACCGCGATGGAGATGCCCTCCTCCTCCGACATCAGGACCTGTATGTCGTAGCCATCTCGCACCGGCACCAGCAGACTGCCGAAGTCGATCCGCGGCCGGTCGGGATAGTCACCAGTGCTGTCCCAGGGCCCGGCGGTGCGGGCCATGGCCGGGGTGTTCGCCTGCGTGTCGCGCAGCCGGGTCCACGTCGCCGGATCGCTCAGGTCGTCGCGGTCGGACCGGCTCTCCGCAGGCTCCGCAGGCTCGGCAGCGACCAGGGACGCTCCACCTGCCGCGCCGTGGTCGCTGTTATCGTCCACAGGGCCGTCGTAGCCGAGCTCAGTTTCATCCTCGGCACCGTAGTCCAGCGAATCCTCGGCGTCGGCGAAGTCCTCGTCCCCCTCCGCCCAATCGGACGCCTGGTAGGTCTCGTCGGGCGCCTCGGAGGCGCTGCTCCCGTCCTCGCGGCGGCGTCGTCGGAACACCCCGCACGCTCCTTACCTCCCGGCCCGCCGCGTCGCGGCCGGGATCTCGTCGTCCCCCTGAGTTTCCGCTGTTATCGCGTGCCCGCCGGTCGAGCCGTGACCGCCGTCGCCGCGCTCTGAGCCCGGCAGCGACGTCACCTCGATGAAAACCGGCCGCTCTACCCTTTGAACAACAAGCTGCGCAATCCGGTCGCCACGCCGGAACCGCACGGCGTGCTCGGTGTCGGTGTTCAGCAGAATCACCTTGATCTCGCCACGGTACCCCGCGTCCACTGTTCCCGGCGCATTGACGATCGTCACACCATGCCTGGCTGCCAGCCCGGACCGAGGATGCACGAAACCGGCGTACCCATCCGGCAGGGCGATGCACACCCCAGTGCCGACGACAACTCGCTGACCCGGTCCGATATCGACATCAGCGGTGAGGAACAGGTCGCATCCGGCGTCCCCAGAATGGGCGCGCCGCGGCACCGGCAGCCCATCGTCCAGCCGCCTGATCAACACTTCCACCGAGCCCGGCTCATGGCACGCGCACGTCACCGCGCCAGGCTAGCCGTCCGGTGGGTCGCCACGCAGGGGCGGCCAGGCATAGGTGATCACGGCGGCGAACGGCACGGCGATGATGGCGCCCGGAATGCCGGCGATGATCCCGCCGACGGCGAGGGCCAGGATGATCGCGAGCGGGTGCAACTTGATGATCCGCCCGACGACCAGCGGCTGGAGCAGATGATCTTCGATCTGGTTCTCCACAATCAGGACGCCGAGCAGGATCACCGCAGCAACCCAGCCCTTGGTGGCCAGCGCCACCAGGACGGCCAGCGCGCCGGCCACCAGAATCCCGACGAGCGGCACGTACGCGGCCAGGAATACCAGCACGACCAGCGGAACCAGCAGCGGTACCCCGAGCAGATACAGCGCGAGGCCGAGCAGCACGGCGTGGATCGCCGCTACGGCTGTCGCGCCGCGCATGTAGTAGACCAGCGCCCGCCAGGCCTGATCGCCCGCTCGCGCCGTCCGGCTTCTCGCCACCGGGCGCATGCCCTTGATCAGCCACGCCCAGATCTGTGCGCCGTCCTTGAGCAGGAAGAAGGTGACGAAGAGCGTCAGGATCGCGCCGGCCAGGAACTCGGTCAGGTACTTCCCGCCAGTCAGCACGGTGCCGGCGACCACGGACTTGTGCTGGGAGATGTAGGTCAGCACGCTCTTGCTCAGCGTCTGCAACCGGGCCTTGTTCAGGTGAAACGGCGCCCCCGCCAGCGAGTGCTGCAGATGCGTGATGGTCCGCGTTACCTCAGTGATTAGCACCTGATACTGATCGGTGATCTGGTTGACGACCAGCGTCATTGCCCCGGCGATCACCACCAGCGCGATGAGCATGATGCACCAGGTCGCCAGCAACGGCGAGAACCCGCGCTGACGCAGCCAGTTCGCCTCCGGCTGGAGCAGCGCGGCGAGCAACAGGGCGGCGATGAACGGGATCACCACGAGTCGCAGCTCGACCGCGAACCGGAAGGCGAGGTAGATCACGCCGCCGGTGAGCAGCAGCCGCCACGACCAGGCGGCGGTCTGCTGGAGCAGCCTGGGCACCTGGGTGTCCGGACTCGGCTTCGCCTGCTCGGGCGCAGCCCCAGCGACAGCATCGGGCCCGGTGGTCGCGGTCCCACCAGCGCCGCCAGGCACGGCTGCCTCGGCCGGAGCGCCGTTACCGGCCGGGCTGGTCACCGCGCCAGTCCGCCAGAGGCGGCGAAGGCCAGCCCGGATCCCGGCCGACGGCTCACTCCCGGTGGCCGTCCGGCCAACTGGGTCGCCTTCTGCCGATGGGCCGGTCATGGGGTACATGTAACCAACTACCGTAGGGCCATGCACTCCTACCAAGAACGTCTGTTCGCCCCGCCGCTGTGGTGGGTGACGGGGATGTTCACGATGCTTACGTTCGGGGCAATCGTCTGGACCGGTTTTGATCTCGTAATAACCGTGGCAATCTTCGGCAGTGTCATCGCCATCACCGCCGCGTTCCTGCTGAACTGGGGCCGGGTGACCATCGAGGTGACCGGCGGCGAACTTCGGGCGGGGACCGACCGGCTGGCGCTCACCGATGTCGGCGAGGTTCGGCCGCTGGACGAGGAGCAGGCGCGAGCGCTGCGCGGCCCGCGGGCCGATCCGCGCGCGCACGTGCTCATCAGGCCCTACCTTCGGGCTGCCGTCTACGTCGAGGTCACCCGGCCCGGTGCAGCCAGCCCGTACTGGCTGCTGGCGACGCGGCGCCCGGCCGACCTGGCAGCCGCGATCGAGAGTGCACGCCCGGTAGTCAGCTCCGGGCCGAGGCCATGACATGATCGCGGTCAGCGGGTAAGGACCAGGCCACTCGGCAGCGGGTTGCCGTGGGGAAGGACAGGCAGATGTCAGGCAAGCAGCCGGGCAGCGCGGCCAGCCGCGCAGCGAGCGCACTGGTGGGCGCCGGCGCCGCCTTCGCGGTTCGCAAGCTGCTCATCGTCGGCTGGAAGACGGTCACTGGCAAGGAGCCGCCGGAGCACCCGGAGGACCCGCAGGTAGCCCTCGGCGAGGCGCTCATCTGGGGCGTCATGATGGGCGCTGCCGTTGGCGCCGCGCGGCTGCTGGCAATCAGGGCGACGACCCGGCGGCACAACGAAGCCGACGGGGACTGACCCGGCCGCAGCCGGCCAACTCGCTCTCGTGGCTGCAGGTCGGTCGGCTCCAGTTCGACTACCTGGCTGGTCACGGCCTGAAGCCGGACATGCGGATGCTGGAGAACCTTCGACCGCACGCAGGGTCCCGAGCACGAGGTGCTCCGCGAGGATTTCTACTACCGGACCGAGACGCTCGCCGGGCTGGCCGGGCGGTACGGGCTCGAAGCCCGTTTTGTGGCCGACTGGGAGCAGACGGGTCACCGAAGATCCGGGTGGCCCGTCCGGCCTAGCGGCTGGCCGGGCCCTGGCACCACACTGGAAGCCAGAGCGACGGCCGTGTCACAGGGGAGGCGAGCATGGCCGCGGAACCCAGGGTGCTGGCGATGGTCCTGGCAGGCGGGGCGGGCAAACGACTTGCCCCGCTCACTGCCGACCGGGCGAAGCCGGCCGTGCCGTTCGGCGGTCTTTACCGGCTGGTGGACTTTGCGCTGTCCAACCTGGTCAACGCCGGGCTACGGCGCATCTGCGTGCTGACCCAGTACAAGAGCCATAGCCTGGACCGGCACATCACCACGACCTGGCGGCTGTCCAGCCTGCTCGGCAACTACGTGACGCCGGTACCGGCCCAGCAGCGGCTCGGCCCGCACTGGTACACCGGTTCGGCCGACGCGATCTACCAGTCGCTCAACCTGATCTACGACGACCAGCCAGACATTGTCGCGGTCGTCGGCGCGGACCACGTGTTCCGCATGGATACGATGCAGATGATCGACCACCACGTCGCGCACGGCGCCGGTGTCACGGTCGCTGCCATCCCGGTGCCGAGGGCCGAGGCTAGGGACTTCGGAGTCATCGGCGTCGCTGACAACGGGCGCACCATCGAGGCGTTCCGGGAGAAGCCCGCCGACCCGCCCGCTATGCCGGGCCAGCCGGACCTGGCGTACGCGTCGATGGGCATCTACGTCTTCAGCGCCGACGTGCTCGTGGACGCGCTGCGCGAGGATGCCGCCGACGACAGCAGCCGGCATGACATGGGCGGCGACATCGTGCCGATGCTCGTCCGTCAGGGAGCCGCGCAGGTCTACGACTTCCTCGATAACAGCGTCCCTGGCGCCGACCCGCGGGATGCGGGCTACTGGCGCGATGTCGGCACGCTCGACTCCTATTTCGATGCGCACATGGACCTGTGCGCCGTGCACCCGGTGTTCAACCTGTACAACGACAAATGGCCGATCCTGACCCTGGTGCCGAGCCAGCCGCCCGCCAAGTTCGTGCACGACGCCGGGGACCGCGTCGGCCGGGCCATCAACAGCGTCGTCAGCAACGGGGTCATCGTGTCCGGCGGACTGGTTCGCGGCGCGGTGCTGTCGCCCGGTGTCCGGGTGAACAGCTGGGCCAGGGTTGAGCGCGCCGTCGTCATGCACAACAGCCGGATCGGGCGGTATGCCGTCGTCGAGAACGCCATCATCGACAAAAACGTCGACGTGCCGGAGGGTGCGGTGATCGGCGTCGACAAGGATCAGGACCGCGCGCGGGGCTTCGTCGTCTCCGATGGCGGCGTTACGGTGGTGGGCAAAGGCCAGAAAGTGGTGGGGTGACGGCGCTGGCCGGCCGGCCAGCTGCCCCGCTGCGGGTGGCAATGCTCACGCGTGAGTATCCGCCCGAGGTGTACGGCGGCGCCGGTGTGCACGTGGACAATCTGGCCCGGTCGCTGGCCGGGCTCGTGGACCTGACCGTGCACTGTCAGCGCGCGGACCGCGGGGCGGATGATGGCCAGCACCCGCCCGTCGTGGCGCACCGGCCGTGGGACCGGCTCGCGGGCGCCAACGACGCGCTGCAGGTGATCTCGACGGACCTGGCGATGACCGAGGCGGCAGGCGGCGCGCAGCTGGTCCACTCGCACACCTGGTACGCCAACCTGGCTGGACACCTGAGCTCGCTGCTGTACGGCGTCCCGCACGTCATGACGGCGCACTCGCTCGAGCCGCTGCGACCGTGGAAGGCCGAACAGCTTGGCGGCGGATACGCCCTGTCGAGCTGGTGTGAGCGCACCGCGATCCTGTCGGCCGCAGCCGTCATCGCGGTGTCCAACGGGATGAAGTCAGACATCCTTGCTGCCTACCCGGAGGTGCACCAGGACCGCGTGCACGTCATCTACAACGGGATCGACGCCGACTTCTACCGCCCCGACCCCGGCCGGGACGTGCTGGACCGGTACGGCATAGATCCGGGCCGGCCATCGGTAGCCTTCGTCGGCCGGATCACCAGGCAGAAGGGCCTGCCGGTGCTGCTGCGGGCTGCCGAGCTGCTCGAACCGGGCGCGCAGCTGGTGCTGTGCGCTGGCCAGCCCGACACCGCGGAGCTGCAGGCGGAGGTGACCCGGCTGGTGGACGGGCTGCGGGCGACTCGCGGCGGGGTGATCTGGATCCCTGGCATGCTGGCCAAGGCAGAGGTCGTCCAGATTCTCAGCCAGGCGACGGTCTTCGTCTGCCCGTCGCAGTACGAGCCGCTCGGCATCGTCAACCTTGAGGCAATGGCCTGCGGTTGCGCGGTCGTGGCCGCCGCGGTCGGCGGCATCCCGGAGGTGGTCGCGGACGGCGTCACGGGTCTCCTCGTGCCGCCTGGCGACGAGGCGGCGCTGGCGGCTGCGATCAACTCGCTGCTCAGCGATCCGCAGCGGGCCGCGAGCCTGGGCGCCCGCGGCCGCGAGCGCGCGGTGGCCGAATTCAGCTGGGTGAGCATCGCCGCGCAGACGGCGGACCTGTACGCCCGGCTCGCCGGGCGGTAGCCTGACAGCCACAGCTATTCGCGATACATCTTGAAGTGCGGGAGGAGTCGTGGCGATTGAGCCGACAGACCCGGAGCAGCCGCTCCGCGTCGGCGACCGCGACCGGGATGCTGTCGTCCAGCGGCTCCAGCAGACGTTCGCCGAGGGCCGACTCGACGACGAGGAGTTCGACCATCGCACCCGGGCCGCGCTGACCGCAAGGCTGACCAGCGACCTGACCGCGCTGACCCGGGACCTGCCGGCGGCGTCGGCCGCGCCGCTGCCGGCCGGCCAGCGTGCTCCGGGC
>JBAUAR010000107.1:0-7141 GCA_049675875.1 Streptosporangiaceae bacterium
GCTCGGGTGGGTCACCAGCGCCGAAGGGGCTGCGGCCTACCGGCAGATCGCCGGCCAGCCCGCAGCCGCGGCCCGCCGGCAGGTGACCGAGCTACTCCACGCGGCCGGCGCGCTGCGTGGCGAGCCCGAGCCGATCCGGCACGCGGTGAAGTTTTACGAGTACGGTCAGGTGCCGCTGGAAATCCTCACGACCCGACAGTGGTACATCCGCAACGGCAGCCGGTCCCCCGAGCTGGCGGCCGCGCTCCTCGCGCGCGGCCGCGAGCTGCAGTGGCATCCCGAGTACATGCGCACGAGGTACGAGCACTGGGTCGAAGGGCTGACCGGCGACTGGCTGATCAGCCGGCAGCGTTACAACGGCGTGCCGGTCCCGGTCTGGTACCAGGTGGATGCGGCGGGGCGGATCGACGAGGACCACCCGATCCGGCCCGAACCGGCCAGCCTGCCGGTGGACCCAGCCGCCGACATCCCGCCCGGCTACCGGCCCGAGCAGCGCGGCCAGCCTGGCGGCTTTGCCGCCGATCCGGACGTGATGGACACGTGGGCGACATCGTCCCTGACGCCGCAGATAGCCGGTGGCTGGCCCGATGACACCGACCTGATGCAGCGCGTGTTCCCGATGGACCTGCGGCCGCAGGCGCACGAGATCATCCGGACCTGGCTGTTCTATACGGTGCTGCGCTCGCAGACCGAGGCAGGGGTGCTGCCGTGGCAGCACGCGGCCATCTCCGGCTGGATCCTGGACCCGGACCGGAAGAAGATGTCCAAGTCCAAGGGCAACGCGGCGACGCCGATGGACCTGCTGCACGAGCACGGCGCTGACGCGGTCCGGTACTGGGCGGCCAGCGCGCGGCTGGGCGCGGACACCGCGTTCGACCTGGCACAAATCAAGATCGGCCGGCGGCTGGCCATCAAGATCCTCAACGCCACCCGGTTCGTGCTCGGCATCGGACCGGCGCCGGCACCGGCACCGGCATGCCCGGCGGATACTGCCGAGATCACCGAGCCGATCGATCGGGCCATGCTGGGCCGGCTAGCAGGGGTCGTGGCGCAGTGCACGGCGGCGCTGGAGGGCTACGACCACGCGGCCGCGCTCGAGCATGCGGAGCGGTTCTTCTGGTCCTTCTGCGATGACTACCTCGAGCTCGTCAAGGCGCGCGCGTATGGCGAGCACGGCGAGGCGGGCGCCGTGTCCGCAACCGCGGCGCTGCGGCACGGCCTGTCGGTGCTGCTGCGGCTGTTTGCGCCCGTGCTGCCGTTCGTGACCGAGGAGGCGTGGTCGTGGTGGCAGGACGGCTCAGTGCACCGGTCGTCGTGGCCGGACGCGGCGGAACTGCGCGACCTCGCGGGTGCGGGCGATGACGCCGTGCTCACCGCGGCCGCGGCGGCGATCGGCGCCATCAGGCAGGCGAAGTCTCAAGCCGGCCTGCCCATGAGGCAGCCCGTTCCCGCTCTGATCCTGACCGCCGATATGAGCACGCGCGCGGCGCTCGCCGCCGCCAGCGCCGACGTCCGGTCCGCGGGGAAGGTCGCCGAGATCAGGCTGCAGCCCGTGGACGGTGCCACCGAGCCGGGTTACGAGGTGGTGCTCGCGTAACCGGCGGCGGGCGGCACCGCCGGCTCGCGGCCTTGAGCGTGCAGCCGGGTAGTCTCGCCAGCATGGACAAGGTGCAGCGGTCTGAAGACGAGTGGCGAGCCAAGCTGTCGCCCGAGGAGTATCACGTACTGCGCGAAGCGGGCACCGAGGCCCCTTTCACCGGCGAGTACACCGATACCGAGACCAAGGGCGTCTACCGGTGCCGTGCCTGTGGCGCCAGGCTGTTCTCCTCCAGCACGAAGTTCCACTCCGGTTGCGGGTGGCCAAGCTTCTACCAGCCCAATGAGGACGACGCGGTGGTCCTAATAGAGGACCGCTCGCTCGGCCGGGCCCGCACCGAGGCCAGGTGCGCGGCATGCAACAGCCACCTCGGACACGTTTTCGAGGGCGAGGGCTACGACGTGCCCACCGACCAGCGCTGGTGTATCAACTCGGTGTCGCTGACGCTCGAGGACGAGTGACCGCTTCGGGCGGCGACCGAGGGTCGTCACCGCGGGCCAGCCCGGCCTCGGCTGGCGGTCTGCGGCTGATCAGGCCGGATCAGCTGTCCGCCGCCACGGCCCAGACCAGCGGCATGATCAGGTCGGCAGCGATCTCCGGGGAGCTGACCGGCGCGACGTCGCTGTGGATGGGGCGCACCGAGCTGCCACCAGGGGTTAGCTCGGGCAATCATCACCACGGTGCGTCCGAGACGGGAATCTACGTGGTGTCGGGTGCGCCGGTGTTCGCGTTCCGCGACCCGGCCAGCGGCGCGGTCAGCAGGCTGGAAGCCGGCCCGGGCGACTACATCTGGGTACCGCCGTGGGTGCACCACCGGGAGGAGAACCCCTCGTCCGACCGGACCGCGGTGATCGTGATCGCCCGGTCGACCCAGGAAGCGATCGTCGTCAACGTCGACCAGCTGTAAGCCAGGCCGCAGGCCAAGCCGCGGGCCAGGCCCTCGCCAATGGTTCGGCCTTACTGATGCCGCTGCAGGCAATCGGGACCAAGCTCGGCCAGCGTGGCCAGACCGGCCAGTCGCATGGTGAACTCGAAGTCGGCGCGCAGGGCGCGGACCACATGACGGACGCCGGCCTCGCCGCCGAGTGCCAGGCCATACACGTACGGGCGGCCGAGCAGGACTGCCTGTGCGCCGAGCGCCAGCGCCTTGAGCATGTCGGCGCCGCCCCGGATGCCCCCGTCGAACAGGACAGCCAGCTCCGAGCCGACCGCCTGGGCGATGCCCGGTAGCGCATCCAGCGCGGCGATTGCCCCGTCCACCTGGCGGCCGCCGTCGTTGGACACGACGATGCCCTGCACGCCGGCCTGCCGCGCCCGCTGTGCGTCGGCGACCGACAGGATCCCGTTGAGCACGATCGGCCCGTTCCAGTGGCCTTGCAGGAACGGGATGCGTCCCAGGTGAGCGACAGGTCACCGAAAATCTGGGTGTATCGGAGCACCGCCGTCTGCAGCTCGTCGTCGACAGCTGGTGGCTGACCCGCCCGGAACGCCGGGTCGGACAGATAGTTCTGGATTCCGACGCCGTGCAGGAACGGCAGATAGCCATTGTCCAGGTCGCGCGGACGCCAGCCGAGCGTACGCGTGTCCAGCGTGACGACCAGGACGCTGTACCCGGCCGCCTGCGCCCGGCCGAGCAGGCTGGCCGCGACCGCCCGGTCTTTGGCCCAGTACAGCTGGTACCAGCGCTGCCCGCCGTCGTTCGCCGCCGCGACGGCTTCCATGGGCGTGGACGACGCCGTGCTCAGGACCATCGGCACGCCCGCGCCCGCGGCGGCTCTCGCGACCGCCAGCTCGCCGTCCCCGTGCGCGATGCCGAGCACGCCGACGGGCGCCAGCGGGAACGGGACGGTCAGCTCGGTGCCGAGGAGTCGCGTGCCACAGGCGGGCGTGCTCACGTCCGTCAGCATCCGTGGCACGATCCGCCAGCGCCGGAACGCCCGCAGATTCTCCTCCGCCGTCTCTCCCGACCCGGCTGAGCCAGCCACATAGTCGAACGCGCGCAGCGTCATGACCGGACGCGCCGCTTCTTCGAGCCGGTGCAAGTCCGTGGGCAGGCCCGGCACCGCGCCGGTGAGCCCGCTGAGGTAGATCTCGTCCTGGTAGCTCTCGAGCTGCTGACTCACTGCCCCCGCCTCGGTCCTCGCCGACGGCCCGGCTGGATGGCCGCGCGTGACATGTTGTCACGCGCCCGAACGGCAGCAGACACGCGCCCGGCCTGGCACGGTGGGTGCCGTGCCAGGCCGGGCTGGTGCGCGCGGGATCTAGGGCGTGCCGCCGTGTGCCTTGATGAAGGCGGCCGTGTCGTAGAACGGACTGCCGACCTCGCCGGTCGCCGGGTCGAGGATCACCGGGATGAAGTGCGGGAGCGTGTCGAAGTCCAGCACGCCACCTGGCGCGTCCAGGCTGCCCGAGATCTGGTCATACGAGTCGCTGATGCGCTTGCCGTGCAGCCAGTTGTCCTCGACGAATCTGATGATCGAGGCCTGGTCGGTCACGTTGCTGCTGACGTAGTTCTGTCTCGTCCATGGCGAGATCACGATCAGCGGCAGGCGCGGGCCGAAGCCACAGCGGTCGATCAGGGTGCCCAGCTCCGGGTTCGCTGGCTGCGAGGAGCAGATCGCGGCGTCGTTGGCCGGGTCGTTGGACCCGTTAACGACGGGCGATGCCACGTGGTCGTACCAGCCATCGGAGTCGTCGTAGGTGATGACGATCGCGGTGGAAGACCAGAACCTGGACTGCTCGATCTGGTTGACGGTGTTGACCACGAAGTTCTGCTCGTCCAGCGGGTCGGAGTTGCCCGGGTGGGCGTTCTCGTACGCCGCCGCCTTCAGGAAACTCACGGCCGGCAGGTTGCCGTCCTTCAGCGTCTCGTAGAAGTCGGAGAGGTCGTACTGGTGGTTCGCCTGGTCGGTGTGCCCGATGGCCGCCTCTGAACTCGGCGGCAGGTGGTGCGGATTGGCAGTGGACGCGTAGTACTGGAACGGGTTGTGGTGCGGGACGTAGTCCGTCACCTCGACACCGCCGATGTTCTCGTGCTCCGAGCCGCACACCGCGTCCCCGGTGCTGCTATTGGCAGCGGTCGTGGTGGGCGCGAAGCCGCCCTGGAACCAGCCCCAGGTGATGTGCTTGGCGTTCAGCAGATCACCGATGTTCTGACCGGTCAGCACGCCCAGCGGGTTCGTCGAGGTGTGGTTGGTGTCGGCGCAGTCGTCGAAGTACGGGTCGATGTCACCGTAGATGGTGCCGATCCCGGTAGACGAGTTCACGTCGGCGACGCTGCCGGAGTCCTTCACGACCGGAGTCGCGGGGGGCACGACCGTGGTGGGACCCGGGTTGGCCGCGTACCCGCCGCTGTCATTGCCCGAGATCAGGTTGATCGCGCCAGGCGAGGACGGACCGTAGTCGGTGTCGTAGTTGTTGTCGCTCATCGCGTAGTTCTGCGCATAGTTCCACAGGCCCGTGACGGTGTTGCCGTCGTAGTAGTCCATGACCAGGCCGGGTGTGAAGAACTCCTTGTTCGCGCCGGTCGCGCACGTGCTGCCCGCCTGCGTGAACTGCACGAACTGGTCCTGCTTGCCGCCGTCGGCGGCCTCTTGCTCCGGCAGGTAGCTGTGGTTCTGGCTGCAGGTGAGCGCCTCCGACGGCGTCAGCACTTGCGGGTTGTAGGCGTTCGGGTTGTTGGTCAGCAGCGGGCCAGTCGGGCCGCTCGCGGTGATGCTGGTGTACAGGCCGTTCACCGTCGGCGTTCCGGGCTTGGCGTAGAACTGCGAGCCGTCGGAGTTCGTCGCGTACGGGTACGTCCCGAAGTAGTGGTCGAACGACTCGTTCTCGTCGAAAAGGACCACGACGTGCTTGATCGGCGTGGCAGTCCGGGGCGCGAAATAGTCCGAGCCCGGCACGAGCTTGGGAGTCGGGACCGAGCCCAACTGACTCGAGTTCGCGCTGGCCAGGGAGACCGTGCTGACCGTCAGCGCGCCGGCGCCGAGCACGGCCGCGGTCAAGATCACGACAGGTCGGCTGCGCAGCCGCCTGGCTACCCTGGTCATGCCCGCAGTCCGGGCATCGCCCATTGTGCTTCCTCCTTCGCAGTGCAGAACCCAACCGGCCCGGCCGACGGTGTCGGACCGCCCCGCCAGCGGCCATCAAGCACAATGGCGGAATAAGGCAGCCAGCCGACTCCGGGAATGTGACCGCTAGCCAAACAGCAAGCCAATACGCGAAAAGGCCGAGCCCGGCGGGTCAGCGAGGAGCCCAGCGGTCAGGCCAGGAGCCCAGCGGTCAGGCCAGGAGCCCAGCGGTCGGCGAGGAGCCCGGCGGTCAGGCCAGGAGCCCGCGCCCGTAGTAGTCCGCCTGGTTACGCACTCCTGGCAGGGCAAGGAAGTAGCCGCCGCCGAACGGGCTGATGTAATCGACCAGTGGCTCGCCGATCAGCCGCGTCTGCACGGTCTCGAACTGCCGTTTAAGGTCCTGCTGGTAGCAGGTGAAGATCAGGCCCATGTCGAGGTTGCCCACCTCGTCCACCCCGCGGTCGTAGTTCCAGGCCCGGCGCAGAATCCGGCTGGACTCGGTCTGCGGGGTCCGCGGGTTCGCCAGCCGCATGTGGGCGGTCAGCGGGATCACGTCACCGTCCGGGTCCTGCGCGTAGTCCGGGATGGAGTACCTGCTAGTGCCGTCCAGCGGCACGCCGCTAGCCCGGCGGCGGCCGAACATCTCCTCCTGCTCCTGCACCGACACCCGGTCCCAGAACTCCGCCAGCATCCGGATCAGCCGGACGACCAGGTAGCTGCCGCCCGCGGCCCACGACCCGCCAGGAGCGTCGGGCTGCACCCAGACCAGGCTGTTCATCACGCGTGCGTCCTGCACGTCCGGGTTAGCGATGCCGTCCATGAATCCCATCAGGTTCCGCGGAATCGTGCCCGTCGGCCGGGCCGGGCTGGCGAACCCGTCAAGCCGCCATCGCACCTGCATGCCCCCGCTGGTGAAGCGGCGAATGTCGCGCAGCGCGTGCAGCACTACGTCGGTGTGTCCGGCCGTGAGCTGCACGCACAGGTCGCCGTCGCACTGTGCCGGGTCGAGGTTGTCGTCCGGGAAGGTGCGCATCGCCGTTAGCTGCGGTGGCCGCTGACGCGCGAGCCCGAACCTGTCGTCGAATAGCGACGACCCGACGGCGACGGTGACGGTGAGCCCGTCGGGTATGACCGTCGGGCCGAGCACGCCGGAGTCGAGGGCGGGCTGGGTGATGCCGACCGGAGGCGGCACGCCGCCCGCGGTGAGAAACCTGGCCCGCTCGGTCACGGTGCGCAACAGCTCGGTGAGCTCGGCGCGGTTGCCGACGGTCACGTCGAACCCGACGACCGCGGTCTGCGGTCGTGGGGCGAGCCGGATGGCTGCCTGATGCGGACCATGAAACGGGATCGCGGGCAGCCGGCCATCCTGCTCGGCCAGCGCGGTGGTGTCCGCAGCCGGGACGGGTCCGCCACCGGCCAGGGCGTAGCCCGCCGCGCCGCCGCCCACGGCTGCGCCGACCACGCCAGCCCCGAACGC
>JBAUAR010000108.1:0-23613 GCA_049675875.1 Streptosporangiaceae bacterium
CGACCGTCCGGTACTGCGGGATCACGCCGTCGCAGCGCAGCGCCCGGCGCATCGACCGCTGCGCCGGCCAGACACCGACCACCCAGATGGGGATGCGGTCCTGCACGGGAGCGGCCGCAGCGGACAAGTCGGCCCGGCCGGTCTGGTACTGGTAGTGCTCGCCGTGGAAGCTGCCGCCGCCCTGCCACAGGGTGCGGATCAGGTCGATGCCCTCGTCGAGCAGCGCTGCCCGGCTACGCAGCTCGGCCACCTCGCCCGTGTCGGGCAGGCCGGTGTCGAGCGCGCCCACTCCGACGGCGAGAATCGCGCGCCCGGCTGACAGCTGATCCAGCGTGGCCACCTGGCTGGCCACCTTCCACGGGCGGCGCCACGGCAGCGGGGTCAGCATGGTGCCCAGCCGAACCCGGCTGGTGCGGACCGCGATCGCGGCCAGCATGCTCCACGCGTCTGGCCCGTAGGCCGCCTCCCACACAAATACGCCGTCCCAGCCAGCCTGCTCGGCCAGCAGGGCCAGCTCGAGCTGCTCGGTCGCGGTCCCGCCGGGCAGCACCGCACCGCAGCGTAGCTGCGCGGGCCTAAGTGTGCGCATGCCGACAGTGCTAGCACGAGCCGCCGACAACCTCCTGCGCCGCCAGGCTGTTGGCGCGACCGGCCGGGGGCCAGCCGGCTACTATCGGACCATCATGACTCGCGGCCTCCTGCTTCCAGGCCGCGGCGAGGCCCGGTAACCAGCCCGGTCGGCCCCTCGCCGCGGGTGGTTGTGCCGCGCCGGCCGCTTTCGTCTCACGTCTGGAGCAGAGCACAGTCATGACTAATCCATCGCTGCAGCGACCGTCTGGCATGCCGTGCCACCGGTACCGCCCGTTCCCCCCGATCGGCCTGCCGGACCGGCAGTGGCCCGCTCGCACCATGACGGCCGCGCCGCGCTGGCTGTCCACTGACCTGCGGGATGGCAATCAGGCGCTGATCGACCCGATGAACTCCGCCCGCAAGCAGGCCATGTTCGAGCTGCTCGTGCGGATGGGCTACAAGGAGATCGAGGTCGGCTTCCCGGCGGCCAGCCAGACTGAGTTCGACTTCATCCGCGGCCTGATCGAGACTGGCGCCGTCCCGGACGACGTCCGCATCTCGGTACTGACCCAGGCCAGGGACGAGCTGATCGAGCGCACGGTGCAGTCTCTGGCGGGAGCAAGGCTGGCCAGCGTCCACCTGTACAACGCGGCTGCCCCGCTGTTCCGCAGCGTGGTGTTCGGCTGGAATGGCGACGGCCGCGAGGAGTGCAAGTCCGTCGCTGTCGACGGGACCTGGTCGGTGCTCAAGTACGCCGACCAGTACCTGGCCGGAACCGACTTCGGCTACGAGTACTCGCCCGAGATCTTCATGGACACCGAGCTCGACTTCGCGCTGGAGATCTGCGAGGCCGTCATGGACGTCTGGCAGCCCGGACCCGGCCGCGAGATCGTGCTCAACCTGCCATGCACCGTCGAGCGGTCGACGCCCAACGTCTACGCGGACCAGATCGAATGGATGAGCAGGCAGCTGTCCAGGCGCGAGCACATCGCGCTGTCCGTGCACACGCACAACGACCGCGGCACCGCGACGGCCGACGCCGAACTCGCGATGCTGGCAGGAGCCGAGCGCGTGGAGGGTTGTCTGTTCGGCAACGGTGAGCGCTCGGGCAACGTCGACCTGATCACGCTCGGCCTGAACCTGTACAGCCAGGGAATCGACCCGATGATCGACTTCAGCGACATCGACGAGATCCGCCGGACCGTGGAGTACTGCAACGGCATCGGCGTGCACGAGCGGCACCCGTACGCCGGTGACCTGGTCTATACGTCCTTCTCGGGCTCGCACCAGGACGCGATCAAGAAGGGCTTCGACGACCTGGACCGGCGGGCCGCGGCCGCGGGCCGCCCGGTCAGCGAACTGCCGTGGCACATGCCGTATCTGCCGATCGACCCCAAGGATGTCGGCCGCACCTATGAGGCGGTAATCCGGGTCAACTCGCAGTCCGGCAAGGGCGGTGTCGCCTACATCATGAAGACCGATCACCACCTGGACTTGCCGCGCCGGCTCCAGATCGAATTCAGCCAGGTGATCCAGCGGCACACCGACGCCGAGGGCGGCGAGGTGAGCGCCGCGCTGATGTGGGACATCTTTGCCGGGGAGTACCTGGAACCCGGACCGTTCGAGCTGGTCAGCTACGGCTCGGCGAGCGAAGGCGGGACCGAGCGGGTGGACTGCGTCGTGCGTGCCTTCGGAACCGAGCACGCGCTGTCGGGTATCGGTAACGGGCCAATCGCGGCGTTCTGCGCCGCGGTCTCCGAATTCGACCTCGGCCTCGGGGGTATCGGCGTCCGGGTGCTGGACTACGCCGAGCACGCCCTGACTGCGGGGCGCGACGCCGAGGCCGCCGCCTACCTGGAGATCGAGGCTGGCGATCGAGTGCTGTGGGGCGTCGGGATCAGCTCGTCCATCGTGCGGGCGTCGGTGGCAGGCGTGATCAGCGCGCTGAACCGGGCGGTAAGGCAGGTGCCGCGCTGACGGCGGCTAGCCGCGCCGGTAAAACGGTGTGCCCACGGCGGCGAGCTGCTCGTCGATCTGATCGGGTGCCCGCTCACCCGGGAACGTGACGTCGATGGGGAACGCGGCTTCGTCCGGCTCGACCTCCCACGCAGCCCGCTCCACCGCGCCGACGGCCAGGTCCCTGGTCGTCGCGTCGGCCGGGTCGTCGAGCGTCACCGCAACGAGCAGGCCCTCCCCGGCGAACTCTACCGACAGCCACGCTGCCGCCGCCTCGCGCACCGCAGCGATGCCGATCAGCCCGGCAGCGATGCCGGCCAGCAGCGCGTCCGGGCGGACCGGCAGCGGGGCGAGGGTGATCCGGTCGACGTCATCGGCGGTGTCTCCGGCCGCCAGGTAGGAGACACCCGGCGGGTACAGGGGCAGGCTCTGTGCCGCGCCGGCGTTGAGCGCTATCCCGATCGCGGGCGGCAGCAGCCTGGCGAGGTCCGCGGCCCGCACCACGACGTGCGGAACGGCCGGACGATCCTGGTCGGCGACAGTCTCGGCGGGCAGCTCTGCACCCGGCGGCCGGGGCGACGGCGGCTCGGGCGGCGTCGGCCGGGCGAACTCCTGGAGCAGTCGCGCGGACGAGTACGCGGGCACGAACTCGCTGCCCAGGTACGAGACCGTCGGCAGGGTAACCGCGCCGCCGCTGACCGCCGGACGGCCATCGTCCGGCAGCGGCAGCCAGAGCCGTGCCGATCTGAGGACGTCGAGCAGATCGCCGATGCGGCCGGCGTCCTGAACGGCCACGGCCAGCGCCTGCTCGATCGACTCGTCCGGCACGACTGGCCCTGCCGGGCCGGCCGCGGCGGCGTGGTCAGCGGCCCGCGTGGCAGTGTTGCTGTCGGCGGTGAGGCTCATGATGTCTCCCTCGACGGCTTGGACTGCGGTGACGACGTCGGCCGCCGGCACCAAGGTGGCGCGGGGTCGGCTAGCCGGACATCCATCTCACGGATAGTAGGGGCTTGGAGGCGTTGCGTAGTGGAAAACGGCCGAGGTGCCGCGCCGCACTGGCTGGACGTCGCCCCCGAGCGGATCGACGGGTGGCTTGCCGAGTTCGCAGCGCGGCACGGCGAGACGGTCACCACGACGGACGCCACCAGGGCCAGCGTGCGAGTGCGGGCCGCCGATGGCAGCACCGCCGAGTGCCACCTCCCGTTCCCGCCGCTGCCGGCTGGTGCTACCGGAACCGGGGCCGAGATGGCTGCCCACGGGGCGGCCGAGCGGACCGTCGGTGTGCTGCTGGTCCGGCTCGGCGGCTACGCGGCAGGCGTGTTTACCGGCGCCCCGCCACGGCTGGCCGCGTCGAAGGTCGGCAGCCGGCTGGTGCACGGCCGGAGTGCGGCCGGCGGCCAATCGCAGCAGCGGTTTGCCCGCCGCCGAGAGAAGCAGGCCCGGGAGGCGCTGGTGGCCGCGGCGGACTGCGCGGCCGGAGTGTTCGGGTCGTACCGCGGCCGGCTGGACGCCGTGGTGCTGGGTGGCGACAAACGCTCGATCGGGGCGCTGCGCGTCGACCCTCGGCTCCGCCCGTACTTCGCCCTGGCGGTCGACCGGTTCCTGACGGTGCCCGACCCACGCCTGGCGGTCCTGCAGGCCACGCCCCGGCAGTTCCGCGCGGTCCGGATCCGGCTCGCTGGCAGCGTCGATAACTGATTCGCGGGCCGGGCGCAACCTTGAGTAAACTCGGGCTGTGCATCCGCTGCTGTGCTGACGCCCTGGCGAATTGGGTTTCCGCGTCTCTTTCCTAGCAACGGAGCATCGTTCCATGATCTCGGCACGCGCCGTCGAGCTGCGCGCTGGCGCACGGCTGCTGCTTGAAGCGGCCACGTTCCAGGTGTCTCCCGGTGACAAAATCGGTCTTGTCGGACGCAACGGCGCGGGCAAGACCACCCTGGCCAGGGTGCTGGCCGCCGAGGTGCTGCCGGCGGCGGGCCAGGTCAGCACGGGCGGATCCGTCGGCTACCTGCCGCAGGACACGATGGCCGGTGAGCTAGACGCGCTGGCTGTCGACCGCATCCTGTCGGCGCGCGGCCTCGATGCGCTGCTGGCCGGGCTGCGCGAGGCGGAAGTAGAGATGGCGGCGCGGGACCCGGTCCGGCGCGACGCGGGCGTACGCCGGTACGGACGGCTCGAGGAGCGACTGGCGGTGCTCGGCGGATACGCCGCGGAATCAGAGGCGGCGTCGCTCGCGGCGAGCCTCGGGCTGCCGCAGCGGGTGCTGCGGCAGCCGCTGCGCACGTTGTCGGGCGGCCAGCGGCGGCGGGTCGAGCTGGCCAGGATCCTGTTCGGTGGCGCAGAAACGCTGCTGCTCGACGAGCCGACGAACCATCTGGATGCGGACTCGGTGAACTGGCTGCGCGACCATCTGCGGGCATTTCGCGGCGGGCTGATCGTCATCAGTCACGACACTGGCTTGCTCGGCGCGGTGGTCAACAAGATCTTTCACCTGGACGCCGACCGAAGCGTGCTGGACGTCTACAACCTCGGCTGGCAGGCCTACCTGGAGCAGCGGGAGACCGACGCCCAGCGGCGGCGGCGGGAGCGGGTGAACGCCGAGCGACAGGCTGCGGCGCTGCAAACGCAGGCAGACAAGATGCGGGCCAAGGCGACCAAGGCCAGAGCCGCGCAGAGCATGGCGAAGCGCGCGGAGCGGCTGCTCGCCGGAGTGAGCGCGGACCGCGCGCGGGAGCGGGTGGCGAAGCTGCGGTTCCCGGTGCCGGTGCACTGCGGCAAGACGCCGCTGACCGCGCAGCGGCTGTCGAAGGCGTTCGGCTCGCTCGAGGTGTTCACCGACGTGGACGTCGCCATAGACCGGGGCGCGCGAGTCGTGGTTCTCGGGCTTAACGGCGCCGGCAAGACCACGCTGCTGCGCTTGCTGGCCGGGCTGGAGGCGCCCGACACCGGCGAGGTCGTTGCCGGGCACGGACTGCGGCTCGGCTACTACGCCCAGGAGCACGAGACGCTCGACGGAGCCGGCACCGTGCTGGAGAACATGCGCTCGGCGGCGCCCGATCTCGCCGACGGCGAGCTTCGCGGCATCCTCGGCTCGTTCCTGTTCAGCGGCGACGACGTGGCCAAGCCGGTGCGCGTGCTCTCCGGCGGCGAGAAGACCCGGCTCGCGCTCGCACTGCTGGTGGTGTCCGGGGCCAACGTGCTGCTGCTCGACGAGCCGACCAACAACCTCGACCCGGCCAGCAGGGCCGAGATCCTGGCCGCGTTGCACAGCTACGCGGGCGCGATCGTGCTGGTCACGCACGACGAGGGCGCTGTCGACGCGCTCCGGCCGGAGCGCGTCGTGCTGTTGCCGGACGGGGTGGAAGACGCCTGGAGCGAGGACCTCGCGGACCTGGTGGCACTGGCCTGACAAAAGAATGATCTCTTTTTGCGGGTGTCCGTAGCCGACGGCGAGCTAATGAGTGATCATGGCGAGATACGGCTACGCAGTGATCGCTGGCTCAACCCCGGGAGGTTCGCGTGACCGAGACTCTCAAGAAGGGCACCAGGGTCACCGGTGCCGACCGCACCAAGCTGGCGGCGGACCTGAAGAAGCGCTACAGCGCCGGTGAGAGCATCCGGTCGCTGGCCGCCTCCACCGGGCGATCGTACGGCTTCATCCACCGGATCCTGAGCGAGAGCGGCGTGTCGCTGCGCGGCCGCGGCGGGGCTACCAGGGGCAAGGCGAAGTCGAAGGCGTGAACCCGGGCCACCCAGAGTGGCCGCTGACTGCCAGGATGGGACCATGTCCGTCGACCTGACCGATATCAACACTGCCGGGCTAGACCTGACCATTTCGGGCGGCGTCGCCACCGTCACGCTGTCGCGGCCCGAGCGCCGCAACGCCATGACGCCGTCCATGTGGCACGCCCTGGCCAAGATCCCCGGCAAGCTGTCCGACGACGTGCGGGTCGTCGTCGTGACGGGGCGGGGTCCCTCCTTCTGCGCCGGGATCGACCTGCGCATGTTCACCGCCGAGGGCGTGCCGGGGGAGGGCCGGGGACTCAGCCCGGCAGATCCCGGCTTCGACGATGAGGTGGCTGGCTACCAGGCCGGTTATCGCTGGCTGCGCGACCCCTCGTTCGTGTCGATCGCAGCCGTCCGCGGTCACGCAATCGGGGCGGGCTTCCAGCTTGCGCTTGCGTGCGACCTGCGCGTGCTGGCCGACGACGCGAAGCTCTGCATGAAGGAGCCAGCTCTCGGACTGGTCCCCGACCTGACCGGAACCAAGCCCCTGGTCGACATCGTCGGGCTGCCGCGCGCGATCGAGCTGTGCCTCACTGCGCGGACCGTGGACGCAGCGGAGGCGGAACGGCTCAGGCTCGCGGAGCGGGTCGTCCCGGAAGCCGACCTGGATCGCGCAGTCGCGGACCTCGCCGCGGCGCTCATGGCCACCGACGCCGCGGCCGCCAGGGCCACCAAGGCGCTGCTCGGCCACGCGCAGCGGCGCACCCTTGCGGAACAGGCAGCGGCCGAGCGGGCTGCCCAGGTCCGGCTGCTCCAGGCCCGGGGGCCGCAGCAGCAGGTCCAGCCCACGTAGCCGCCGGTCCTGGTTCGCCCTGAGCGGAGCCGGGATGATCTGCGAGGCCGGCTAGGTTCACCGACCATGACCATGCATGCCCAGTTCCACGCCATGCGCGGCTTCACCCGCGATCCGTCGGTCACCAAGCAGAAGCTGACGCCCGGCATCGTGCGGCGGATCGCGGGCTATGCCCGGCCCTACCGCGTTGACCTGGCCATCTTCCTCGTGGCCGCGGCGCTCGACGCGGTGGTGACGGTGCTGTACCCGGTCCTGATCGGCGTGGTCATCGACAAGGGCATTCTGCCCAAGGACGGCACAGTGGTGCTCGCGATAGCGGGCATCGTGGCCGGCCTAGCCGTCTTCGACGCGTTCCTTGGCGTCGTGCAGCGGTACTTCACCTCACGGGTCGGCGAGGGCCTCATTTACGACCTGCGGACCCAGGTATTCGGGCACGTCCAGCGACAGCCGATCGCGTTCTTTACCAGGGCGCAGACCGGCTCCCTCGTCAGCCGGCTGAACAGCGACGTGATCGGCGCCCAGCAAGCCCTGACGTCCACGCTGTCGTCCGTGGTATCCAGCGTGCTCCAGCTAGTGCTGGTGCTGGCCGTGATGTTCATCTACTCATGGCAGGTCACGGTCGTCGCGCTGGTCCTCATCCCGATCTTCCTGTACCCGGCGCGCCGGGTCGGGCGCCGGCTGCAGCGACTGACCAGGGAGTCGATGCAGCTCGACGCCCAGCTGGGCTCGACCATGACCGAGCGCTTCAACGTGGCCGGGGCGATGCTCGCCAAGCTGTACGGACGGCCGGCCGACGAACTCGGCCTGTTCTCCGGCCGGGCCGGCCGTGTCCGTGACATCGGCGTGCTCACGGCGTTGTGGGGAAGTGCCCTGGTCACCGGGCTGGCGCTGCTCGCCACGCTGTCCACGTCGGTGGTCTATGGCCTCGGCGGCGAGCTCGTCATCCGCGGCTCGCTGCAGCTCGGTGCCATGGTCGCTCTTGCCACCCTGCTCACCCGCCTGTACGGGCCTATTACCTCGCTGTCCAATGTTCAGGTCAACGTCATGACGGCGCTGGTCAGCTTTGACCGGGTGTTCGAGGTGCTCGACCTGAAGCCGCTGATCGACGAGAAGCCCGGCGCGACGGCGCTGCCCGCGGCCGGCCGGAGCGGGTCCGGGGTCGCTCCCGACATCGAATTCCGCCATGTCAGCTTCCGGTATCCGACCGCGTCGGAGGTCTCGCTCGCCTCGCTGGAGTCGATAGCGCTGGCCGTGCCCGAGCGAGCCGGGCCAGGCCAGCAGGCGCTGACCGACGTCAGCTTCCGCGCGCCAGCGGGCAAGCTCACCGCCCTGGTCGGCCCGTCCGGGGCTGGCAAGACCACGATCACGCACCTGGTCGCGCGGATGTACGACCCGACCGACGGCGCGGTGGCGATCGGCGGGACCGACATCCGGGACGTCACGCTGGAATCGCTGCATGGCGTCGTCGGCGTGGTCACTCAGGACGCGCACCTGTACCACGACACGATCCGCGCCAACCTGCTGTACGCGCGGCCCGAGGCCTCCGAGCACGAGCTGATCCTCGCCTGCCAGGCCGCCCAGATCTGGGATCTGGTGGCGACCCTGCCGGACGGCCTCGACACCGTGGTCGGTGACCGGGGCTACCGGCTGTCCGGCGGTGAAAAGCAGCGGATCGCCCTCGCCAGGCTGCTGCTCAAGGCGCCATCGGTGGTCGTACTCGACGAGGCCACCGCGCATCTGGACTCAGAATCGGAAGCGGCGGTGCAGCGCGCGCTGAAGACCGCGCTGGCCGGCCGTACCTCGCTGGTGATCGCCCACCGGCTGTCCACCATCAGGGAGGCTGACCAGATCCTGGTAATCGACGGCGGCCGGGTGGTGGAGGCCGGGCGGCACGCGGACCTGCTTCAGTCCGGTGGCCTGTACGCGGACCTGTACCAGACGCAGTTCGCCCGGCAGGAGGCGCCGACCCCGAGCCAGCCTGCCGCCAGCGCGTCAGTCTAGGTAGCCGACCCGCCGCAGATCCGGTCCGGCAACGGACTCTATTTCGCTGAGCTGCGCCGGCGTCAGCAGGCGTCGCCAGGATCCCGGCTCGCTCCCGGTCCGACTGTCGCGCGGGCCGACTGCCAGCTGCGCCTGGCCGACGGCGCCGCCCAGGAAGCCCGACACCGCGGCGGCAGTCGCAGCGGGCTGGCTCACGACATTCTCGTACCGCAGCGTCGTGAGCTGATCGGCGGACATGGCTGCCCGCAGCCGTGCCATCGCGCGCACCGAGCCACGCCAGCGCATCGCGCACTTGCCGACGTTGCCGAGTCGCGGCCACATGGCCCGGTCCTCCTCGGTCTCGACGCCGAAAAACGGGTTGGGGAACTCGGTCTCGAGGTTGGCGACGCCCGACCGGAACCAGCCGAGCACCTGCGGGTCGGCGAGCATGGCCGCGACCACGTCCCGGCCGTCCCGGATAATCTGCACCAGCCGGGCGTCGGGGAACGCCGCCACCAAGGCGGTGGCGCAGTACATCAGGTCCGGGCTCGCGTCGCCGTACCTGACGATCTCGCGCTCGGCCACGCAGCAGGCCGGACCGGTGACCTGGCCCGCGTGCCGGCACACCGGCGAGCAGCTCAGGCAGCCATGGGCGGTGACCAGCCAGGCCTGCGCGAACGCGTCGCGCAGCACCGTCGCCGCGGCGTCGCCGCGGCCGCGCTGGATCGACGGGCTGCGGGCGAAGGCGTAGACCACGCTCTGCACCGCGTCCTGGCCGATCGTCACGTGGAAGCCGGGCGACCGCTTGAGCGCGCAGCCCACCAGGTCGGTGCCGGAGTGCGGCGCGCCGAGGACGAACACCGGCCGGTGGACCTTACGGCCGTTAACGACCAGAATGTGCGGGCGTGGTGGCATGGCTAGGCATCAGTCTGTCACTGCCGGAGCGATGCCCGGGCGACCGCGCTGGCGTCCGGCGCCCCGCCCGTGCGAGCCCGGCTAGGCAGGTTCTGCGCCAGCCGCGCTCTCCAGGGCAGCGCCGTCGCGGTCCGGGTCCGCCGCGCCAGCGTCGCCCTGGGGTCCGGCGCTATCGCGGTCGGTCATGACGCGCCGGCAGTGGTCGGTGGCGTGACCTTCCAGGTTCAGCGCGGCCTGGATCAGCGGCACGTGGCTGAAGGCCTGCGGGGTGTTACCCACCTGGCGGCTGTAGCGCGGGTCGTACTCCTCGCTGAGCAGCCCAACATCGTTGCGCAGCGCCAGCAGGCGCTCGAAGATGGCCACCGCCTCGTCGTAGTCGCCGATCAGGTGCAGCGCGTTCACGAGCCAGAAACTGCACGCCAGGAAGGCACCCTCCGCGCCAGGCAGTCCGTCGACGTTAGCCGTCCCGCCTGCGCCGCCTGCCTGGGTGTAGCGCAGCATCAGGCCATCCCGCATCAGCTCGCGCCGCAGCACGCGGACCGTCGACACCACTCGCGGGTCATCCGGCGGCAGAAACCCCACCTCAGCGATCAGCAGTACCGAGGAGTCAAGCTCGGTACTCCCGTAGTACTGGGTGAAAACGCCACGGGCCGAGTCGTAGCCCTGGTCGACGACCTGCGCATGGATCTGGTCCCTGATCGCGCGCCAGCGCTGCAGCGGCCCGGGGTTGCCCTGCTCGACCAGATGGATGGCACGGTCGAACGCCACCCAGGCCATCACCTTGGAGTGCACAAAGTGCCGTCGCGGCCCGCGCACCTCCCAGATGCCCTCGTCTGGCTCGTCCCAGTGCTTTTCGAGGAAGTCCAGCAGCTTCCGCTGCAGGCTCCAGGTGTGCTTGTCGAAGCCGAGGCCGGCCTGGCGGGCGAGCGTCAGGGCATCGGTGACCTCACCGTAGACGTCCAGCTGGCGCTGCTCGACCGCCGCGTTGCCGATCCGGACCGGCGCTGATCGCTCATACCCCGGCAGCCAGCTGACCTCCCACTCGGCCAGCCTGCGCTCACCCGCCACGCCGTACATGATCTGTACGTCCCGCGGGTCGCCGGCGATGGCGCGGCCGAGCCACTTTCCCCAGCTATCTGCCTCGGCGGTATAGCCGGTGCGCAGCAGCGCCTCGAGCGTGATCGTGGCGTCGCGCAGCCAGCAGTACCGGTAGTCCCAGTTCCGCACGCCGCCGATGTCCTCGGGCAGCGACGTGGTCGGTGCCGCGACGATGCCGCCCGTCGGGGCGTAGGTGAGGGCCTTGAGCGTGATGAGCGAGCGCAGGACGGCGTCCCGGTATGGGCCGTGATACGTGCAGCTGGCAACCCAGCCGGACCAGAATGTCTGGGTCTGCTCGAGGGCCACCTCGGCGATGACGCACGGGTCAGGGGTTAGGTGTGACTGCTTCCAGGCCAGCGCGAACCACTGCCGGTCGCCGGCCTTGACGTCGAACACAGCCTCGTGTGCCATGTTCTGCCCCACGCTACGGACCGAGCCGTGGAAGCACACCGAGTCGGGCCCGGCGATCGCCCTGATGTCGGTTCCGTTCCGCCGGACCCAGGGCACGACTTTGCCGTAGCCGAACCGGATCCGTAGCACGGACTCCATTTCGACGCTGCCCTCAACCCCCTCGACGATGCGGACCAGCACCGGGTCCGCGTGGTCACGCGGCGGCATGAAGTCAGTGACCCGGACGACGCCACTGAACGTGCGCCACGTGGTGACAAGGATCAGGGAGTCGCCCAGGTACTGCCGGCTGACCTCGCCGCGCCGCGACACCGGGCCGTCGGCGGTCGTCGGGCAGATCCGCCACTGGCCGTTGCGCTCGTCGCCGAGCAGGGCGGCGAAACACGCGTCGGAGTCGAACCGCGGCAGGCACAGCCAGTCCACCGAGCCGTCCCGGCCAACCAGCGCGGCTGTCTGCATGTCCCCGATCAGCGCGTAATCCTCGATCAGTCCCGCCATGGCACCTCCTGGTCGCGCACATCACTGGGTCAAGAGTGGCACGGGTTTGGGTATGCCGGCGGCCGGAGGCACACCGGCCTGCCGGTGGCCGTACAGTAACGGCGTGCACGTACCTCGACGGCCGCCTGCGTCGGCCGGCCTGGCCGCGGCGCAAGGTAGTGATTCGGCTGCCGGGCGTAATCGGCTGGTCGCGCTGACCGTCGCGGGCACAGCCGCACTGCTCGTACTGACTGGCTGCGCGAAGATGGACGCCGCCCTCGACCAGCAGTGGATGGTGGTCGACCTCAACCCCGGCACCTCGGTCGCGACCGCGCTGCATATCCGGGCGGCTTGCTCGCACATTCAGAACACGCCGCCGATGGCCCTGCCCGCCCAGCGGACCGAGATCGCGATTTTGTACGGCGTCCGGTACGACACCACCAATGCCTCCCCGGCCAACCTTGCCGAGCTGCAGACCTGTCTGCAGCGGTTCCCGTCCGTGCAGGGCGTCGAGCCGGAAGACGCGGGGGACGAGGGCGACTAGCGCCGCGGCGAGCACGGCCCGGCTACGAACCCGGCCGCGCCGGATATTTGGATAGCTGGATGCACTTTCTCTATCGGTATTGTAGGCTTCCAAAAGTCGATTAAGCCGATAGGAAAAGGTGTACTGATGAAGAGACTGGTTGCCGGGGTCGCCGTCGCGGGCATCGCCTTGTTCGCCGCCGGCTGCGGGTCTGCGGCGGCCGGCGGCAGCGCCACCGACACGTCGGCGAAGAAGGTTGTGCTGCGGCTCGGCTTCCTGGAGAACATCACCCACGCGCCCGCGCTGATCGCTGTCAAAGACGGCTTCTTCACCAGGAATCTCGGCAAGAACGTCACCCTGAAGCTGTATCCCTTTAGCACCGGCACCGAGGAGGCGACGGCGCTGCTAGCGGGGCAGCTCGACGCCGCGTACGTCGGCCCCAACCCGGCGATCAGCACCTGGCAGAAGTCCAGCGGCAGCCTGATCAAGGTCATCTCCGGAGCTGCCTCGGGCGGGGCGGAGCTGGTGGTCAGCAAGAACATCACCAGCGCCGCAGAGCTCAAGGGCCAGAAGCTCGCGACCCCGTCGCTGGGCAACACCCAGGACGTATCGCTGCGCTACTGGCTGAAGACGCAGGGCCTGACGACCACGCCGACCGGTGGCGGCGACGTGCCGGTCACGCCGGTCACGCCGAACTCGGCGGCGGTGCTGGAGTTCGCCTCCGGTCAGATCGCCGGTGGCTGGGAGCCTGCTCCCTATGACGCCGAGATGGTTGCCGACGGCGGCCACGTGCTGGTCAACGAGGCGAGCCTGTGGCCGGGCGGGCAGTTCGTGACCACCCTGCTCGTCGCGACGCAGAAATTTCTTGCCGACAACCCCACCGTGATCAGTGATCTGCTCAAGGCGCAGATCGAGGCCACCTCCTACATCGCGACCGACAAGCCGGCCGCCGAGGCCGCGGCCAACGCCGAGCTGACGAGCCTGACCGGCAAGGGACTCAAATCCGCCGTGCTGGCCGCGTCGTTCGCTCAGGTCAGCTTCACCAATAACCCGGTGGAGAGTTCGCTGATCGGCGACGCCTCGCACGCGGTGTCACTCGACCTGCTCCAGCCGGTCAGTGACCTGAAGGGAATCTTCGATCTCGGCCCGCTGAACAAGCTGCTCGCCGCGGATGGCAAGGCCACGGTCGGATCGTGACGATCAGAGACAGCCAGCTGACGCCCCCGGCGACCGCGCCGGGGGCGTCAGCGTTGCCTGCCGCCGTCACCGAGGCGACATCGCGGACAGCAGCGGAGAGCGAAGCAGTCCGGCTGACCGACGTCTGCAAGGCCTACCGGACCGGCCGGACCGAGCTGCTCGCGCTCGACGGGGTGTCGCTGACGGTGCGCGACGGCGAGTTCGTATGCCTCATCGGCGGGTCGGGTTGCGGCAAGAGCACGCTGCTCAACCTCGTGGCCGGCCTGGACAAGGCGACATCGGGGCAGGTCGAGGTTGGCGGCGGCCGCCGGGTGGGGCTGATGTTCCAGGAGCCAGCCCTGTTCCCGTGGCTGACCGCAGGGCGCAACGTCGAGCTGGCGCTCCAGGCGAGGGGCGTGCCGAAGGCCGCTCGGCGCGCGCAGGCGGGCGAACTGCTCGACGTGGTCCGGCTGAGCGGCTTCGCTGCCAAGCGGCCGCACGAGCTGTCCGGCGGTATGCGTCAGCGCGTGGCGCTAGCTCGTGCCCTGGCACAGGACGCGGACGTGCTGCTCATGGACGAGCCGTTCGGCGCGCTCGACGCCATGACCAGGGACCTCCTGCACGACGAGCTAGAGCGGATCTGCGCAGAGCGAACGCTCACGGTGTTGTTTGTCACGCACAACGTCCGCGAGGCAGCGCGGCTCGGCGACCGAGTGATCGTGCTCAGCAGCCGGCCCGGCCGGGTGATCGAGGAATACCAGCTGCCCCGGCCCGGGCCGCGCCGGATGGACAGCGCCGAGGTGGCGCAGCTGGCCGGCACGCTGACCGACCGGCTGCGCGAGGAGATGGGGCGGCATGGCTACTAACCAGGCACTGCAGGGCCTGGACAGCCTCGAGGTAGGCGCGGCGCCGCGAGACCGGGCTGCGGCCCGGCTAGCCCGCAAGGCCTGGACCGCGACGTGGCCGAAGGTACTCGCGATCGCCCTGGTGCTCGCGGTCTGGGAGATCGTGCACCTGACCGGCTGGAAACATTACGTGTTCGCAAGCCCGGCCGCGGTGCTGTCCGAGCTGGGGCACCTTGCGCAGCACGGCCAGATCTGGGCGGCTATCGGCGTCACCATGAAGCGAGCGCTCATCGGCTACCTGGTGGCGCTGCTGGTCGGCTCCGTCGTCGGGTTGCTGGTGGCCCGGATCCCGCCGTTGCGGGCTGCGCTCGGGTCGATCATCACCGGTCTGCAGACCATGCCGTC
Source organism: Streptosporangiaceae bacterium (assembly GCA_049675875.1). Taxonomy (GTDB): domain Bacteria; phylum Actinomycetota; class Actinomycetes; order Streptosporangiales; family Streptosporangiaceae; genus JAJYUU01. Next base: position 14,933 of record JBAUAR010000108.1, read on the forward strand.
GATCGCGTGGTATCCGCTCGCGATCATTCTGTTCACCCCGGGCGAGGCGGCGATCATCTTCGTGATGATCATGGGAGCGGCGCCGTCGATCGCGAACGGCCTCATCACCGGCGTCGATTACACGCCGCCGCTGTTGCTGAGGGCCGGCCGGACGATGGGCCTGCGCGGCGTGACGCTGTACCGGTACCTGATCCTGCCCGCATCGCTGCCCGCGTTCGTGGCCGGGCTCAAGCAGGGCTGGGCGTTCGCCTGGCGGAGCCTCATGGCCGGTGAACTGGTGGTCTCGATCGTCGGGCCGCCTGGTCTCGGGGTGCTGCTCAACACCGATGAGAGCCTGCAGGATTTCGCCGGGGTCACCTCGATCATCATCGTGATCCTGATCATCGGCATCGTGGTCGACATGGTCTTCGCCAAGGCTGACACCGCGCTGCGCCGCCGCCGCGGCTTGCTCGACGAGTCGGTCACAAGCTGACCTGCGGTCAACCCGCTGTGCTGCCGGTCAGTGCGGCCGGCGGCAGTACACACCGAACACGTTGCCGGCCGGATCGCGCAGCGCGCCCGACTCCAGGTGCTCGTCCACGGCGACCGGGCCATGCACCCGCGACCCGCCGAGCTGCGCGGCGCCGGCGAGGGTGGCCGTCACGTCAGTGACGCTGGCGTAGACGGTGCTCCACGGCCCGGCCCCGCCCGCCCCGATGCCCCCGCGGATGCCGCGACTCGTGCCGGTGTCGACCATGCCGTAGCCCGGACCGGCCGCCGCGCCGAGCTGCCAGCCGAAGATCTCGGTGTAGAAGCGCTGACTTCGCCCGGCATCCGCACCCAGCACCTCGAACCAGTCCACGGCCGGGCTGCCGGGCTGGGCGCCCGCGAACACCTCACCTGGCGCGGCCGTGGGCAGCCCGGTGTCCCCTGGCCCGAGCACAAGGCCGGCCACCAGGCCGTCGAGGTCCTCGAACAGCGCATACGTCGCCATGCCGGGCAGCTCGGTGATCGGGCGTACCGTCTTGCCGCCGACCAGGTTGATCTTGTCCAGCGCCGCCTGAAGATCGTCGGCCTCGATAAAGAAGGTAGCCGTGGCCCGCCTGTCGGTCGCGGTCGCGATGCCGCCGTTGATGCCGCCGCCGGTGTCGACCAGGGTGTAGCCGACATCCGGCACCGGCCGCACCCGCCAGCCGAACAACTCGGCATAGAACGCGGCAAGCTCCCGGTCATCCGGACCGGCTAGCTCGAAGTGCACTACCGGATGCGCCATCCGTGACCTCCCGCGCCGCCCGTCGCCGGGCGGTCTCGCGCTGGCGTCCAGCGATACCCAGCCCGGTCGCACCCTGCTCAGCTCGCGCCGCCGACGTGTGCCGCCTCGGCCTGCGCACGCGGGCTCGCCGCAGTGAGCAGCCGGCCTGCCGCGCGCGTCGCTGCGTCGGTGCGACGCCGGCTGGCTAGCCGCCGAGTATCTTCGCCTTCGCCGTCGCGAACTCCTCGTCGGTCAGCGCGCCCTGCTGGTGCAGTGTGGCCAGCTGACTGAGCTGATCCGCGGCTGACGGCGGTCCGGTGTCGGCGCTCTGGGCAGCCCCGGCTGGCTGCGTCTGCTGCGCGCCCTGCTGACCTTCGAGGTCGGCGATGCGCTGATCCTGATCGGCCTCCGCGCTGGACCGTTCCGCGCTGCGGCGGCCCATCGCGCTACCTGCGGCGAGAGTGCCGCCCACCGCCGCTGCTCGCAGCAGCGGCCTGCGGCGCACGACCGCTCGTCTACCCATCATGAGGCAATCCCTTCCGCTCGCCGGGCGATCAGCCGTCCGCGCCGGCGGGCAGCTCGAGGCCGAGCGCGATCATGATCTCCGGGGCCGCCGACACGACCCTGGCCATCCCGGTCTGCGGCGCCACGGCCGTCAGTACGCCGAGAATCTCTCGTGCCGTCGCGCCCGCGTCGAGCGCCAGCTGAACCTGGAACAGGTACGACGCGGGCGCGGCGTCCATCGCCACCAGTGCCGCGACTTTCACCAGCGCGAAGGACTTCGGATCGAGGCTGCTGTCGGCCCGCAGCTGTTCTCGCAGATCAGCGACCTCGCCGAGAACACCGGAATCGCCCATGGCGAGCGCCGCCAGCGTGTCGCTAGTCGCCTGATCGACCGCCCTGCCAGACCCGGAAACGCTCACGTGCCCCTCCCGATGAGTGGTGTCCGCTGCCCGGCAGGCTGCGGCCTACTGCGAGAGTGCGCCGTGCCCCGCTGCGAGTCATCACCCGTCCGGAGTGAAGCTTCTGCCCGGCGGTCGTGGCAAGCTCGATAGTGCTCAACGGTGGCTGCCCGGGCTTGACGGTGGCCGCCCGCGCTTAACGGTGGCTGCCACGGGGGACTAGGGGATCATGCTCGACGCAATACTGAACGTTGTCTGGCTCGTGCTCGAGGGCATCTGGATGGCCATCGCGTATGTCATTGCCGGCATCATCTGCTTTGTACTGATAATTACGATCCCATTCGGCATTGCCGCGTTCCGGATCGCTGGCTACGTGCTGTGGCCGTTTGGTCGTACCGCCGAGCGCCGACCGGGCGCCGGCGTAGCCTCGGCGATCGGCAACGTCGTGTGGATCATCTTGTTCGGCTGGTGGCTGGCGCTAGGCCATCTGATCGCCGGCGTGGCCCTGTGCCTGACGATTATCGGCATCCCGCTGGGCCTGGCCAGCTTCAAGATCATCCCGGTTACCCTGCTGCCGCTCGGCACGCGGATTGTGCCGACCCGCCGCACCTACGCCTGACCGCATCCGCATCCGCATCCGCATCCGCATCCCGGCGTGGGTCCGGGCATCTTGCGCATCCCTGGCCGGCGTGGTGGCATGACCGTCAGGCAGTGGGGCGGGCGGAAGGAAGCGCTCATGACCGAGATCGCAGTGGAGCGTGCGGCCATGGCGGCAGACTGGGCGGAAATGACGCTGTGCGACGCGCTGGCTACCACGGCAGACCAGTTCGGCCAGCTGCCGGCGCTTTCGGACCGGGACGGCGACGGACCATGGCGGACGATCACCTGGGCGCAGACGCGACAGCGAGCGCTCGAGCTGGCAGCGGGCTTCATCGAGCTCGGGCTGCAGCCCGGCGATCACGTCGCGCTCATGCTGCCGAACCGGTGCGAGCATGTCCTCGCGGACCTGGGCGTGCTGCACGCCGGCGGGATTCCGGTGACGTTCTACGCGACGCTCGCGCCGGAGCAGATCGCTTTCGTGGCCGCCGACTGCGACGCCACGATTGCCGTGCTGGACGGGGTTAGCGAGCTGGCCCGCTGGCAGCAAGTGCTGGCCCGCCTCCCGTCGCTGTGCGCGGTCGTCGTCAGGGACGCGGCCGCCTGCCCGGTGGAGCCGCCGTACGTGAGCTGGGACACCCTGGCGAACCTCGGTGCGCAGCGACACGCGGCCAGCCCGGAACTGGTGGCCGGCCGGGTCGCGGCGATCCGCCCGGACGACCCGGTCACGCTGCTGTACACCTCGGGCACTACGGCGAACCCCAAGGGCGTTGTCATCACGCACGCCAACGCGCTCTACGAGGTGGCTGTCAGCTCCGCCGGCGGGATCGCTCCGATGCACGCCCGGGTGGTGTCCTACCTGCCGCTCGCCCACATCGCCGAGCGGGTGCTCACGGTCTACCTCGGGATCTGTCACGCCCGGCACGTGTACTTCTGCGCGGATGCGGCGAGCCAGCTCGTCGGTACCCTGGCCGACGTCAGGCCGACGGCGTTCTTCGGGGTGCCGCGGATCTACGAGAAGGTCATGGCGGGTATCCAGGCACTGCTGACGGCTGAGCGGGACGAGGGCAGGCGGGCGGCGGTGGCGCAGGCCATGGCCACCGGCCTGGAGCACGTGCGCAGCCGCCAGTACGGCGAGACCACGTCCGCCGAGCTAGCCGACCGCTTCGCGGTGGCGGACGCGCAGGTGCTCGGCCCAGTACGGGCACTGCTCGGACTGGGCGAGGCGCTGCTTGCGAGCGGCGCGGCGCCGTTCCCCCCGGAGGTCGCGACGTTTTTCGCCGGACTCGGCATGCAGATCCTCGATGTGTACGGGATGAGCGAGACGACCGGCGCCTTCACTGCCAACACGCCGGAGGCGTTCCGGCTCGGTACCGTCGGCCGGCCGGTGCCGGGCATGGACGTGCGAATCGCCGACGACGGTGAGATCCTCACCCGCGGACCGCTGAGCACTCCCGGCTACCTGAACCTGCCCGAGCAGACGGCCGGCCTGATCGATTCCGACGGCTGGCTGCACACCGGCGATGTAGGCAGCATTGACGCCGACGGCTTCGTCAGCGTGCTGGACCGGAAGAAGGAGCTGATCATCACCGCCGGCGGCGAGAACGTGTCGCCGGCCGCGGTGGAGAATCTCCTCGTCGCCCATCCGCTAATCGGCCAGGCGCTTGCCTACGGCGACCGGCGGCCGTACCTGGTCGCGCTGCTGACACTCGACAGCGGGGTAGCTCCGGCCTGGGCGAGCGCACACGGCATCGAGGCGGGCTCGCTGGCCGAGCTGGCTGCCAATGCAGAGGTGCTCGCCGAGGTCGGCCGCGCTGTCGATGCGGCCAACACCCAGCTCGCCAGGGTGCAGCAAGTGAAGTACTGGGAACTGCTGCCCGTGGAGTGGACCGCGGAGAGCGAGGAGCTGACCCCCACGCTCAAGCTGAAGCGGAGGGTCGTGCACGCCAAGTACGCCGACGTCATCGACGGTCTGTACGCCAGCTAGCCGGGCTTGACCGCGCGCGTGGCGAAGTAGCCGGGCAGGTAGTCGGCAGTCGGACCGGCATGGTGTGGCCGCTCACGGAAGCGCGTGATGACGAAACCGGCGTCGAGCTGGCCGCCGATCTGCTCGGTCAGCGAGTGGCTGTACTCCACCGGCGCCTCCAGCCCCCACAGCCGCTCCCGCTCCGCGGTGGTCAGGTGCGTCAGGTCGGAATACGGCAGCGCGTGCCGGACGACGAGCTCGCCGCGATTGTCGCAAGCGTCCGCGTCGAAGATGAACACGTCCGGGTTCATGAACCCGGCCAGCAGCAGGCCGCCCGGCCGCAGCACCCGGAAGGACTCACGCCACACCGGGGCCAGCTCCGGGCAGAACAGGTTCGACACCGGGTTGAGGATCAGGTCGAAGCTGGCGGCGGCGAAGGGACCGAGGTCGCGCATGTCCCCGAGCACGGTGCTCAGGTCCAGGCCGTCCCGATCGGCCACCCAGCGATCCTGGGCGAGCTGACGCGGCGAGTTGTCCAGCACGGTGACCCGGGCGCCGACCGCCGCCAGCACCGGACCCTGCTGCCCGCCACCGCTGGCCAGGCACAACACATCAGCACCGGTCAGGCTCGCGGGAAACCAGTCCCGCGGGACCGGGTCGTAGCCGATGAGGACGACCGACCAGCTACCTGCTCGCGCTGCCGCGATGGCCTCGGAGCTCACCGGAATCGTCCACTCGTTACCTGCCTCGACCTCCCGATCCCAGGCGGCCCTGTTATGTGCCGCCGGGTCGATGTCGCTCGCCACCTGCCGGAGGCTAGCCGACCTACCGCCCCTCCGCACCCTGTTAAGCGTGGTCCCGATGCGCTCGATGATCAGGCCGCCGACCGGCGTGGTGCCGGCCGGTCATAAGGGACTACCTGGACGACCCGCGGGACCGGCCAGTGCGCCGCGGCCGGCGTGATCGACGGCCGGATGACGATGGCATCCGGCGTCCGCTCCCGCTGCGCGTCGGGCCACCGGCGTCCGATGATGCCCAGCATGACCCGATTGTCGGGCAGCACCTCGAGCACCAGTGAGCTGACGCCGCGCCGGGCGGCCCGGCCCACGAGCGTGCTCAGCACCAGAGTGCCAAGGCCCCGCCGTTGCCAGGCGTCGGCGACGACGAGGCCGATGCTGGTCTCGATACTGCCGCCAGCCAAAGCGTCCGCAGCCATCCCGTGCCCGATGACGATGCCGCTCCGGTCGGTTGCCAGCAGCACGTCGGCACCGCTCGTGGTGCCGCAGAGCGCGCGCAGCAAGCCCGTGCTCGGCGGCGCAACGGCAGCAAAGAAGCGCAGGTACTGCGATCGTGGCGACAGCCCGCAGACGAAGTCACGGATTGCCGGGCAATCGTCCGGGCCCGCCTGCCGGAGCAATGCGGCCGTAGTTCGATTCGCAGCCGCAGTTCGATTCATAGACCCAGCCTGGACCTGGTTGCTAAGTCTGTCAAGTAGACCTAGCCTAGGGTCTATGACACGATCGTGGGCACTCGACTACGACACCGCCAGCTGCACGATCGCGGCAGCACTGGCGATCGTGGGGGAGAAGTCGACCTTTCTGGTGCTGCGCGAGGCATTCAACGGCGTCCGCAGGTTTGACGACATGCAGCGGCGCACGGGCATGCCGCGTCAGGTGCTGAGCAGCCGGCTAACCCGGCTTGTCAGCGACGGCATCCTGCGCAAGGCGCAGTACCGGGAGGAGGGCCAGCGGCCGCGCGATGAGTACCGGCTCACTGAGCAGGGCATCGAGCTCTTCCCTGTCGTAGTCGCGCTCATGACCTGGGGGGACAAGTTCGCGGCCGGGCCAGACGGCCCGCCCGTGCTGCTGACCCACTCCGAGTGTGGCGCGCCCGTGCACCTGGAGCTGGCCTGTACCGCCGGGCACGTGCTGGCCTCAGCGCGGGATGTCACGCCGCTACCAGGCTCCGGCGCACGACGGGTAGCCTGACCGGCCGGCGGTGCCCGCCGGCCGGTCGGCGACGGCTAGCCCATGGTGTCCGGCGTGATGGTCGTTGTCGTGTCCGGGAGCTGGCCGGTTGCGGACGGGAACCCTGCCGCCTGGGGAACCGGGAAATCTGAGTAGTAGTCATCAGAATCCGCTGCGAGGTCCGCGGCCGCCAGCATGGAGAACCTGCCCATCGCCACCGCGCCGACGAAGACAGCCAGCAGGCCGAGGCCGGCGAACAAGGTGAGCCCTTCGACATACGCGTGCAGCGACGCCTGCGTCTGGCCGCCCGTGAGGATCGGGTTGCCGCCGGCGATCGACTTCTTCAGCACGATGGCAGTAAAGGTCCGGCCCAGGCCAAACCACGCGCCGCCCAGCGCGGCGAGCAGCCCACCGGACAGGCCCACGCCCCGATTGCGGGTCCCGGCGACGAGCAGGCCGCCGAGCAGGACGGCGGCGCCGGGAACGATCGAGTAGTACAGCCGCCCGTCGTTGTATGCCCACACCTTGTCCGGGGTGTACCCGAAGTGAAAGTACGGGCCGACGAAGAGCGCCAGGCCACCCCAGAGACCAAGCAGGATCAGCAGCAGCCCGCACACTGCGCCGCGCCGTCGCGGGATACGGCCTTGAGGGTTCATGTCATCCACTTCCCTGCGGAGTCGGTTATTTAAAGACTTACACACGCGCTGTACTCGGTGGCGGGTTCCTTCGGCAAAGTACTGGTAAATGAGGTCGGAAGAGCTGTCCAGGCACTGCCTGGGCGCGGCAGCCGGCAGGTATGGTCGCGCACGTGGACGTCCGCAGGGTGCACCGCCGCGCCGGAGTCGTCCTGGCCGCTCGGCGCCCCGCTGCGGCGGGCTAGGCGGCGCGCCCGGAGTGGATGCCATGCACGTCGTCGCCACCGCCGGCCACGTCGACCACGGTAAGTCGGCGGTACTTGAGGCGCTGACCGGGATGGAGCCGGACCGCGCCGGGGCGGATCGGCGCCACGGGGTCGACGGCGACCTGAGCTGGCTGACGCTGCCCTCGGGCGCGCAGGCGGTATTCGTCGACGTGCCGACCCACGACCGCTTCATCGCCACCCTGCTGACCGGGGCGGGCCCGGCGCCCGCTGTCATGTTCATCGTGGCCGCGGACCAGGGCTGGATGCCGCAGTCAGCCGAGCACCTGGCCGTCGTGACCGCGCTCGGCATCCGGCGCGCGCTGCTCGTGGTGACCAGGTGCGACCTTGCCGACCCAGCGCCGGTGCTAGCCGACGCTACCGCCAGGATCGCCCGCGGCACGCACTGTGACGTCGCGGCGGTGGCGGTCAGTTCGGTGACCCGGGCCGGCGTTCACGAACTGGTCGTAGCGCTTGATCAGTTGTGCGCCCGGCGGCCGGCCTTTGGCCCGGTGGAGCCAGTGCGGATCTGGATCGACCGGTCGCTCGGCATGTCCGGCGCCAGCGCGGTCATCACCGGCACGCTGCCGGCCGGCACCGTGCACAAGGACGACGAGCTGCTCGTGACTCCCGCAATGCGGCCGGTACGGGTTCGCGAGCTCCACTCGCTCGGCGGGCACGCAGACGCGGTAACGGGCACCGCGCGCGTCGCACTGAATCTGCACGGCGTCGGCCGCGATGCGCTGCGCCGTGGCATGGCGCTGGTTCAGCCGGGCCGGTGGACTCTCACGGATGTCATCGACGTCCGGATCGGGCCGGTGCTCCCGCCGCCTGCCGGGGACGACGCGTGCGCTGCGGGTCAGGGCGGCACGGACACGGCGACGCTCGGCCTGCTGTCCCGTTCCTTCGCGCTGCACGTCGGCTCGGCCCGGGTCATCGCCAGGATGCGTCCGCTGGGCCCCGGCCTAGCTCGGCTGAGCCTTGCCGATCCGCTTCCGCTGCACGTCGGCGACCGCGTTCTGCTCCGCGATCCGGGCGCTCGCCGGGCGGAGTCCTGGCCTGCGGTGGCCGGGGCGATAGTGCTGGACGTCGCGCCGCCGCCAGTCAGTCGCCGGGGCGC
>JBAUAR010000109.1:0-6213 GCA_049675875.1 Streptosporangiaceae bacterium
GGCGCAGGGGCCTGGGGCTGCCGGGCCCGCTAGCGGCGATCCCGCCGGCCCCGCTGCCCGATGACTGGGCGTCCCTGGCCGACCGCATCGGCAGCGGCAAAGGCGCAACCGGCGTCGAGTTCGCCGCCGCCGCGCTGCCCGAAGTCGACGGCGTGCGCTGCGTCATCACCGAACTGGCGTCCAGGCCGGGCATCACCACGCTGCGGGTCTTCGCACCCGCCTGGCCGATGATCGAGCACCACGGCACGCCGCCGCACGACGACCGCTTTCACTGGGAAGCGCGCGACGACCTGGGCCGCCTCTACGCCACCACCGCCTACAGAGGCGGGGGCGGTATCGGCGGCGCGGAGTTCCCGCTGCGGCTACACCCGCCGGTCAGCCCTCAGGCGCGGGAACTGGAGATCTCTCTATCCGGCCGCACGTCACAGGCATCGGTCCGCGTGCCGCTCGACTGGCAGGACGACGACTGGGAATCAGACCTGCCGGACTGGCGGGCTGAGACATGACAACTTCACCACCGGGGATGCCCACTTAGCTCAGTGCCCGCGGTGCGATGGTGGCCAGCATCCGGGCTACCAAAACTATCACTGCCTCGCGAGGTCATCGATGGTGGTGGCGTAGGCGAGGCTGACAGCGGCCAGCCGAAGGCTGCTGGCTGGGTCGGCGAGGTGGGCAAGGCCGGTGCGCAGGAATTTGTCGTGCAGCCGCCTTAGAAATAGCACGTCGGCCAGGCCGGTGTCTGTGACCCGGTAGCGGAAGGCGCGCGGGCTGCGCTCGACTAGCCCTCGAGTGCGCAGCGACGCAGGTCATCGTGCCTGTACCAGCCTGTCGACTTCTCGGCCATCGGGTCGGCCATCTGGCGGACCGCGAATGTAGCTTGGCTGTGTCAATTTCCGCCCTGCAACCCCAGAACGTCCAGGCCAGGTGCCGAGTCGGGCAGGCGCGAAGCGGCAGGCGTGCGCGCTGATGGACCTGCGGCGCGGATCCCGGACTGATGACTGATGGCATCTCAATCTTCGGGGGCGGGTCGGGGACGCGCGGGGCGCGCGCTGGCTTCACCGTCCGATCTAGGGGCCGCGCCCACGGAGGTGGTGTATGAGATGACCGCCTCGCGATCTATGGATTAGCTAAGCACCAATTGCGTCTATCCTGACTTCCGCAGATGGTAGGCAGATGATCAAGGAAATCTGTGCTCTGAGCTGGCGCGATTCAGCAGCAGCTTGATCGCGGCGTGTTACTACACGCCCTGGCCGGCTGGCGGGCGGCGTCAGCCTCCGGCACCGGTCTCGACGGTGAAGTCGAAGAACAGCGGCGGGCCGGGCAGCTGCAGGGCGCTGAGGATGGCCTGCTGGCCGGGCGTGGTGACCGAGCGCTGGGCGACCTGGCCGGCGGCGGTGGCGAGGGTGACCAGGTGCATGCGGTCAAGTTCGCAGCGGATGTTGCGCCAGGTGTCGCCGGCGGCGGTCTCGACGACCCGGATGAGCAGCAGCGCCAGCCAGCACAGCTGGACGTGGGCGCGGATCCGGTCCTCGCGGTGGTGATAAACCGGCCGCAGTCCGAGGGCGCCCTTCATGTCCCGCCACCCGCGTTCCACCTCGAGGAGCTGCTTGTAGGCGGCGGCCAGGTCCTCGGCGGTGAGGGTGTCGTCGTTGGTGCGCAGCAGCCACTTGCCGTCCAGGTGTGATTCCCGGTTGATGGCGGACTTGTCGATGCGCAGCAGCCCGCCGGGGGTCCGGCGCAGGAACCGGCGCAGCCCCGGCTTGCCGCGCAGGCTCCCGGCCAGCTCGTCGCGCCGGCGCTGGGTCCAGGCATCCGACCCGCCGATGAGGTGTTCCAGGTGGGCGACCAGCCGGTCGCGGACCTGCTGGTCCCGCTGCGCCTGGTCGGGGTTGTGGCAGACGGTGAACCGCTCGGCGCGTTCCCCGTCGCCGCCGACCATGACCTCCTTGACCCGCAGGTTCCCCGCGACATGGTGGTAGCGGCCGGGCCGGGCCAGCGCGGCGGCGGCCTCGCTGTTGGTGTTGCGGAGCTTCTCGGCGTGGATGAAATGCCCGCCGCCGCGGGACAGGTACGCCCGGTTGGCCGCCGACGCGAACCCGCGGTCGGCGACCCGCACCAGCCGGCGCAGGTTCCAGGCCCCCAGGTCGTCCTTCACCCGCCGGATGATCTTCTGGTCGCCGGTGCTGCCGGGGAAGGTCCAGCAGCGCACCGGGATCCCGTCCCTGGTGACCGCCATCGCGATCACCACCTGCGGCAGGTCGTCGCGGTGGTCCTTGGAATGCCCGAACCGCCGCGCGCCCTCCTCGGCCGGCAGGCCGTCGTCGTCCTCGTCCTGCTCCGCGGTCTCGGCCAGCTCGGCGGCTACCTCCATCTCCCAGTACGTCGAGGTGGTATCGACGAACACGATGTCCACGTCCAGGTTCAGCAGGTGCGCGACCGACCAGAAGATCTCGGCGGCGATCTCGTCCAGCGCGCCGAGCAGGAAGTCCATCGCCCGGTAGGCCGCATCGTCGGAGAACCCGGGGCAGCCCTCGATGAACACCTGCTCGGCCACCCAGCGGGTCGCTGCCAGCTTGGACGCCGGCTCCAGCGCCCGCTGCGCGGCCAGCGCGAAGATCACCCGCCCGACGGCGTCCCCGTCCACGCGCCGCCCGGCGGCGACCCGGCGGATCGCCTTCCCGATCTCCAGCCGCTCCCACACCCGGCCCAGCACCCAGGCCCCGCCCAGCCGCCGCGAGTCCACGATCTCCACCCCGGTCCCGGCCGCCGCGGCCAGCGCCTGCTCCGGCTCCAGGAACCGGGCGATCGAGGCGACCAGCCGGGCTAGCGCAGCACGGTCCACCGTCTCCGCGCGGCCGAAGTTGTAGATCACCTTCGCGGCCGGGACGCCGGTGACCGGGTTGCGCTCGTTGTGGGCCAGCTGCAGGTACCGCACGACCGAGCCGTCCTTGTTCACCCGCCGTGTTTCCCGCAAGTACATGCCTACAAGTACAACGCGTCTAGCCTGCAAATGCCAGCGACACACCGATAAACGTGTGCCTACGACAAGGCTGGTTTGGGTGAACGTCACAAGCCCGCCACCAGGCACGATGCTAGCGATCAGGCGCTCGAATGCCTACGAGATGCGGAAGTCCGGTCTATTGTCACTTCTGTTTCAGTCGTGTCGCTCGCCTTTCCGGCCTGGCGGCAAGCTGCGAGGATTTCGGGGCCAATGTAGCGGCGGCCCTCGGTCCATTCGTCATTCTGCTCGGCCAGGACCTCGCCGACGAGCCGGATGATGGCGTCGCGGCCGGGGAAGATGCCGACCACGTCGGTTCGCCGGCGGATCTCCTTATTCAGGCGCTCCTGCGGATTGTTAGACCACACCTGGCGCCAGATCTCGCGGGGGAAGGCGGTGAAGGCCAGGATGTCGTAGCGGGCGTCGTCTAGGTGCGCCGCAGCGGCCGGGAACTTCGCCTCGAGAGCGGAGACGACCTGGTGGTGCTGGGCGCGGACGGAGGCAGCATCGGGCTGCTCGAAGATGGTGTGCACCAGGGTGGACACCCACGGCTGCGCAGACTTCGGGACACGGGTGAGCAGATTCCGCGCGTAGTGGGCACGGCATCTTTGCCATGCGGCGCCGGGCAGCACGCTGGCGATCGCATCCCGCAGGCCCTGGTGGCAGTCGGAGGTGACCAGCTGAACCCCGGACAGGCCTCGGGCAGCCAGGCCGCGCAGGAACGCCAGCCAGCCCGCGCCGTCCTCGGAGCTGGTGACATCCAGACCGAGGATCTCCCGGCGGCCGTCGGCGTTGACGCCGGTGGCGACCAGCGCGTGCACGTTCACCGTGCTGCCGCCCTCTCTGACCTTCTGGGTCAGCGCGTCGATCCACACGAACGTGTACGGGCCGGCGTCCAGCCGCCGGCTGCGGAACGACGCGGGCCATCTCATCGAGCTCGGCGGCCATCACCGACACCTGCGACTTGCTCAGCCCGGTCACGCCCAGCGCGGCGGCCAGCTTCTCCACCCGCCGGGTACTGACCCCGAGAAGGTAGCTGGTCGCCACCACGCTGGCCAGGGCCCTTTCCGCCCGCCGCCGGTGAGTCAGGAACTCGGGGAAGTACGACCCCTGCAGCAGCCTGGGGATCGCCAGCTCCACGGTCCCGGCCCGAGTATCCCACTCCCGCCGCCGGTAGCCGTTGCGGGACTTCACCCGGTCCGGGGTGACCTCCCCGTACCCGGCGTTGCACGCCACCTCAACGTCGGCATCCATCATTCGCTGGGCGAAACCGCGGATCATCTCTCGCAGCACATCCGGGCTCGCCGACGCCAGGGTCTGCTCGAAATACGCGCCGTCGACCGGCACAATGCCACCTGCGGCCACTTCATTCTCCTTCGTCTCAGACAGAGCAATTCGAAGGATCACGAGGTGGCCGTCTCAGGTCACGCCGGCACGCCGCCAGTCACAGACGTACCGGCTACCCCGTACACCACTCTCGTGGGCGCGAACGATCTATCGGCGGTGCTGGCGGCGGCCGCGCACCTGACTGAGCCGTGCGATGGCCCTGCCGTGGCCCTGCGATGGTCCTGCAGTGGTCCTGCGACAGTCCTGCCGTGGACAGACCTGGGCTCGCCAGGTCGCCGGACGCCTGCGAGAAGACTGCGCCGCGCTCCGCCGTCCCTGCCAGTTTCTCGGTGGGCGAGCCACCGGACGCCGTCTAGGCTGCACCAGTCGCCTGCTGCTTACGTCGGGTGACATGCGGTGCTGGCTGTCACTATCCCGGAAACTCCTGCAGGCCACGGCGTCCTCTGTGAGCACCATCAGTTTTCGGGATCGGATCGGCGACCAACCCATAGGTGCCAAGCCGACGACCGCGCACCAGGCTGACCGCGATAGTCATCGAGCTGCGCAGGTTCCGGCTGGCCTTGTCTCCGCGGTCAGGACGCTGTACGGGTGCCACCTGGCCGGCCGCCTGATTGCGTGTGCCCGCGGCAATAAGAGCCCTGCAATCCGGATTTCTGTCTGTGAGGACAGCCGCCACGCTCGCCGTTCGCCGGGCGCCGCGGTCGTGTGCCGGTAACGATCTGGCCTCGGGGCGTGAAATGCCGCCGGGGATCCCGGACTTCTGTTGTGCGGGAGGTGACGCACGCTGACCATGCGCCTTGCACCGCTTCGACAACCGTTGGGCGAACGCAAGCGTTGCCCCGGCCCGTGGCCTGGACGGTTGGGCGGATGCTGCCCCGGTCGCCCACAACGTCCGGGCCAGGTGCCGGGTCACGCGGGCGCGAAACGGCAGGCCAGCACGCTGATGGGCACGAGGCGCGGATCCGGGACTGATGACTGATGGCATCACAATCTTCCGCGGCGCCGCGGGCGCGGGCGGGGCGCGCGACTGGTTCAGCGTCCGACCAGGCGGTGCTGGCGGCGGCCGCGCACCTGACAAGCCGCGACCGCAGCCTGGTCCGCGCGGTCGGCGAGCACCGGGTGGTGACCACCGGTCAGCTGAGCGCGCTCGGGTTTGGCAGCGTGATCACCGCCCGGCACCGGTTGACCGTGCTCGTGCAGATCGGGGTGCTGCGGCGGTTCCGGCCGCACCGCGAGACCGGGTCCGCGCCCTGGCACTACCTGCTCGGCCCGGTCGGCGCCGTCCTGCTCGGCGCCGAAGACGCCGACGACAAGAGATGGCAGGCGGCTGTCCGCGCGGATCGGCAGGCGGCCCTGGAACGCTCCCAGCGGCTGGCCCACCTCACCGGCGTGAACTGGTTCTTCGCCGCGCTGGCCGCCACCGCGCGCAGTGCCGGGGGCGGGACCGAGCTGCAGCTGTGGCTGGGTGAGACCGCCGCGGCCGGATGGCTGCAGGGCCGGACGGCGGCCCGGCTCGCCTGGGAGGGCCCGCCCCGCCCCGACGGGCTGGGCGTGTGGGCCGAGCACGAGCGGCAGGTCACGTTCCTGCTGGAGTACGACACCGGCAGCGAGCACCTGCCCCAGCTTGCTGGCAAGCTCGCCGGATACGGCCGGCTCGCCAGCGCCATGGCGGACGTGAATCACACGTGCCCGCTGCTGCTGTTCTGCTTCCCCGGCCCGCGCCGAGAGCAGGCCGCTCGCCGCGCTCTGGCATCGGCCGAGGGAGCGGCGGCGCTGCGGATCGCGACCACCGCGCTCGACCCAGAGCACGCCAGCCCGGCCGGGCCGGTGTGGCTGCCGCTGCTGCACGGCTGGGCTGGCGGGCGGTG
>JBAUAR010000110.1:0-17738 GCA_049675875.1 Streptosporangiaceae bacterium
CGTCGCCGTCGCCGTCCCAGCCGGCCGCGGCCGAGCAGCCCATCGAGATCTACGATTCGGCCGCCCCCGCGGCCATCCCGGCGGGCGCGATGTGTGCCACCTACGCCACTGGCCATTTCGCCGTTCCGGCGGCGGAAATGGCTGGTCGGCCGACCATCTGGATCGACGCCTGGGGCACCGACCCGGCCGCCTCGGCACTCGACGTGGAGCCGGGGGACGCGACGCCCAGCATGGTCCCGGCCTGGGTAGCGCAGCACCTGGCGCTCGACCCCTCGGCCAACGCCCGGATCTACACGATGCTGGACGAGTGGTCCGCCGTGCAGCAGGCCGTCTCGACGCTCCCGTCGTGGATGCAGGCGCGCGTCCGCTGGTGGATCGCCGACCCGACCGGCGTTCCGCACATGGTTCCCGGCGCCAGCGCCACGCAGTGGTACTGGGGACCGAGCTACGACATCTCCACCGCGAATCCCGGCTTCTAGCCGACATGCGCGCGGCCGTAGTGCGCCGCCAGGATGTCGGCTCCGAAGTCGCTGTGCGGCCGCCGCAGCACGGTGTGCGCGTGGTTGCCATCCAGGGTGGTGTTGTCGTACTCGATGAGCAGGTCGTCGCCCTGCACCCGGTAGTAGTGCCGGGTGCCGGGCGACGCCGGTCCTTCCCAGGCGAAGTAGAGCTCGCCGCCAGCGACGCGGTCGGCCTCCCGGCCGGCCAGCTCGGGCACGAGCCGGTCCAGGTAAAGGGCGACTAGCTGGGCGAGCAGCGCCCGGCCGGTGGGACCGAGCTGCGCCGCCGCGACGCCGAGCGGCTGCAAATCCGGCTGCGCCTGCGGCCGGGTAGCCGTCCGGATGTCAGCCGGGGCTTCGTCTGCGACCACGGCCAGCGCCCGGCTGCCGGTATCCAGGGCGTCCAGCAGCGCGCGGCCGAGATCCTCTTCGGGAGCCAGCGGGCGGGACACCGTGCGGCCGCCGTAACTCACTCGGGCCGGGTTGGCGCCAAGGAAGATCGGAGCCGGCGAAACAGCGGCATCAATCACGGTCATGGTCACCGACACGTGGTGCCCCTCGAACCGCCACGACCACGGCTCGTGGCCGGCCGGGTCGCCGAACACTGCTACCCAGTAGTCGCCACTGTGCCGGCGCAGCGCGCCCCGCTCCCGCCGATCGAGCACCTCCTCCAGTGCGACGATGGCCATGACCTGAGCAAACGCCCGGTCGCTCAGTGCGGTGGCGAGCAGCCGGTGCGCGGCCTTACGGGCGTCTGTGGTCAGCGTCGCCAGGCAGGCGCCCGGCCGCGGCTCCGGCCGGTACTCAAGCCAGCGCCGTGCGGCGTCGTCGGTGAAGGGCAGCTGCGCGAGCGCGCGCTGGTCGTCGTCTAGCTGCTGGAGCAGCGTCGCCGCGGCGCCGCGCATCTGGCCGGCGATACCGTCATCGGTCATAACCCCGGTATAGCAAGATGTCGCGCGCTGGGATAGCCGCGCTGACGGTGCCGCCGCCGTCCCAGCTACCCGACGGGCTGCCGCGCCGCTATCCGCCGGAGCCGGCCGATACCAGCAGCGCGCGCTGGTAGAGGGCGGCGAAGTTGGCCGCGAACCGGGCAGCGTAGGACACCGAGGGCGTATAGCCGCCCTGCTCATACCCGCCGATCACGCCGATCACCATGTCGATGCCGTCGGTCGCGGCTTCTCCCGTTGCGCCGGCGGGGATGGCCTCGGCCAGCAGCGGACTGCCGCTCGTGCCGTCGGTGAAGCCATCGCAGTCAAACTCGAACTGGGTAGGGCTGAAAGCAATCACCGTGTTGTTGCAGCTCACCATCGTGCTGGCGGTGTCCGGGTAGCCAGCGACCTTGACCGACCTGCCGGGCTGGGCGCTGATGCCGAGCGTCTCGCCACCGGTGAGGTCCTCGACCGGAACCGTGCTGTCCGCCTGATCGACCACCAGGAACGCGAAGTCGTCGTCCGCATCGCCCGACTCCCGCCACCGGTGGTCCTCGATCACGCTGGTAACGGTCCAGACTCCATATGGCTCCCGCCCGGCCGAGTAGTCCGGCACAAATGCCACCTGGTCGGCCTGCTGACCCTGCATGCAGTGGGCGGCTGTCACGGTCAGGTCACCGGCCGGGCTGTCGACGACACTGGCGGTACAGAAGTGGTTCTGCAGCTGGCCCGAGGAAGACAGAGTGAACAGCGCGCCGATCGTGGTCGTCTGGCCGAACGAGGCGAGGTGGCCAGGCACCGAGATCGAACTGCGAGCCGGCGGGCTCAGTGCGACGCCTACCACTACGGCTGCCGCCACGGTGAGTCCGATGAGGGCGGGCCGCAGACCCCGCAGGCGCATCCGCCCTCCTCCGCCATCGACCAGGCTTGTCCGCGCCCGCGAACACCCTCGGTGCTGAAATCGTCACCTTCAGTACTGCGCTGCTAAGTCATGATAAGGTCATGGGCCTGTGGTGATGCCGTAAAAAGCCTGAGCATTGCCACAATAAACGCTGGTAACGAAACGGTCTAGATGCCAGCTAGGCCCGGAACAGGGTCTCCTGTGCTATCCCGGCGCACAACGTCCCGTCCCGGCTGAAGATGCGCCCGGTGTAGCTGGCCCGGCCGCCGAAGGCCGTCTCGGGCTGCAGGTCCATGAGCACCCAGTCATCGAGCGCCACCGGGCGGTACAGCCAGAGGGCGTGGTCGATGCTGGTCACCGGCCCGCCGATGGCCAGGCCCGGCACCGCCGAGTGCCCGGTGAACATATCGGAGATGTAAGCGAGGGCACACGCGTGCACGATGTCGCCGTCGAGCGGGTGCCGCGACCGCAGCCAGACCCGCGACGGCCACCGCTGGCCAGGTTGCGGCTGGCTCGGGATCCGGAGTTGCACGCCATGCATGGGTCCGCGCCGCTCGCTGTCCGGCAGGTCCTCAGGCGGCTCCACGGCTGGCGCCGCGTGCGCCTGGTAGACCGGCCCGTTCTCCGGCCGGTGAAACGACGCCGCCATGTTGAAGATGACCGTGCCGTGCTGTACCGCGATGACCCGACGATTGGAATACGAGCCGCCATCGCGGTCCCGGCTGACTGTCAGCAGCACCCGGCGCGAGGCGTCGCCGCGGCTGAGGAAGTAGCCATGTAGCGAATGCGGCTGGCGGCCGTCCGGGACGGTCTGCGCGGCTGCCCGCAGCGCCTGGGCGGCCACCTGGCCGCCGAACAGCCCGGCCGGTTCGGGGCTCACCACCACGGTGCGGAACAGGTCGTCCTCGATCTGCTCCAGGGTTAGCAGGTCCGGGAGGCCAGTGTCCGCAGTGCCCACGATCGGTTCAGCCTGGCTCGTCATGGCGCATTGATATCACAGCGCTGGCCGCGAGCTGGCCAGCCGAAAACCTCGGCTAACCGGTGTTCTGCAGGCCAGCCGCAATGCCGCCCGCGGTCAACAGCAGGAACCGCTCGAGTGCCGCGTGGTCGGCCTCCTCAGTGCCGCCGCGGACGGCGGCGAGAGCCCGCAACTGCAGGTGCGACAGCGCATCGACGTACGGGTCGCGGAGCGCGACGGCGCGCGCCAGCACCGCCCGGCCCGCGAGCAGCCCGTCGTGGCCGGACACCTCCAGGACCAGCTTCCTGGTCAGGTCGTACTCATCCAGTAGCTGCACACCGAGCCGGTCGTTCCCGCCGAGCGCGAGGTACCGCACGGCGATGCGGCGGTTGGTCTTCGCCAGGCTCATCTCGGCGTTGTCGAGCAGCACGGCCAGCAGCGGCCAGTCCCGGCAGGCACAGCGCACGGCGGCCAGGCCGCCTGGCGCGTCGATGGCCGCGGCGAGCCCGCTACCGAGGCCGTACCAGCCAGGCAGGTTGATGCGCGTCTGCGCCCAGGCGAACACCCAGGGAATAGCGCGCAGGTCGGCCATCCTGGCAGGGGCATCGAGCCCGCGCCGGGCCGGCCGGGAGCCGAGCCGCATTCCGCCGATCTCGCCGAGCGGGCTGAGCCGGGCGAACCAGTCGGCAAACCCGTCGGCCGTGACGAGTGCCCGGTAGGCCGCCAGAGCCCCTGCTTCCAGTGGGCCCGTCACCGCGGCCAGCGCGACGGCCGGGTCGTCCCGGCGGACCGCGTCTATCGGGCTCGCCGGGCCGGCCGATGTGGTCGCGCTGCTCGCAGACGCCAGTAGCACCGCCGAGCTGACCTGTTCCAGGTGCCGCTGCCCTATCGACGGGTGGCCGTATCTCGCGAAGATGACCTCGCCCTGCTCGGTGACCTTCAGGCGCCCGTCAACCGATCCTGGCGCCTGCGCTAGCACAGCGCGGCCGGCCGGGCCACCGCCCCGGCCGAGCGCACCGCCGCGGCCGTGGAACAGCACCAGCCTGATCTCTCGGTCGGCTGCCCACTGTGCCAGCCGCAGCTGTGCCTCGTACAGCCGCAGCGTCGCGCTGACCATACCCAGTTCCTTGGCCGAGTCGGAATAGCCGAGCATGACCTCCAGCCGGCGGCCGGTCGCGGCCAGCCGGCGCGCTACCGGTGGCAGCGCGATCATCTCGGCCAGGATCGGCACGGCGCTGGCCAGGTCGTTACCGCTCTCGAACAGCGGGACGACATCGAGCTCCGGCGTGTCGCCGGGGCAGGCGAACTCGGCGAGCTCGTACACGGCCGCCACGTCGGCGGCTGACGTGGTGAAGCTCACGACGTACCGGCGGCAGGCCGCCGCGCCGTGTCGCCGCTGGATCGTCCGGATCGCCGCGATGGTGGCGAGCACCTCTCTGGTCTGTGCCGATGGCGGCCGGCCCGCCCGCAGCTCGCGCAGCGCCGCGCTGTGCACGGCGCTGTGCTGCCGGACCTCAAGTTCGGCCAGGTGAAATCCGAACGTCTCGGCCTGCCAGATGAGGTGCTGCAACTCGCCGTAAGCCTGCCGGACGGCGCCCGCTTCGGCCAGTGCGCGCTGGGCCAGCCGCAGGTCTGCCACGAACTCCGCAGCGGTGCCGTAGCCGAGCCCGGACGCCGCGGCCTCGGCCAGCCGGGTCGCCTGCAGCCGGTGCCCGGCGTACAGCAGGAAGGCGCGGAACGGCTCGCCCGGCGAGTGCGTCAGCAGCTCGCCGACCACCGCCGGGTGCGATCGATGCGCTGCCGCCAGCGTCGCCACCAGCTCATCGACGGCCGGCCAGGCGGGCTTGCCAGCTCCGGCGGACGCCGCGAGCAGCCCGGCGTCCACCGTCAGCGACCGGCCGATCCTGCTGGTGGCGTTCTCCAGCGCGCGGAGTGCGTGGTCGGTCTGGATGCTCGCCGCCTGCTCGGTGACCTCCGCGGTGACGAAAGGGTTCCCGTCGCGGTCGGCGCCGATCCAGCTGCCGAACCTCAGGAATGCGGGTGCCTCCGGAGGCACCGCTCCCGAAAGCTCGCCCAGCAGGGCCCGATCAAGGGACCGGTACACGCTCGGCGCCAGCCGGAACAGCGTGTCGTCGAACACCGCGGCGCCGGACCGTACCTCGTCCAGCGGCTGCATCGGCTGGCTGCGCAGCGCCGAGGTGCGCCACAGCAGGTCCACCTCCTCGCGCAGCCGGCGCAGCGCATCGGCGCGAGCGGCGGCGCCGAGCTGAGCGGTGTCCAGCACGTCGAGCTGGCCGCTGATCCGGCGCAGCGCATCGGTAACCGCGCGGCGCCGCGCCTCAGTCGGGTGCGCGGTCAGCACGGGGTGCACCTCCAGCCGCCCCAGCAGGCTGGCGCGCGGACCGGCGCCGATCGTTTCGCCGAGCGTGGTCATCGCGGCGGCCAGGGACTCGCGCACCGGCTCGGTGTCGGTGTCTCGCGCGCGCAGCGTCCTGATCCGCTGGTGTTCCTCGGCAAGGTTGGCCAGGTGGAAGTAGACCGTGAAGGCGCGCGCCACGGCCGCAGCCCTTGCCAGCGGCCAGCTGGCCACGAGCGCCGCGATGTCATCGTCGGCGGCGTCGCCCTCGCCACCGGCTGCCTCGGGGCTGCGCGCGGCGATCACCCGGTGCCGGAGCTCCTCGACATCATCGAGCAAGTCCGGTCCATCGCCCTCGCTGATGACCTGGCCGAGGATCTCGCCCAGCAGCCGGACGTCACGCCGCATTGCGGCCGGCACGTACCGGGAGTCGGCGGCGCGCCGGTCAGTGTTCATCGCCACGGAGCCAGCCTAGACAGCGGTCGCCCGACCGCCGGGCCGGCGGGCCCGGGTGGCGCTAGTGGTCAGGAGCGTCAGCTGTGTGCGGCCGCGCGCCATCCGGCGGCGCGGCGACGGAAGCCCCGTGCGGAGCGATCATCATCGGCTCAGCCCGCCGCTCCGGCACCGGCCTGCCGACGATGGCGTAGACCTCCGCGCCGTCGACCGTCTCCTTCGCCAGCAGCAACGCGACGAGCCGATCCAGCTCGGCCGTGTGCGCCCGGATCAGCGCTATCGCCGTCTGCTCGGCTTCCCGTAGCAGCCTGGCCACCTCGCCGTCGATGTTCGCCTGTGTCGCCTCGGCGAACGGCCGGCTGGAGAAGCCGCCGCTGCCCGCGCCGTCGCCGAGAAACACCGAGCCGCCTTGCGGATAGCCGATCGGCCCGAGCTTGTCCGAGAGTCCGAACTCGCGCACCATCTTGGTCGCCAGGTCGGTGGCGGAGGCCAGATCGTTCGCGGCGCCGGTCGAGCCCTGACCGAGCTCGACGAGCTCCGCCGCCCGGCCGCCAAGCCGGACGGCCAGCGACTCGGTGAGATACTCCTCGCCGTACAGGTGCCGCTCGTAGAGCGGTAGCTGCTGGGTGACGCCGAGGGCCTGACCGGCGGGCAAGATTGTCACCTTCGCCACCGGGTCGGCGTGCTCCGAGAGCGCCGCTACCAGCGCGTGACCGGCCTCGTGCACCGCCACGGCGTGCTTCTCCTCCGGCAGCAGCACGTTGGAGTCCTCCCGCCGGCCGAGCAGGATCCGGTCCCTGGCGTTCTCGAAGTCGGCCGCGCTCAGCACGTCGCGTCCTTCGCGCACGGCGAAGATGGCCGCCTCATTGGCCAGGTTCGCCAGGTCCGCGCCGGAGAAGCCGGGCGTGCCGCGCGCCACGACCTGCAGGTCCACGTCCGGACCGAGCTTCTTGTCCCGGCAGGGCACCGCCAGGCTGGCCGTGCGCTCGTCGAGCGTCGGCAGCGGGATGACCACCTGGCGGTCGAACCGGCCGGGTCGCAGCAGCGCCGGGTCGAGCACCTCTGGCCGGTTCGTAGCGCCGAGCACCACAATCCCCGACCTCGGATCGAACCCGTCCAGTTCGGACAGCAGCTGGTTGAGAGTCTGCTCACGCTCGTCGTTCGCGACGATCTGCCCGGCGCCGCCGCGGCGCTGGCCGATGGCGTCGATCTCGTCCATGAAGATGATCGCCGGGGCCGCCTTGCGGGCCTCGGCGAACAGGTCGCGCACCCTGGCAGCGCCGACGCCGACGAACATCTCCACAAAGCTGGAGCCCGCTACGGAGAAGAACGGCACCGACGCCTCGCCGGCCACCGCCCTGGCCAGCAGCGTCTTGCCGGTGCCCGGCGGGCCGACCATGAGCACGCCACGTGGCGCCATCGCGCCGGCCCGCTGATACCGGTCGGGGTTGCGCAGGAAGTCGACGACTTCGCTGATCTCGGCCTTCACGCCGGCGTATCCCGCCACGTCGGCGAACCGGGTCTGCGGCCGCTCTGCGTCGAAGACCTTGGCTCTGGACCGGCCGATGCCCATCACGCCCTGCAGCGAGCTGCCCGTGCTGCGCGCCATCCGCCGGAAGAGCCAGATGAGTACGACGAACGGCAGCACCAGGAAGATGAGGATTTCTAGCAGCAGGCCGCCGAACGAGCTGCCTGGCGCCTGGTAAGTGATCGCCACGCCCGCCGATTTCAGGCTGTCGGCCAGCGGCAAGCCCGGCGTGATCGGCGGCGTTACGGCCGAGAAGTCCTTACCGCCGGAAAGGGTGCCGGTGACCGTGACGTTCGCGCCCTCCGCGGACGGGCTCGGGATGGTGACGCTCTTGACCTTGTGTGCCGCAACGTCGCTGCTGAACTGCGAGTAGGTGAGCACCTCCCGCGGCGTCGTGTGCACGTACGCGGGCACCACCCAGAGCAGAATGACGACGAGCCAGAGCAGCCAGAGCCAGTGCCGCCACGCGGGCGGCTGCGGGGGAGCGGTGCGAACCGGTTTGTCACCGGGCGGCGGCGCCGCCGGACTTTTACTCATGAGCCATTCTTACGCGACGCCGGCGCATGCTCTCACGCGGCGAGCCCGGCGACCTCCCTTGGCGGTGCGGGGACCGCCCGCTGGGTCGAGGACGGCGTCGCGGGCCGCGACTGGCTCAGCTTCGCGCGCAACATCGCCCGGCCGCGATGAATGCGCGACATGACCGTGCCCACCGGGATGGACAGGACGTCGGCAATCTCGGCATACCGGTAGCCTTCGATGTCGGCCAGGTAGACGACCGCCCTGTAGGCGACCGGCAGGTCGACGAGGGCACGGACCGCGTCCGAGTCACCCAGCCGGCCGAGCGCCTCTGCCTCGGCGGACATCGCCGCCGGAGCCAGCGCAGTCCGGCCGCCTGCTTCCTCCCCGGCCATGAGAACCTCTGCCGGGCGGCGATTGCGCTGCCTGCATGCGCTGTAGAAGGTGCTGAGCAGGATCCGGTAGAGCCAGCCGCCAAGGTTGGTGCCGGGGGTGAACTGGTGGAACTTGGCGTAGGCCCGGGCCAGCGTGTCCTGGACCAGATCCTCCGCGTCACAATGACGTCGGGTGAGCCGGAGTGCGACGGCGTACAACTGAGGAGCGTGGGGGATCGCCTGCTCCTCGAACGTGTCGCCGGGGCAGGTGGCCGCAGCTGCCATGGCGTGCATGAGATGCCTCCTTGCTGGCACTGCACGTACCTCGGGGTAACTTCTAGCAAGTAACCATCTCGCGCCTGGCCAGCGGCCACATCAGGCAGAGCCTGAGCTAGTGCGGCGGCATCCCTGAGTTAAGAACCGGGTGCTGCCGGAGGCTAAGAAAGTGGCGTTCCGGGCGGCGTGCGCTACTAGTTCTCGGCGCCCCGGCTGGCCGGTTTTGGCCACCAGACTCGCCACGTGCGTCTCGACAGTTTTGGGCGATATGTACAGCTGTTCGGCGATCTGGCCGTTGGAGTACCCGCGCGCGACCAGCAGGTACACATCCATCTCCCGGCTGGTGACGCCTAGTCGGCGCAGCTGCGCCGGCACCTTCGCCAGGCCGCGCCCCGAGCGCGGCACGGGCACGCCCGCCTGACGAAGGAGACCCCGGCAGGCCGAGGCCAGCCGGGCATGGCCGGACCCCTCGAAGCCGGCCACCGCCTCGCGCAGCCACGACACCGGTTCCCCCCAGCCGTCGCGGAGCGCGCACGGCGCCACCAGCCTCGTGGCGAGGTGATTCCACCATGGCGCAAATGGCGCGAACCAGGCGGCGCCGTCGTCGGCAAGGGACTCCGCGCGCTGCTGCTCTCCGGCCCGCCCGGCCAGCACGGCCGCCGCGTACGCCAGGCAGCCCCGGTTCCAGCTCACCGCGGCTCCGGCCATCTCCGCCTGCTCGATCGCGGCAGCTCCGGCCTCCCCGCTGACCGCCGCGAGCAGGGCCCGCAGCCCCCAGGACCGCCCGCGCCCGACCAGCGGGATCTGCGTCGGCGAGTAGTAACCCCGAGCGTGGCGCGGCGCAGTCAGCACCTGTGCCGCGAACTCGCCAGCCTGCGCCGCGTACTGCACCGCCTGTCCGACTTCGTCCCGGAACAGCGCGCCCGCCACTCGCACCTGGCCGACAGTGCCAAGCAGAACCTCCGGATCGCCCGGCAGTGCTGCCTCGGCGCGCTGGGCGCATTGCTCGACCGCCCGTGCGTCGCCGCGGATCCCGACGGCGAGGCCCTGCAGGCACAGGGCCATTGCCTCGATCCGCCGGGAGCCGATCAGGCGAGCCTCGCGCTCGCACTCGTTGGCCATATCCAGGGCCCGGTCGGTGTCTGTGCCCAGGCTGAGCAGGTTGGCCAGCTGGAGGTCGATCGTCGTGGCGATGGAGAAAAGGCCAGCCTCGTGCGCCAGATCGCGCACGTCGAGCAGTCCGCTAGTCTGCCCGTCCTCGAGCATGCCGAGGGTAGCCAGCCGGTGTAGGACCGCAATGCGCCAGACACCGAGCCCGCGCTTATCGGCGATCTTGTAAGCGCGCTCAAAGGCGGCCCGGGCGCCGCCGGTGTTCCTGATCCGCTCTAGCCGGCCGATCATGCCGAGTGATTCCACCGCGACTTCGGCGGCCCAGCCGGTGAGTCCGGCGTTCTCGGCGGCTGTCAGTGATCGGCGCGCCAGGTCCTCCGCCCGGTCAAGCTCACCACAAACTAGGGCATACCGCGCGGTTGCCACGTCGACCCGGCTGGCAAGCTCGGGATCCTGCAGCCGGCCTGCGATGACGCTGGCCACCGCGAGGTGGTCGGCGGCTGCGTCGAGGTTGTCCTCGGGGCGCGTGCTCGCAGCACGGACCCGGATGAGCGCCTCGCGCCGCTGGTCGGCGGGCCCAAGCCTGGCGAGTAGATCTGTCATGAGCTGGCCGAGTTGATCGTATTTGCCGGATAGGGCGAGCGTGTCGACGAGCGCCTCGTCTATGTCGATGTCCAGCCCGCCGAGCTCTTTCGCAGCCGCCTCGCCGATCAGCCTCCGGGCATCCTGCAGCGCAGCTGTCCCGCTGGTGATGGCGGCCTGCCGGATTGCCCGCCGCCCGGCCGTCAGCAGCAGCCGGGCCGCGGCCACCCGCTGGCCAGCGGAGGCGGACAGCTCGGCGGCCAGCACGCACCAGGCACCCGGCAGGCCTGGGTGCGCCGCCTCGACGGCGACGGCGGCCCGCGCCGATCGCGCCGCCAGCTCTGGCGGTAGCAGGTCAGACACGATCGCGGTCCTGGTAAGGCTGTGCCGGAACCTGAACGCACCGGCGTCTGCGCCCATGGGCTCGATCAGCTGGACCTCGTGCGCCTGGTGCAGCGCGTCGAGCGTCTCCGACTCGGTCACTTCGGCAACGCTCGGCAACAGCGTCCAGTCGAACTGCCGGCCGAGCACCGCGGCAGACACGATCACGCTCCTGGCCTGGCGGCCGAGGCCGGCGATGCGATTGCGCACCGAGCCGATGATCGACTGCGGCACGCCGGTGACGATATCCGGGTCGACCTGCCAGCCGTCGGGCGCGTGTACCAGCTCGCCAGACGACACGGCCGCGGCGAGGATCTCCTCGACCGCGAACGGAAGACCGTCGCAGTGGGCGAGCAGCCTGCTGACCGGTTCTGGTACTTCCGGGACATCCAGGCAGGCGGCCGCCATCTTGCCGACGGCGCGTGACGAGAGCCGCGCAACCTCAACGGTGGTGGCGGCTCGTCGGGCGCTGAGAGAACGCAGCAGGTCGAGTCCTGGCGACGGCTGACCACCGCGCGTCGTGATCATGCACGTGACGCCGGTCGCAGGCATGTTGTCGGCCAGGTACTCCACGATGGCGACCGTCTCCGGATCCGCCCAGTGCAGGTCCTCCAGGACCAGCAGCCCCCCTGGCCACGCTGGCAGCGACAGCATCCGCAGCAGCGCCTCGCCGACAATGACGGGGGATACTTCCGCATCGCTGTCATCCGGGCGGCTCCACTCCGGCACCAGGGTGCCCAGCGCCGCGCGGTAGTCGGCAATGCCCGGCGCATCGGGGACGACGCCGGCCCTGGCCGCTCCCATGAGGGCCTCGGTGATCGGCCGAAATGGGACGGGCACCGATGATTCGGTAGCGCGGCCGACCAGGACGAAGAAGCCGCGCTCGGCCGCCACCGCGGTCGCCTCCCGGACCAGCCGCGACTTTCCGACTCCCGGGTCGCCGGTGACGAACACCGCGCTGCCCTGGCCCTGGCCAGCCGCGTCCAGAGCTCTGGTCAGAGCCTGCAACTCGGCACGCCGGCCGATCAGGACCGGGCACAGCATCGGCTCCATCGCCCGATACTACAAGAGTGATGTAGTTGTCACTGTCTGTGATTTCCGCAGGCTGGAAGCCTAATTGTCAGGACAGTACCGGATCATGCGTTGCCGATGAGCGGGCCAACCTGCGCGCACTGGCTGGAACGCCTGGTTGTCCGGTCCTATTGACCTCGGTCCCCAGGCAGTCCGGAGACCTGCTGGCCCTGAGTCGGGGCAGCGCCAGCTGCCATCTCCTCCTCAACAGCGGAGCCCGGGTCACAGCGTGGGCCGTGGCGGTCAACGGCACGAGCGCCAACGCACTGTGTGTCAACAGCGGCGCACAACTGACGGCGCACGACATCACGGTGCAAGGCGGCGTGCTGCGGCACAGCGGCACCGTGTCCGCCGGTGCGCAGCTTCAGCAACCCGCTGCGCGCGATTGGATGGCAGGCCTTCGCCCGCCAACAGCACGCAGAGCCGCGTGCCCCGGAGCGGCGTGCCCGGACGGCACCAGCACCGGAGGCGGTCGGACGTATCGGCTGCTGCCCGGCACTTACCAGCAATCCATGCACGTCGACAGCAAGGCCTGGGTCTGCCTCGCGCCGGGAAGCTACGTCCTGCGGGCAAGCTGGACCATCGACGCGCCGCTGCGTCCCTACGGCAGTGCCGGCTGCCCCGCATTGCCGTCCCGGACAAGTGACGCCGGCGTACTGCTCTACTTCGCTCGAGGCCACGTCCTGGTCAACAGCGGCGGCAGCCTCATCCTGCTGCGTGCCATGCACAGCGGACGGTACCGGGGGATGCTGTACTGGCAGGCCGACACGGACACCACTGCGCTGGACGGGGCAGGCTCCACTAGCGGCGGCTGGTACGAACCGCGCGGCGCACTGATCCTCAACTCGCGCGCGAGCCTGACCGCGTCGTTCCTCGTGGCCGCCACGATCGTCGTGAACAGCGGAGCTCGTCTCACCGTGAGTCGGCGCTGACAGCGCGCGCCCGCCGGCGCTAGTCGGCGCTCGGCCGGTACTGCGCGGCAAGCCTGCGAGGCGCGCGGGCCAGCCAGGCTTCGGTGATCAGTTCGGTCAGCTCCGCGACGACGATGGAGTCGAGCTCGAACAGTACCGCCGCGTACCCGTCGAAGTGCGGAGTGGTGAAGTACACGGCCGGGTTGTCGGCGATCAGTGCCAGCTTGATGCCCTCGTCGGCGGTGCTCGCCGCGTACACCGGGCCGGCCGGCACCCGGTCGCCCAGCGCGGCAATGTCGCCTTTGCGGAGCGGCCGTTCCCAGACGAAGCCCTTATCCGCCACGCGCCAGTCAAGACAGCCGCGCGTCTCGCGCTCGCTGGTCGACGGCAGGCTGAGCGCGATGCGGCGGATGTCGTCGACGGTTGCCATCGCTAGCCCACCGCCTGCGCCGCGCTCCGGCCGGCGATCCTGGCAACCAGCTCCGCCAGCCCACGTGCAGCCAGGAAGTCCGGGCCGCGCCGGACGAACGCGGCCACCGGGGCGGGCGGTCCGGCCGTCAGCCGGTCCAGCAGCCTGGCGACGCTCTTGCCGGTGAGATCGCGGTTCTGCTCCGACCCCGAGAGCGCGAATTCGCGCTCGATGATCGGCCGGGTCAGCACGAACCAGGTGGAGTCGTAGCCAGTCGTCAGGATGTGCTCGAGCGCGCCGAGGGTGTCGAAGCCGGGGAACAGCGGCGCCGGCAGCGGCCGCCCGTGCGCGTCGAGCCACAGCGACGACGGGCCGGACAGGATCCGGATGCCGTGCTGCGGCCAGATCGGCGCGTAGTTGGTGATCCCTTCGGGGTAGTGCCACATCCGGTCCGGGTTAATCACCGCCGCGCCAGCCGCCTGGCTGATGGCGAGCATCCGGCCATCGACGTGGGCAGGAACGCCGGAGAGCAGGTGCCGCGGGGGCTGGCCTAGCCGCGGCGGCCAGTGCGCGCGGACCAGGTCGTGGTCTCCGCCGATGCCGCCGGCGGTGACCAGCACCGCCGGTGCGTGCACCTCGAACTCACCGACTACGTCGCGCGAGCTGGGCTGGCCGCCGGCGATCACCGCCGGGGCCAGAACGCTGCCGCGCACGCCGTCGACGGTGCCGCCGCCAACGAGCAGCTTGTCGACCCGGTGCCGCAGCAGCAGCCGGGCGGTGCCGGCCTGCTCGGCGGTCCGAACCGCGGCCTCGCACGGCGCCACGACCGCCGGACCAGTCCCCCAGGTGATGTGAAATCGCGGGACCGAGTTGCCGGGTCCGTTCGGACCGTACCCGCCGCGAGCTCGTAGCTGTCGCGGATGCCCAGGCGGCGCTGCTCTGGTGAGTCGACGAGGAACAGCCCGCCGAACGACCAGATGGCCTGGCCACCAAGAAACGGTTCCTGGTCGAGCAGCAGGACCCGGCGTCCGGCCGCGATCAGCTCGGCGGCCGCCACCAGACCCGCGAGGCCGGCCCCGACGACGATCGCGTCGGCATCCAGCGTCATGGGCATAGCCTGCCACCCCGCGGAATGCGGCTCGCCGCGGGCGCCGAGTCCGCCGTACCCTGAAGTCAGACGCACGCGAGGAGTGAGACAGCTGTGTTCGAAACCATCGTCGATCCCACCGTCGGCCCGGCTGAGAATGGCGAGCGCGGCAGGCCGGCGCTGGCGCCCCGCCCGGAGCACCTGACGGGCCTGCGTCTCGGCCTGTTGGCTAACACCAAGCGGAACGCCGAGCAGTTCCTCGCCGACGTGGGCCGCGAACTGGCCGAGCAGTACGGCATCGTTCCGGTGGTGGCCGTCAAGAAGCCGAACATCGTAGAGACGGCGCCCGCCGAGCTCATGACCGAGCTGACCGAGCACTGCGACATCGTCGTGGCTGGGGTGGGCGACTGCGGATCGTGCAGCGCGTCGGCTGTTGCCGACGGGATCCTGCTGGAGCAGGCGGGCATCCCGGCGGCCGTCATCATCAGCGACGCATTCACCGTCAGTGCTAACGCGATGGCTGATCTGCGGAAAGCGCCGGGGTACGCGTACGCAACGACACCGCACCCGGTCGCCAACCTCACCGCAGAGGGCGTCCAGACACGGGCTGCGCAGGTCGTGCCGGCGATCGTGGCGCTGCTCACTGAGCCAGTCATGGCCGCCGCCTCGGCATGACGACGCCTGCGGGGGGGTCTGGGGGGTCGTCCCCCCCGGCTAGCGCAGCTGAGGACCCCGTCGAGCAGGCCAAGGCCGCTATCGAGTATTGCTACGACCAAGGCTGGACCGACGGGTTGCCGGTCGTGCCCGCAACCGTGGCTGACGTCGCGGCTTGCCTGGCTACGACCCCGCATGCGGCCGATGAGATCATCGGCTCGCAGCCGCACCTGAACCGGAGCGTGACGGTGGCGCAGGCGGCGGCGAACGCGATCATGGCAGGCTGCCGGCCCGAGTACTTCCCGGTGGTCCTCGCCGCCTGGCAGGCGGTCATGCAGGAGCGGTCGAGCCGCGGGGCCTGGCAGTCGACCAGCGGTCCGGCCCCGCTCATCGTGGTGAACGGCCCGGTCCGGCAGCGCCTTCGCATCAACTACGCGGGCGGTGCGTTCGGTCCTGGCTTCCGGCCGAACGCGACCATCGCCCGCGCCATCGGCCTGATCGTGCGGAATGGCTACGGCGTGCGCCCGCAGGAACTCGAGCAGGCGACGCAAGGCCTGCCGGGCCGGTGGTCGGTGTGCCTCGGCGAGAACGAGGAGATGTCGCCGTGGGAGCCGCTCAGCGCCGTTGGCGGCGTCCCGGCCGGTGTCGACGCGGTGTCCGCCATGCTGATCCGGACCGTCGAGTACATCGACAATCGGTCGACCGATAGCGCGGAGGCGGTGCTGACGGATCTCGCTGACACGCTGGGCCGGATGGGCGCCTACGTGGGCGGCCCGCACTCCAGCGGGGGACTGGTGCTCGGCCCGGAGCACGCACAGCTACTCGGCAACGCCGGCTACAGCCGCGCCGATGTGCAGCAGTGGCTGTTCGAGCACGCAGTGCGCGACCCGGCGGACATGGTCGCCGCCGGCAAGGGCGAGCATGTGGGCGACGGCCCGTTCCGCATGCTGCCCTCGGCTGAGGCGATTCCGATCATCGTCGCGGGCGCGGCGAACGCCGCCATGTCCATGGTGTTCCGCCCGTTCGGCTGGGCACCCTGGGCGGGGCATTCGGTTGCGGTCGAGTGGATGGAGCAATAACGGTGGACGTTTCGCTAGCCGGCAAGGTCGCACTCGTCACCGGCGTCGGGCCCAACATCGGTAGTGGCATCGCGCTCGCGCTGGCCAGGTATGGCGCGAAGGTCGCGTGTAACGACGTCAGTGACGATGCGATCAAGGCGTGCATCGCGCGGATCGAGCGCAACGGCGGCGAGGCGATGGCAGCGCCCGGTGACGTGACTGACGAGGCCGCGGTACAGGGCTACGTCAACGAGGTGCTGGCTCGCTGGGACCGCATCGACATCCTGGTGAACAACGCTGCGCTGCTCGGCGGGCGCGGCGTACTCGACGAGAGCGCGGCCGACTTCGAGCGTGCGGTGCGGGTATCGGCGCTCGGCAATTTCCTCAACACCAAGCACGTGGGCAGGGCGATGGCCGAGCGTGGGATCAAGGGCTCCATCGTCTGCGTCTCCTCGTCCAACGGCTGGTCCGGGACACCGGGCGTCATCGCCTACGCGTTTCACAAGGGCGGAGTCAATAACTTCGTCCGCGCGGCCGCGATGGACCTGGCGCCATATGGCATCCGGGTCAACAGTTTCACCCCGACCGCCCCGAACCCCGACAACCCGGAGCTGCTCGCCGACATGGCCCGGCGCGGAATGGGGCCGGGCGGGGTCCTGGTGCACGGGCGGGGCGGCGGCCTCGGCGGCCCGGCCGGTGACGAGCCGTGGCGGCGGCCCAACAGGTGGGCCGGCCAGCGGAACCCCATGGTGCCGATGGGCACCACCGGAACGCCGACCGACATCGGGCACGCGGTCGCGTGGCTGTGTTCTGACTATGCCCGGCTCATCACCGGCACCGACCTGGTCGTCGACGGTGGCGCGCGCGCGAAGAATTTCGCCTACACGCCCGCCGCGGCTGACGAACTCGCTGGACCGCTGCCGCTGATCGGCCTAGACGACACGCCCGCCATTCCCGAATAGGCCCTGGCTCTGCCCGCCGGTTCTCAGAACCGGAAGCGAGTCAGGCCGCCTGGGTCCGCCGCCAAGGTCACGATCGCCGAGCGTGGCTCGATGCGATATACGTTCCACGGTGGTGGTCCTTGCGACGGTGCGTTGAACGGGGCAGTAATGCCCGAGCCGCTGTCGTCGAGTTCGGCGGGCCAGCCGTTGTCCGCCCACGCTTTCGCGGCAAGCGCCATCCTGCCCGGCTCGGTCACTCGCGCAGCGTCACCCTCAATTACGACGTCTGCGTCGCGGATCGATACCGCGATGGAGCACCGCGGATCCCGCGCCACGTTGCGTCCCTTCCGCGTGCCGGCGCCCGTCTGGAACCAGAATGTGCCGTCGAGCCACAGGGCGCCGACCGCAGTCACATGCGGGCTGCCGTCCTCGTTGAGGGTGGACAGCCAGGTCGTGCGGGAGTTCACGGCGTCCGGCGCTGGCGCCGATCCTGCAGCGAGCTGCTCGGCAACCGCGGCCCAATCCACCGGCGGTAGCCCATCCGCCTTACCCAGATTGATGATCTCCATAGCGCATCCCTTCGTTGTCCAAGGGGCTTCCCGGCTGCCAGCAGCTGATACATAACACGCCTGACGACCGCAGAAGCCACCGCGGATGCGCGCGTCACGAGTCGCCCGAGCGCGCAGACACGACGCTGGCCAATGGTGCCCTGGCGAGCACCTCTCCGTTCGCCGTGCCGACAG
>JBAUAR010000111.1:0-11232 GCA_049675875.1 Streptosporangiaceae bacterium
GCGAACGGCAAGGGCGTCGTGCGCATGCAGGACCGCCTCGACTCCGCTGTCGACGACGTATGGTCGGCACTCACCGATCCCGCGCGACTTGCCCACTGGTACGGCGAGGTAACGGGCGACCTGCGAGCCGGGGGTGAGTACTGCGCGCACGTTTTTGCCAGCGGATGGGAAGGCACCGGGCGCGTGGAAGTCTGCGAGCCCCCGCGGCGCCTGCTACTGCTGTCCAAGGAACAGGACGATCCTTGGGGCGGTGTCACCGAGGTCACGCTGGCCGCCGACGGCAACCAGACCATCCTGGTCTGCGAGGAACGGGGCATGCCTCGGGAATACGTCGCCGGCTACGGGGCGGGGATCCAGGTCCATGTCGAAGATCTCGCCGCCTATCTCGCAGGGCGGGAGCGGTGCGACGCCACCGCGCGGATGGGCGAGCTCTTCCCTGCCTACGAAGAGCTAGCCACGAACGTCGCCTAGTCGGCGGACGCCAGGAACTGCGACTCCCCGGCAACCGCGCGTAGCTGCGGATGCGGCTCAGACTCGAACGGGAACCGATCGGCGAAAGCGGGCTCCAGGTCGGACAGCCAGACTGCGTCCGGATCGAACCGAGCGAAGAACGGCCGCCCGACGAGCGACGGATCACGCGCCTGGATCATGTGCAGTACGAAGACCCGCTGACCGGCAACGTCGGCGACACCGTCCACGCAGACTTTGCCCGGCGTAGCCGACATCGATGGCCCGCGGACCGTACGGCACAGCCCGGAAACGCCGCTGTAGGCATCCCGGAAGATCTCCGCGGCTCGCACCAGCGGCACCGCGAAGTAACCCTGCGGGCCGGTGTCCCGCTCCACGAACATGTAGTAAGGCACCAGACCGAGCCGCAGCTGTGCCCGCCATAGCCTGGACCAGGTGGCCGCGTCGTCATTGATGCTCCTGATCAGCGGGGCCTGCGTTCGGATGACCGCGCCAGCAGCCCTGATCCTGCCAATCGCCCTGGCCACGAGCGGCGGCTCGAGCTCGCGCGGATGGGTGAAGTGCGCCATCAGGGCCAACGTCTTGCCGGCCGAGACCACCTGCTCGAACAGTCGCAGCGCGTCGTCGGCGTCCGGGTCCGACACGAACCGCTGCGGCCAGTAGGACAGGGCCTTGGTCCCGATCCGGATCGACTCCAGCTGTTCGAGTCCGAGAAGCGGCTCCACGTACCTGCGCAGCACCCCGGTGCCCATGATCATCGGATCGCCGCCGGTGATCAGCACGCTGGTGATCTCGGGGTGGACGGTCAGGTAAGAAACCACCCGCGCCATGTCGTCGGTGGCCATTTTCAGGTCCGGCTCGCCGACGAACTGAGCCCAGCGGAAACAGTACGTGCAGTAGGCGTGGCACGTCTGGCCCTGCTTAGGAAAGATCAGCATGGTTTCCGGATATTTGTGCTGCACGCCAGGCATGGGCTCGTCGTCCATAGCGGGCACGTTCAGGGCGAGCTGGCCAGCCGGATGCGGATTGAGCCGTAGCCGTACCGAGTGCGCGGCGGCCTGCAGTTCCTGCTCGGCGGCGCCGCGGACCAGCAAGGCCGCGATGGGAGCGATGTCCTCGGGCGGCAGCATGTCCGCCTGCGGGAAGACCAGCCGGTAGATCGGATCGTCGGGCGCAGCTGACCAGTCGATCAGCGATTCCAGCACGTACTCGTTGGTGCGGAACGGAAGTACCGTCGCGACGGCCCGGACTGCGAGCCGCTCGGCTTCGCCGAGTCCCGCCCTGGCGGTGAGCTGGTCCAGATGCTTGGCCGAAAATGCGCGGAAACGACGGCCCTGGGCGGGGACAGCCGGCTGAATCTCCTGAACGGTCATGCAACTCCCTCCGGGTACCGCAGGCGTGCGGCACCATGATTCGTGCGCATGATCTCCCCACGCCGCCAGCTGGCGGGTCCCCTCGTGGCGCCTCCCAGTCTGTCCTGCCTGACCCCCCAGTTGACCAGCGTGAGCTGTGAGTTGGCTGTTGCATGATCTAACGACCGAGAAATGCTCTTCGTTGCCTCACGGCTCGCTAAAGTCTTCCCACGAATTCCCCGATCACTCGGGCCACGGCAGAGTAACACCACCGCGCACGACACTCCGGCAAACCAGGTCAACCAGGGCGGTCGGCCAGACGAGCCGGGCGAGCGCAGTGAGAAGCTAGGCGGCATGCGCGACACCAGCCGGGCGGCGACACCCTGAGCCGGCCAGCAGGCACGCCATCCCCCGCCGTGCGGCCAGCCGAGGCTGGACCAGTCGGCGGGCCGACCGCTGACCATGATGGACTGCCCGAGCCCGTCGGCCCGAGGATGATCGCTGTCGACGCGATGGGGGGCGACCACGCTCCGGCGGAGATCGTCGCAGGCGCGATCGCCGCCGCCCGCGACCTGCGCATCCGGGTGGCCGTCACCGGCCGGCCCGGTCAGCTCCGGCCGCTGCTTGCGAGGCTGCCCGCCGCCGCCGACGTCTACATCGAGCCGGCCGAGGAATCGGTCGCCATGCACGAGGGCGCCCTGGCCAGCTGGCGCCGTCCCCGGTCCAGCATTGCGGTCGCGTGCCAGCTGGTCCGGCGCGGCCAGGCCGACGCGGTGGTGTCGGCAGGTTCCACCGCCGCCATCGTGGCCACCGCGAATCTGCGGCTGCGGCTGCTGCCCGGCGTGGCGAGGCCAGCGCTCGCGGTCGCGCTGCCGACCCGGCCCACGCCGACCGTGCTGATCGACGCGGGGGCCATCGCGGACCCGAAACCGGAACTGCTCGTCCAGTTCGCCCAGCTCGGGGTCGCATACGCGGAGATCGCCTTCGGCATCGCGGAGCCGCGGGTGGGCCTGCTGACCATCGGGTCCGAGCCGGGCAAGGGCAACAAGCTGGCCAGGCGAAGCTATGAGCTGCTGGACGCCGATCAGCCGTACACCGGACTGCCGATCAGCTTCGCCGGCAACGTGGAAGGCGGTGACCTGCTCACGGGCAAGGTCGACGTGATCGTGACCGACGGCTTCACCGGAAACGTCGCGCTCAAAACGCTTGAGGGCACTGCCAGCTTCGCGGCCGGCCAGCTCCGTGAGGTACTTGGTGGCTCACGAGTGACGCGGACCGCGGCGCTGCTCCAGCGCCGCGGGCTGCGCGAGCTCAGCGAGCGGTTCGATGCCGAGACGTACGGCGGCGCGGCGCTACTCGGACTCGAGGCGACGGTGGTCATCGCCCACGGATCGGTGACCTCGCGCGGCGCCGCGGCGGCCTGCAAGCTCGCGGCCGAGCTCACCGAGCGGCGCATCACCGAGCGGATCAAGGAGCGGCTCGGACCGAGCCGGGCCGGCCACTTCCTGCGCAGATCCGACCGCGCCCCCGGCAGCACGAGCGCGGTCGGCGGCCACTGAGCAACGCGACCGCGGCCAAGACCGGACTGGGGGCGGCGCAGCGCGCCGTCCGGTGACCGAGGGCTCGACCGCCGCGCCGGCAAACCCGGTGGACAGCCCGGTAGGCTGAGCAGATGACCGATCCGGAGGCCACTCTCGGCGGGCTCGTGCGGCAGGCGCTGGTGGCCGAGCTCGGCCCCGACTACGCCAATGCCGATCCGCTGATCCGGCCCTCCGACTTCGCCGACTACCAGTCCAACGCCGCCTTGGGTCTGTCGAAGAGCGTCGGCCGGCCGCCGCGAGACATCGCGGCACCGGTAGCGAATCGGCTGACCGACGCCGCGGCGGTGGCCAGCGCCGAGGTGAGCGGCCCTGGCTTCATTAACATCACGCTGGCGGACGGCTGGATCGCCGGCCAGGCGAGCGAGCAGCTCGATGACCGGCGGCTCGGCGTGCCACTCGCCGAACAGGCCCAGCGGATCGTCGTGGACTACTCCTCCCCGAACGTCTCGAAGGAGATGCACGTCGGTCACCTGCGGACCACGGTGGTCGGCGATGCCGTCGTCCGGGTCCTCCAGTATCTGGGCCACGACGTCATCCGGGCTAACCACATCGGCGACTGGGGAACCCAGTTCGGACTGCTGCTCGAGCACCTGCGCGACGTGGGGGAGCAAGCCGCGTATGACCAGCTCGCGGCCGGTGAGATCAACACGTTCTATCAGGCGGCCAAGCAGAAGTTCGACGCTGACCCGACCTTCGCCGAGCGGTCTCGCCGCCGGGTCGTCGCACTGCAGTCCGGTGATGCGGAGACGCTCCGGCTGTGGCAGCTCCTGGTCGGCGACAGCGAGCAGTACTACCGGACAATCTACGACCGGCTCGGCGTGACGCTGACGGACGCCGACCTCGCGCCGGAGAGCTTCTACAACGCCATGCTGGGCGACGTGTGCGACGAACTGGAGTCGCTCGGCGTGGCCGTGATCAGCGATGGTGCGCTGTGCGCGTTCCCGCCGGGTTTTACCGCCAGGGACGGCACGCCGCTGCCGATCATCTTGCGCAAGAGCGACGGCGGTTACGGCTATGCCGCCACGGACATGGCCGCGATTCGGTACCGGATCCGCGACCTCGGCGCCGACCGGCTGATCTACGTAGTGGGCTCGGAGCAGTCGTTGCACTTCGCCATGATCTTCGCGGTGGCCCGGCAGGCGTGCTGGCTGACCGACAAGGTCAGGGCGGACCACGCCGCCATCGGCATGGTGGCTGGCGCCGACGGCAAGCGGTTCCGGACGAGGTCAGGAAGCTCGGTCAAGCTGATCACGCTGATCGACGAGGCGGTCGAGCGGGCCGAGGAGGTCATCAGGGATCGCTACGACGACCCCGAGCGGCGGCACGAGATCGCGCTGGATGTCGGGATTGGCGCGCTGAAGTACGGTGATCTGTCGGTCGCCCGCGATTCCAATTACGTGCTCGACTTCGACCGGCTGCTCGCACTCACCGGCAACACCGGGCCGTACCTGCAGTACGCCGCCGCCCGGAGCCAGTCGATCTTCGCTAAGGCGGGTCTCGACCCGGCTGCGGTCAGCTCCGGCCCGATCGTGCTGAGCACGACCGCGGAGCGGGCGCTGACGCTGCGGCTGCTCGGGTTCGGCCGGGCGGTCGATGAGGTCACGGTCGACGCTGAGCCGCACAAGCTCGCCGCGTTCCTGTTCGACACGGCCAGCGCGTTCACCACGTTCTACGAGCATTGCCCGGTGCTGAGCGCCGAAGACGAGATCAGGCAGAGCCGGCTCGCGCTCTGCGCGCTGACGCGCCGGGTCCTCGTGACCGGCCTCGGACTGCTGGGCATCAGCGTGCCAGCTCGGATGTAGCGAGCCCGTTCCCCCCGCCCTGAGGATTTTCGGTGCCAGTTCCCGGGAAGCTCCCAGGTCGCCGGACCTCGTTACCCATAGTCGACGGCCAGGATGTGGGACATGGACAGCGACACTATGAATCTCGATCCCGGCAACCAGGGCGGTCCGGGGCGGCCCCCACGCTGGTCCGGCCGGACCAAGCGGTTCATTACCACCGCCGCCGCCGGCGCCGTGCTTCTCGGCAGCGGCACCGCGATCGGCGTCGCGCTCACCGGCGGCGCCTCGGCCGCGACGAGCTCGCCTCCGGTCAGCACCGCGACATCCGGCGTGGCCGCCTCGCCGAGCACCAGCGCCAGCGCAGGCACCAGCGGTGGCGGCGCTACCCAGACTGCCTCGCGCTGCACCAAGCTTGCCGAGGAACTCGTCCTCGGCAACCACCCGAAGCTCGCGGCCCAGTTGCACGCGCTGTGCACCCATCCGCTGCTGCGACTCGCCCTCGTCGGCGGGGAACACGGCACCGTGACCTTCAAGAGCAAGTCCGGAACCACGACCGCCGTATTCGAGCGCGGCACCGTGGAGTCCGACACCGGGTCGGTCATCACCGTCACGGCAGCGGACGGGACCAGCTGGACCTGGAACATCGCGAGCAACACCGTCACCCGCCATGCGGGCAGCAAGGCAACCGTCGCCCAGGGCGACCAGGTGTTCGTCGCGGGCACGCTGGTCAGCGGTGCCAACGACGCGCGGCTCATCCGGATTCGCAGCACCGGATAGCCGACCGCACACGGGCAAGGGCCTGCCGACCGGGCAGGTCCTTGTCCGTGCGTCGGTGGCGCCCGCGGGCCGGTCGGGTCCATTCGCGGGCTCGTGCCGGTAGCCTCATGGACGCTGAACGCACGACGCCAGGCGCAAGCTATGTGCAGGGACGCCATGACAGATAACGACCGGATACCGCAGGTGCTCGTCGTGGACGACGAGCCGAACATCCGTGAGCTCGTGCAGGTCGCGCTCAAGTTTCACGGCTGCTCGGTGACCACGGCCGGAACCGGCAGGGAAGCGCTGCGGCAGGCCGACGCGGCGAGGCCGGACCTGATTGTGCTGGACGTCATGCTGCCGGACCTGGATGGCTTCGAGGTCTGCCGGCGGCTCCGGGCGGCCGGCAACGAGGTGCCCGTCATCTTCCTGACCGCCCGCGACACCTCCTCAGACACGGTCACCGGCCTGGCCCTTGGCGGGGATGACTACGTGACGAAGCCGTTCTCGGTCGAGGCCCTGGTTGCGCGCGTCCGGGCCGTCCTGCGCCGCGCCTCCCGGACGGCCGCCGCGGATCAGCTCGATCGGGCGGGAGTGCCGCTGCGGGTGGCGGACCTCGAACTCGACGAGGACCGCTGGACCGTGCACCGGGCCGGCGTGCCCGTTGAGTTGTCGCCGACCGAGTTCCGGCTGCTGGCCTACCTCATGCGGCACGAGGGCCTCGTGCTGACCAGGGCCCAGCTCC
This sequence comes from Streptosporangiaceae bacterium, assembly GCA_049675875.1. Taxonomy (GTDB): domain Bacteria; phylum Actinomycetota; class Actinomycetes; order Streptosporangiales; family Streptosporangiaceae; genus JAJYUU01. Next base: position 6,704 of record JBAUAR010000111.1, read on the forward strand.
TCGAGAACGTCTGGGGCTGGGATTACTCTGGCGCCTCCCAGATTGTCGAGACCTACGTCAGCTACCTGCGGCGCAAGCTGGACCCGCTGGGACCCCCGCTCATCCACACCCAGCGCGGTGTCGGCTACAGCCTGCGGCCGGAGCGCGGCACCCCGTTGGTGAGCGAGCTGCCGGGCGGGCGGAGCGCAGACCGATCGGATGGGCCGCCGTAAGTGCGCCGCCGCAAGCTCTCCCTGCGGGGCCGGATGCTGGTGATGCTCGTCGCGGTCACCATCGTCCTCCTGCTGATCATGGGCACGGTCAGCGCGTACCTGGTCAGCACCCGGGCGAACGCGCAGGCCGCTTCGCGCAACGTGACGCTGAACGGAGCCGCCACGCTGCTCGCCCGGGACCCGCTGCTGGCGGCGAACCAGAGCCAGACCGGTTACGCCGCCGTGCAGGTGCCGCTGGCCTCGCCATCCGATGTCGAGTCGCTGACCAAGAACGCGCTGACCAGTCGGCTCACGACGGCCGTCGACCAGTGGCTCAAGAGCCCCGCGGTCGCGCCCGCCGTGCGGCTGGCCGAGCAGGGCCGCCGACGCGAGGCGATCGCGCAGCTGGAGACGCTCAACTGCCAGCAGCTACCCAGGGCTGGCTGCAAGCCGGTCGACCTCGCGCCCGGCCTTGCCGTGGTCAGCCGGTTCTCGGTCCTGACCAGCACCGGTGCGGCCACGTCAGCCGGGCGGTCCATTCTGTTCGTGGGCCAGGACATCAGCACGAGCAGCAGCCAGGTCGGCGATTTCGTCGTCGCCGAACTGATCACCGGCCTGGCCCTGATCGTGCTGCTGGCGCTCGGCGGCGCGTGGCTGATCGGCCGTGGCCTGGTGCCTCTCGACGAGATGACCAGGACCGCCAACGAGATCACCTCGCAGGGCGACCTGACCGCCCGGATGGCCGACGTCGGTGACCAGACCGAGATCGGGCGGCTCGGCGCGGCCATCAACACCATGCTCGATCGGATTCAGCAGGCCTTCAGCTCGCGGCTGCGGTCAGAGCAAAAGGTCCGCGAGTTCGCCGCCGACGCCTCGCACGAGCTGCGAACGCCGCTGACTACGATCCGCGGCTACGCGGAGCTGTACCGGCAGGGCGCGCTGGGCCCGGACGAGCTGCCGAAGGCCATGCGACGGATCGAACAGGAATCTGAGCGGATGAGCAAGCTGGTCGCTGAGCTGCTTGAGCTCGCCCGGCTCGACCGCACCTCCTCCCTCGACCTGGCCGAGACGGACCTTGCCAGCCTGGTCCGCGACGCGGTGGCCGACGCGATCGCCGTGCAGCCCAGTCGCCCGGTGCGCGCGGAAGCGCCGCCGCGTCTCATTGCGGTCGTCGACGAGGCCCGGATCCGCCAGGTGCTCGCCAACCTGCTGGCCAACGTGCGGGAGCACACGCCGGCGGACACACCCACGGCGGTGCGACTGGCGGAGACCCGAGGCGGCGTGCTGATCGACGTCGCCGACGCCGGTCCGGGCATGTCACCGGAAGACGCGGCCCGCGCGTTCGACCGGTTCCACCGTGCCGGACCGGCCGCGGACGAGCCGCCTGCGGCGGCACCGGACCGTTACCAGCCGCGGACGGTCTCCCACCAGGAGGGGAACGGAGCCGACCACGTGACGGCGCCGTATCCGATCAGGGTCGGTCGCGGACTCAGGGGCCCCGCAACGGGCCGGCCGGCCGAGGGGTCCGCGCGGTTCGGCACCGAGCCAGGGGGCACCGAGCCAGGCGGCAGGGAGCCGGGGAGCCAGCCGGGCGGGCCAGGCCCCGAGCGCGCCGAGCGGACCAGCGGCAGCGGCCTGGGGCTGTCAATCGTGCAGGCGATTGCTACCGCGCACGGGGGTCAGGCGACGATCGAGTCGGTACCTGGCAGCGGCACCAGGGTGCGCGTCTGGCTCCCGGTCAGGGTCGTGCCCTAGCCAAGACCACAAACATCAGCTGTCGTCCGCAGTGCCGTCGCTGCCGGGAGCGGGACTGGGCAGGTGCTCGAACACGTAGTAGACGCCCAGCAGCCCGAAAATGACCAGCCCGGCGACGGCCGACGCGAACGCCGCGATCAGCGTGCCGGCCACGTAACCGAGGTTGCCGCCGGTGAAACGCAGCGTCGACCGGGTCTGCCGCTGAAGGTGCGAACTGCCGCCTAGCTGGTACGCGTGTCGAGTCAGGTACACCCAGGTGGCCCCGAAGGTAACCGAGATGGCGATCATGTTGAGCCCGTAGACGACGACTGCGAGCTGGCCGCCGCCCGGCTTCGCGGTCAGATGTCCGGCTACCAGCGCGGTCGGGAAGGGCAGCGCGACAACACCCAGCAGCAACAGCAGGTTCAGCATCAGCAGCGGCCGATCCACGCGGGTGATCTGGGCGAGCATGCCGTGATGGTTGACCCACATGATGCCGATCGTGAGGAAGCTGACCGCGTACGCAAAGTAGCTCGGCCAGAAGCCGCCCAGCAGCTTGAGCGTGAGAGGCACGTGGCTGCCGATCGGCAGCAGGTTGAAGACCAGCACCGTGATCGCGACGGCGAATACGCCGTCGCTGAACGACTCAGCTCGCCGTGAGTTCACTCACGTGTCGTCTTCGATGTCGCCGGCCCCGCCGTCGCCCGGCGTCGGTCTAGTTGCGACCGCAGCAGGCTGGACCGAGCGCACCAGCAACTGGGCGACGTCGACGACCTCGAGCGACTCCTTCGCCTCGCCCGAGCTCCGCTTGGCCGCAACGGCGTCGCCGAGCATCACCAGGCAGAATGGGCAGCCGGTGGAGATGGTGTCCGGATCGGTGCCGAGCGCCTCGTCGATGCGCTCGGTGTTGATGCGCTTGCCGATCCGCTCCTCCATCCACATCCGCGCCCCGCCGGCCCCGCAGCAGAACCCGCGCTCCTTGCACCGGTGCATCTCCTGCGCCTGAACGCCTGGCACGTGCTCCATGATCTCGCGGGGCGGCGTGAACACCCGGTTGTGCCGGCCGAGGAAGCACGGGTCATGGTAGGTGACCTTCTCCTCGATCGGGGTGACCGGCGTGATCTGGCCATCGGCCACCAGCCGGGCCAGCAGCTGGGTGTGATGGATCACTTCGTAGTTGCCGCCGAGCTGCGGATATTCGCGGGAGATGGTGTTGAAGCAATGCGGGCAGCTCGCGACGATCTTGCGAGCCCCCGCCTCGTTCAGCGTCTCGATGTTCTGCTGGGCGAGCATGCTGAACACGAACTCGTTGCCCATCCGCCTGGCCGGGTCTCCGGTGCAGGTCTCGGCAGGCCCGAGCACGGCGAAACTGACTCCGGCGGTGTGCAGCAGCTGCGCTATCGCCCTGGTGGTCTTCTTGGCGCGGTCCTCGAGAGCGCCCGCGCAACCGACCCAGAACAGGTACTCGACGTCATCACCAATCTTCCCGTCGACGACGGGCACCTCGAAGTCCAGATCGGCCATCCAGTCGGCACGCCGGGCCTCGCCCATTCCCCACGGGTCGCCCTTATTCTCAAGGTTCTTGAGCATCGTGGCTGCCTCAGTCGGGAAGGCGGACTCCACCAGCACCTGGTGCCTGCGCATCCCGGTGATGTGATCGATGTGCTCGATGTCGACCGGGCACTCCTCCACGCACGCGCCGCAGTTGGTGCACGACCACAGCTCATCCGGGTGGATGACCCCGTGCGCGTCGGCGTCGCCGACGATGGGCCGCTCCGCCTCGGCCTTGACCGCGTCCGGCAGCTCCGCCCGGGCCTCCTCCGAGCCCGCGAGCAGGTAAGGCGCCTTGGCGAAGGCGTGGTCGCGGAGCTCCAAAATGATCATCTTCGGGGACAGCGGCTTGCCGGTGACCCAGGCCGGGCACTGCGACTGGCACCGGCCGCACTCGGTGCAGGTGGCCAGGTCCAGCATGCCCTTCCAGCTCAGGTCCTCGACCTTGCCGATGCCGAAGACGTCCGTATCGGGGTCGGCCTCCTCGAAGTCGAGCACCTTTCCGTTCGACCGCATCGGCTCCAGCGGGCCGAGGCCGTTCGGGCGACGGGAGAACAGCACGTTGATGGGCGCCACCACGATGTGCAGGTGCTTGGAGTAGGTGACGAACACGCCGAAGGCCATGATCACGGCGAGCTGGAGCAGGATGAACGTGGTCTCGATGCCCCTGTTGGCCGCGCCGGCCGGGCGCAGCCAGTGCCCGACGAGCTGCGACGCGAACGCCCCGTGCGGGTACGGGAAGTCACCCGTGTTGATCTGCGCGCCACGGTAGATCAGCAGGGTTGCGATGACCAGGAAGATGCCGAGCAGAACGAGCCAGGCGGCACCGGTGTGCGAGCCGGCGAACCGCGAACGCCGCCCTTCTCGCTTCGGGTTGCTGCTGAGCCTGATGACCGCGAAGGTGGCGATGCCGACCAGCACCAGGACGGCGAACAAGTCCTCGAGGAAGCCGACCCACGCCCAGGTACCGATCAGCACGATCGCGAAGTGCCGGCTGAACAGCGAGCCGAAGGCCTCGATGATCGTCAGCACCAAGATGATGAAGCCCCAGAA
>JBAUAR010000112.1:0-1664 GCA_049675875.1 Streptosporangiaceae bacterium
CGGACGTCCGCGCGCCGGGTCTGCGCGGTACTTGACTCCCCGGAGCCGGTGCACGAGCCGGCCGCGCCCCGGCCGCTGCCCGAAGGCCCGGTGACCGTGACGCTCCGCGAGGTGAGCGTGCGCTACCAGCCGGACGGCCCGCTCGCCCTCGACCGGCTGGACCTCGACCTCGCGCCGGGGAAGCGAGTCGCCCTGGTCGGGCGCAGCGGGGCGGGCAAGTCGACGGTCGCGAACGTGCTGCTCCGGTTCTGCGACCTGACTGGCGGCACCGTCGAGCTGTGCGGCGAGAACCTGGCGAGTTATGCGGGGGATGACGTGCGGCGGCTCATCGGCGGCTGTCCCCAGGATCCGCACTTGTTCGATGACACGGTCGCTGCCAACCTGCGGCTGGCCCGGCCGTCCGCATCCGATGACGAGCTGCTCGAGGCTGCCGAGCGCGCCCGGCTGCTGACGTGGATCCGCGCGCTCCCCGATGGGCTGGATACCCGGGTCGGTGCGCGGGGGACTGCGATCTCCGGCGGCGAGCGGCAGCGGATCGCCGTTGCCCGGGCAGTACTGGCCGACCCGGCGGTGCTGGTGCTGGACGAGCCGACAGCCAGCCTCGATCCGGACACCGCCAGGGCTCTCATGGCCGACGTGCTCGCGGTCACCGAGGGCAGGGCCACGCTGCTCATCACGCACGAGCTCAGCGCCCTGAACCGTGCGGACGAGGTCGTCGTCCTCGATGGCGGGCGGGTGGCCGAGCGCGGCAGCCACCCCGAGCTCCTTCGCACCAGTGGTCCGTACCGGCGGTTGTCCGAGGGGGGATTCACTCCATCGGGGTGAGGCGGGCGGGTGCTGCGCGTGAATCGTTGCTGTCGTAGTGCGCATACCTGGCTGCCTAGGCGGGCAGGTCCGGGGACAACATGAGCGACGTAACGGGCCAGCGGATCGACGCCGGGGGGATGGGGCCGGCCTTCCTCCGCACGCACCACGTGCTCATGCTCGAGTTCGGCAACCGGCAAGACTTCGACAACCCGCGCCGGGAGTGGCGGCGGCTGTTCTCGGAGCTGCTGGGCACCTTCGCGCTGGTCCTGGTGGCCGCGGGCGGGGGGCTTCTGCACGCCAAGGGGCAGATCAGCCTCGCCGCGGCAGTCGTCGCTCCCGGCCTGATGGTGACGGCGATCATCTTGTTCATGGGCGCTGTCTCCGGCGCGCACCTGAACCCGGCCGTGTCGCTGGCCTTCGCGCTGCGCGGGGACTTTCCCTGGAAGCGCGTGCCCGGATACATCATCATCCAGCTCGCCGGCGCGACCCTGGCGGCCCTGTTCCTCCGCTGGATATTCGGGAACGTCGAGCATCTCGGGGCGACACTCCCGGGGCCTGGGTACAAGAACTGGCAGGCCCTGCTGATGGAGATCGCCCTGACGGCGCTGCTGGTGAGCGTGATACTCGGCACCGCGTCCGCCGCGCAGAATGTCGGCGCGATCGCCGCCCTCGGTGTCGGCGGCTACATTGCCCTGGCCGGCCTGTGGGCAGCTCCCGTCAGCGGCGTCTCGATGAACCCGGCCCGCTCCTTCGGTCCTGCGCTGATCAGCGGTGACTGGACAAGCTATTGGGTGTACGTCGCCGGGCCGATTGCCGGCGCGGTGATCGCCGTCGGCTGCGCGCTGGTGCTGCGGGGC
>JBAUAR010000113.1:0-7223 GCA_049675875.1 Streptosporangiaceae bacterium
AAAGGACTTTGCTCGGTAATCGGCAGTCCTAGGGTCTCTCCGTAGAACCGCCTGGCCCTGTCAAGGTCGGATACTCCGACAAAGCCAATCAAGGCACTGCGCTCCAGCATTGGCTCTCCGGCTGGCTCAAGAGTCCGCGGCCTCGCGGCCAGCGGTCCGCAACGTGGTCAGGCTCTAGCTCGTCGTTACAAAATGAACGGGACCAGCATCTTCGTCGACCGCTTGTATTCCGGATACGTGGCCGGGAATTGCTGAGCCATGTAGCGCTCTTCATTGACGGCGCTGAAAAGGAAGTACGCAGCGATCGCTACACTGGCTATAAACCAGTACCAGCTCACGGCGATGGCGGTGCCGATCATGCCAAGGATTATGCCCGAGTAAATGGGATGCCGAATGGTGTGGTATGGGCCCGACGTCACCAATTCAGGGTCGACCTTCCTTGACATCGGCATTCCCCAGTTTCGGCCGATATAAACCCTGGCCCACACTGCTAGGGCCAGTCCCAGCACGAAAATGGCCACGCCGACGCCCTCGAGCCACGGGCTGGTCACGACAGCGTGCCCCTTGAGAACTCTGAGCCGCACCAACAGCAGGACAACGAGCAGAATCCCAACTCGGAATCCCGAAAACCGGGCCCATCCGCTTCGTCCGGTCTTGACGCCGACCGAAGCTGAAAGCCAATAGAGCCAGAAGGCGAGCCAGCCGACCAGGATAACGATGTCGACAACATGCATGGAGAAGTCTTCCTCACCGACCAGGTGCCGCGCGACAGGTGTCCTGGCCTCCAGGTTACGGGGCTTCGCCGCTCGCATCGGCGGCCGACCAGTCCAGCGCCACGGCGGCGGTCCAGGACTGCTGCGGCGAGCCGAGCGCCGCCCCGGTGAACGGCTCGTAGTACTCGGCGAACTCGCCTCCGGTGACGATCTGGCCAAGCGAGTCGCGGCGCAGCTCGTCGGCACGGCGGGAGCACCCGAGCAGCCGCAGCGAGCGCCACAGCAGCCAGTCGATCACCGGCCAGACGGGCCCGCGCCAGTAATTGTGCACCTCGAAGGCGGGCTCGGCAGGGCTCGTGCTCGGCAGCAGATGCCACCGGAACCGCGGGTTGCCGCAGAAGTCTTCGGAGTCGAGCTGCCGCAGTTGCGCGGCGCGGTGTCCGGCATCGGTGCTCAGTGCGAAGAGCGGCGCGAAGCCGGCGAATGTCCGCACCCGGATCGTCTCCTGCGCGCGGACGTCGTAGTCGGTGCAGAGGCCGGACTCAGCATCGAACCGGCGCGCGAGCGCGCGGCGGCCGCGGTCCAGCCAGCCAGCGAGCTGCGCGCGATCGCCGCCGCTGGCATCGGCCACGTCCGCGAGGTCGAGGAGTGCGACGTTGGCGGCGACGAGGACGGCGCTGAAGAACACGTCCTTGATCAGGAACGGGTAGTGCCGGTAAATCTCCGCGTCGTCGTACCGGTACTTCCGTAGCAGGCCGACCAGCCACAGGTACCGGTCGTAGTCCCAGTCGGTGGGTCGCTGCGACGCGTCTGGCACCTCTTGTGTGTCGAGCCGGGTGTACGGGCCGGGCTTGGCTACCTCGATGCGTGCGAGCGCCCGGTCCCAGCGCGGGGAGTTGTCCGTGCCCTCCCATGGGTGGTAGGTCGTGACCAGCCCCGAGGCCTCCGGGTCGCGGTGCGTGGCGAGATAGCGATGCCAGGCAATGACCCTCGGGTAGAGCGCCCGCAGCCGAGTGCGGATCTCCGACCGCTGGGCTTCCGGGGTCAGCTGCCAGATCCGCTGCAGAGCCAGGGCGTGCACCGGCGGCTGGCAGATCCCTGTCGTCTGAATCGGCGGCGGCGGTGCGGCCGGCGTGCTCGCGCAGTCCCACCACTCCGGTCCCGGAAAGTACGGTTCGTCGGGACCGGCCCGGAACACGATATGCGGCACCATGCCTGTCGACCACTGCGCCGCGAAAAGCTGCTCCAGCTCCGTCATGGCCCGCCGCGCATCCAGATGCGCCCAGCCGATCGCGATGAACGCGCTGTCCCAGCTCCACTGGTGCGGGTACAGGTGCGGCGACGCCTTCGTATAGCTGCCCGCGTCGTTGCCGTGCAGTACGGCGGCTGCCTGGTCGCGTAGCGCTGCGCGCGTGTCGGCGGTCACGCTCAAGGCGGTCTCCTTCGGCCGGCGTTCGAGGTCGGGTGGCACCAGGCTAGTTCGCGGGCGCGGTCCGGAAGACGGGCCAGCAGACCTCGGTGACGTGCTGGGTCTCGTCGCTGCTGTCGAACGGCGTCACCAGGTACAGCTCACGGATCGGCCCTGCGATGCCGATCTCGCGCTCCGCGACGTACACGCCCAGCGCCGAGTAATCTGATCCAGGTCTCCGAACGCCCCGTTATGTTCGCACGTGCATTCCTGAGATTCTTGACCCGGCCAGCGCTCGCGTGCCAGCCGGGCCGGTCATGCCCGTGCCGCCTACTGCTTCTTCTGCAGCCCTTGCGGGTCGGTGCGGAAGCTCCAGGAACCAGCCGGGTCCGGCCAGCATGAGCCGGGCTGGCGTGCTGCTGTCGTCTGGATAGGCGTACAAGACGTCGAACACCCGGCCGTTTCCCCACTGCTCCAGGTCGGTGGCGCCCCGGTCATATGTTTCTCGTCGTGGCATTGAGACTAGCTGCGCGGGCAGACCTTGACCCTATGCCTGACCCTGGTTCCAGGATTGCTGGACAGCGGCCCGACCGCGACTAACGTCGCAGGTAGGCGATCAACTGTGCGACCTTAGATCCGGAGGAGGCGGCGATGAGCCTGATGAGCTACTCGATCCGGGTCGGGGTACCGACCGCTGCCGACCCCGCGGGCGAGACAGGACCTGGATACTGGTGGATCACCGGGTCGGCGCGACCGGCCCTGCTGCCGGAGTCGCAGCGCCGGGCGATCAGGCGCGCGCACCGCCAACGGCGTCGGCTGCCGATCTGGCGGCGGGCACGATAGCGCTGGCGGGCGGACACCTGGGAAGATCCGGTTGAAGCCCCGGCGAAACGGCTAAGTTGTCGTCTACTGTCCCGCGGCTGGGACAGCACAAGCTGACTGGAGCGCGAGGGGGCCGCGGTGTGCAGTGGTAACTCCCTGAGCGGCCGCGGGGTGCGGCAGTGAGTGACGCCGACGAGCTGGTTCGGGAGCTCGGCGAACTGGCCAACTCGCTCGGCCCGGCCGTGCGGCCAGCCGGGTCTGACGATGCGCTGCGCTCCCTCACGCAGACGGCGCGCAAGCTATTTGGGGCTGCAGCGTGCTCGCTGGCGCTACTCACCGATGACGATTCTGAGCTCGTCTATCAGGCCGCCGACGGCGCGGGTGCGGACAGCGTCATCGGCATGCGAATGTCGTCGTCTCAAGGCATCGCTGGCTGGGTTGTGCAGTCTGGTCAGCCGATCGCGGTCAGCGACGCCGTGCGCGATCCGCGGTTCTCCGCAGGAGTGGCCAGGCAGACCGGGTACGTGCCGACGACCATCCTCGCGGTGCCGGTCGAGACCTCCGAGCGAGTGCTGGGAGTCATCAGCCTGCTCGACCGTGACGCGGGCCGATCGGATGCCCAGCACGACATGGCGCTGCTGTCGCTGTTCGCGGATCAGACTGCGCTCCTGCTGGCGAGCATCGACAGCTTCGCCTCCGCAGGCCGGGTGCTGCTCCGGGCGCTCGCCGGGGCGGCGGTGACCGGCACCGATCTTGCCGAAAAACTCCGAGCGGCTGCCGAGAGCCTGCCATCCGCCGACCGGGACCTGACCGCGCTGGCCGCCGCGTTTGCCGCGCTGGCGCGGCAGGGCGCCGCGGAGCGGCGGCTCGCCCTTGCGGTGCTCACGGATGTCGCGAACTACACCGGAAGGCGGTCGTCACGGCCTCGCTGAGACCGGCGTGGAGCGACGCTTTTGCGCCAGAATCCCTTCGCCCGGTGCCGCGGATTGACCTTCCCATCGATAAGAACTGGGCGTGGGGCGGCGCCTCCGGCCAAGGGATAACCGTTGCTGTCGTCGACAGCGGCATCGACGCCTCGCATCCGGCCGTGAGCGCAGTGGACCGGGCGGTCGCGCTGCAGTGGGATGGCGATGCCGAGGACGTCGTGATCACCGAGGGGCCGCACGACGACCTGTTCGGCCACGGCACCGCGTGCGCCGGGATCATCCGGAAGGCCGCCCCGGACGCGACGCTCTGGTCCGTCCGCGTGCTCGGCAGCAGCATGTCTGGCAAGGGCGTCGTCTTCGCGGCGGGCCTGCGCTGGGCGATCACGGCAGGCGCACGAGTAGTCAACCTGTCGCTGAGCACCCGCCGGGAGGACTACTTCGCGCTGTTCCACGAGATCGCCGATGAAGCCGCCTTCGCCGGCGTCGTCCTGGTGTGCGCCGCCAACAACGTGCCGGCCCCGACGTTTCCCGCGCAGTTCTCCTCCGTCATCTCCGTGGCCGCGCACGACGGGCAGGACCCGTTCTGCATCGATGCCAACCCGGCGCCGCCGACCGATTTTGGCGCGCCCGGCGTCGAACTCGAGGTGCCGTGGCTGTCCGGCACCACGATCGTGTCCACTGGGAACTCACTCGCCGCGCCGCACGTGACCGGGCTAGTGGCCCGGCTACTGAGCAAGCACCCGCACCTGACGCCTTACGAAGTCAAGACCGTGCTGCGGGCGGTAGCCACAAACGCCGTGCAGAAGGGAGCTGCTGATGGCCGCTGATGTCATCGGCATTCTGCGCCAGACGGAGCTGCTCCGCGCGGTGCCCGCGGCGGACCTGGAATCGGTTGTCGCCTCGTCTCGGCTGCGGGCGTTTCGGCGCGGCCAGATCGTCTGTACGGCGGGCGACCCGGCGGACACGCTGATCGTCATCATCTCGGGTCAGGTCAAGGTCGTCGCGCGGGCCGCAGATGGCGGCGAGCTCACGCTGACGGTCGTCGGGCCCGGCGGGGCGCTCGGTGAGGTCAGCATCGCCGACGGCGGGCCGCGGTCGGCCGACGTGGAGACCGTAGTCGACAGCCAGCTGCTGTTCATCCCGCGGGAGACCGTCCTGGCCGTGTGCGCCCGCGTGCCAGCCGCGGCCATGGCCCTGGCCAGCGCCATCGCGACCGCCCTCCGGAGGCTTACGGAGGCGACCTCAGACCTGGTCTTCCTTGACCTGCCGCGCCGGGCAGCCAAGCTCCTGCTCAGCCAGCCGCGAGGGGACGATGGTGTCATCGGGCAGCAGCTGACCCAGGAGGACTACGCCCGTCGGCTCGGCAGTACGAGGCAGAGCGTCAACATCGCGCTCCGCGGGTTTGAGCGGCGCGGCTGGATCGAGGTCAGAGATCGGACGGTGACGGTGAAGCAACCGGACGCGCTGGGCCGGTTCGCCGACAGCTAGCGAGCTGGCCGCCGGGCCAGGGCCGGGGAGCCCGGCTGAGGTGTCGGCAAGCTGACACGAAGCCTGTAACCGAGCTGACTGACCTATGCCTCCCCGCAGGCCAGGCTGAAGGGCAGACGGCCACAGGAGGCCGGCACAAGGAGGCACAGGACAATGTCGCAGCTCGACCAGCACCGCGTTCGCCCGCCGAAGGTTCGTCCGCCGATGGACGCCGAGATCGATGACACCGCGGGTCACATCCGCCCGCCCGCGGATGGCGCCGAGACTCCGGCCCGCCCGCCCGTGAGGCCGCCGGCCGACGCCGAGGACACCACGGGTCACATCCGCCCGCCTGCGGATGGCGCCGAGCCTCCGGTCCGCCCGCCAGCTGGGGATGAGGACGACGTCGTCGCGCACATCGTCAAGCCGTAGGACGTGCGGCGGCACGCGGAGCTAGGGACGGACCTCGAGCAGTTCGTCCCTAGCTCGCGAAGCCGCCGCCCTGGTAGCCGTGTCCGCTCGCGACGCCGGGACGCTATCCGCGGGCGGCGTGGCCAGGTCAGGCATCCGGCTTATCAGGTCGTCGGTCCGGTCGAGCAGCGGCTGGCAGCGCAGCTTCCCGGCGAGGTCACGGGCTTCGGCGGCGGCCTGCGACGCGGCCGTCGCGTCGCCCGCGTCGGCGAGGTAGGAGGCGTGGTCGAGCAGACCGTGGGCGAGGTGGTAGGGCGTGCCATGGTCCCGCAGGCTACGGATTGCGGCGGCAAACGCCTCGGCGGCCGCCTTGGTGTCGTCGCGCGGGGCAAGGCGAGCACGGGCAAGGTCGCGCTCGGCCCACAGCAGCCGGCTGAGCTCGCCCGGCTGGCGAGCATCGATCATGCCCAGTAGCTCCGTGGCGGCGGCGGTATCGCCGAGATCCCACGCCATCCGGGCCGCGAGCGGCCAGGCCCAGCGGATGGAGTCGGAGGTCAGCCCGAGCGCCTCGGCGAACGACAGCGTGGCGCGGGCGTGCCGGAACGCTGCGGCGGGCTGGTCGCGCGCGACGGCGGTGAACGCTTCCAGGACAAAGATCTGGCATTGCGCCTGAGGGTCCTCGCTGGCCCGCATAGCCCCGAGCGCATCCAGAGTCGCCTGGGCGGTCGCCGCGTCGCCGCGCAGCGCAGCGACCAGCCCGCGGTTGGCGCCGATGTAGTCGAATCCTCCCAGCCCGTCAGCGTCCGCCGCCCCGCTGAGCTCCGCCTCCGCAGCGTTCCAGTCGCCCAGCATGAGCAGCGCTTGGGTGAGGTTGGCAATAGCAACTGCCAGGTGCCTGGTGGCGCCTGCCCGGCGCAGGTGACTAGCGGCGGCGCGGGCATCCTCAGCCGCCGCCGCCGGATCTGTGCTGGCCTCCAGGTCCGACAGGTTCAGCAGTGCTCGGCCTACCTCGAGGCTTTCGCCGGCCTGGGTGGCCAGCCGCACGTTCTCCCGGAGATAGGCAGCCGCCTCCGGGCGCCGGTGGTGGGTGAGCAGGTAGATGGCCCGGGTGAGGAACAGGCCCATGAGCGTATCGAGGTCCACATCCAGGGCCTGGCCAAGGGTGAGCGCCTCCGTCGACAACCGGTCGGCGTCGGGCGAACCGGAGAACGCCTCCAGGCTTGCCAGGTACTCCAGCGCGCGGACGGTGTGAACGTCCGGCTGCACGCGCAGTATCTCCAGCGCCGCGAGGAGTTCCTCCCGCGCCTCGGCGTGCCGCCCCATCCCTTGCAGGCACAGTCCGCGACGGGACCGGGCCGCGGCTGCCGCACGCGGCTGGCTGTGCTCGGTGTAGTAGTCGAGAGCACGCCCGGCGTAGTCGATCGCGGCGGCCGCGTTGCCGGCGCGCCGCGCAGCCTCGGCGGCGTTGTCCCAGAG
>JBAUAR010000114.1:0-10721 GCA_049675875.1 Streptosporangiaceae bacterium
GGTCGACGCCGGCCATCGCGAGCGGATGCAGCGCCTGGATGAGCAGCGCGCGAAGCCCGGCGACCGGCGCCGATAGGTCACCGCTGATCCGCCAGGCCACGCTGGCGGGGCCGAAGAAACCGCCGTCGGCCGGCTGATCGGGGACACCCCGGACAAACGCGGCTGCGGACCGCTCGACCAGCCCGGCCGCGCCCGCGTACTCCTTCACATCGTCACGCTACCTCGGCTGGCCCGACGATGGTCAGCGGCCGGCCAGCCGGCCCCGGCCGACTGGCGCGGTCCAGTCAAGCAGCGGTCCGTCCGGCACGATCCGGGACGGGTTCAGGTGCGGATGCGTGGTGTAGTAGTGCCGCTTGATCTGGTCGAACCGGGTGTTGTCGGCGAACGCCGGCAGCGCGTACAGGTCCCGGCTATAACCCCAGAGGCTCGGGTAGTCGGTGATCCGGCGCAGGTTGCACTTGAAGTGCGAGTAATACACGGCGTCGAAACGTGCGAGCGTCACATAGAGCCGTACGTCCGCCTCGGTAATAGCGTCGCCGACCAGGTACCGCTGATCAGTCAGTCGCTGTTCCAGCTCGTCCAGGGTGCCGAACAGCCGGGTAACGGCGTGGTGATACGCCTCCTGCGTGCCGGCGAACCCGGAGCGATAGACGCCGTTGTTCACGGTCGCGTAGACAAGGTCGTTGAGCTCGTCGATCTGCGATCGCAGTGCCTCCGGGTACAGGTCGTAGCCGGGATCGGCCCACGCGCCGAACTGCGTGTCCAGGTCCAGCGTGATGTCCGGGAAGTTGTTGCTGACGATGCGGCCGGCCTTTTTGTCCCAGAGCACCGGCACCGAGATGTGCCCGTCGTAGCCCGGCTCGGTCGCCTCGTATGCATCCCGGAGGAAGGCAAATCCGTTGACCGGGTCCAGTCCGTAGCCATCGCCCTCGCGGAACGCCCAGCCGCGGCCGTCGCGCACCGGGTCGACCGCGGACAGCGAGATGACGTCCGACAGGCCAAGAAGGTCGCGCACGATGGCCGTGCGGTTCGCCCAGGGGCAGGCCCAGGAGATGTAGAGGTGGTAGCGGCCGGCTTCGGCCGGGTAGCCGCTTGACCCGTCCGCGGTGATCCGGCCCTGGAACGGGTAGGCGGCCCGGACGAACTCACCGTCCCGCGCGCCGGCCAGCCGCTGCTTGGGACGGAAGTCGCCATAGTCCCCGAACGCCGCAAAATCGACTGGGCTGGCGCCTCCGGCTTGCGTTGTCGTGCTCACAGCCCCTCCTCCGGTCGGGTCAATCGCAGCAACCAACCCGTCCCCGGCGCCATTCCGGTGGGTGCCGGGCCGGCCAGGCCCACCATGCGACAGGATGTGCGGGTGAGCACAGACGCTCCGGCCGCGCCGTTCCCTGCTAACCCAGCAAGGCCGGTCCATCCGTCCCGGCCCGCCCAGCCCGCGGAACCCCAGGCGGTCGTGTCGCCGCTGACCAAGGCGGCCATTTTCCTCGTTGTGGTGGTCAGCCCGGGCGAGGCCAGCGCGGCGACGGCGCGAAGCTTGTGCGCGGACGTATCCGGTCTTGTCCGAGCGGTCGGATTCCGGGACTTGAACGGACTGCTGAGCTGCGTGACCGGAATCGGCCCGAAAGCCTGGGACCGGTTGACAGACCTGCCGCTACCGGCCGGCCTGCATCCGTTCGTCGAGATCGTCGCCGACGGGCGGCACGCCGTTAGCACGCCCGGCGACCTGCTCTTCCACATCCGCGCCACCCGGATGGATCTGTGCTTCGAGCTGGCCGCTCAGATCATGAAGCGACTGTCCGGCGCCGCGAGCGTCGTCGATGAGGTGCACGGGTTCAGCTATTTCGACGAGCGTGACCTGCTCGGCTTCGTGGATGGAACGGAGAATCCGACCGGTGCAGCCGCCGTCCAGGCCGCGGTCATCGGCGATGAGGAGCCCGCATACACCGGCGGCAGCTATGTGATCGTGCAGAAGTATCTCCACGATGTAGACGCCTGGAACGCGCAGCCCGTCGAGCAGCAAGAGAAGATCATCGGGCGCACGAAGCTCGACGACATCGAGCTGGCGGACGACGTCAAGCCCTCGTTCGCGCACAACGCGCTGACTACGATCGAGGTCGACGGCGAGGAGATCAAGATCCTCCGGGACAACATGCCGTTCGGCTCGCTAGCCGCGCGTGAGTTCGGTACCTACTTCATCGGGTATGCGCGCTCGCCTGCCACGACCGAGCAGATGCTGCAGAACATGTTCGTCGGCTCCCCGCCCGGAAACTATGACCGCATTCTGGACTTCAGCCGGGCGGTCACCGGGAGCCTTTTCTTCGTGCCGTCGCAGTCGCTACTCGATGACCTTGACACGCTCACCGATGAGGGCCAGGCCGCCCGGCCCGCACCGGACCGGACCGCGTCATACGGCGATGGCTCACTCAGTATCGGCAGCCTCCGAGGAGAAGCTTCGACATGAACAACCTGCACCGCGAGCTGGCGCCCATTTCCGATGAGGCGTGGGCCGACATCGAGCGGGAGACGGCGCGGACGCTGAAGCGCTACCTCGCCGGCCGCCGGATCGTGGACGTGCACGGACCGACAGGACTGGACACCGCCGCGGTCGGCACCGGACACCTGGCGTCCATCGAACCGCCGGGCAAGGACGTGCAGGCGCGGCAGCGTCGGGTGCTGCCGCTGGTCGAGCTGCGAGTGTCGTTCACGCTCAGCCGCGAGCAGATCGACGACGTGGCCCGCGGAGCAGAGGATTCCGACTGGCAGCCAGCGCGGGACGCCGCCCGGCAGATCGCGTTCGCCGAAGACCGTGCCATCTTCGCCGGTTACCCGGCGGCGGGCATTGGCGGCATCGTGCCGGGCTCGAGCAACCCGCCGCTGATCCTGCCGGCGGAGCCAGCCGACTACCCGATGGCATTCGCGCAGGCGGCCGGGCAGCTGCGCGCGGCCGGCGTGGACGGTCCCTACACGGCCGTGCTGTCCGCGGACGCCTATACCGCGGTCAGCGAGGCCAGTGACCACGGCTACCCGATCATCCGGCATCTGCACAACGTGGTGGACGGCGAGCTGATCTGGGCCCCGGCCATCACCGGCGCGGTCGTGCTGACCGCGCGGGGCGGCGACTTCAGCCTGCACCTCGGCCAGGACTTCGCCATCGGCTACCTGTCGCACACCGACGCCGAGGTCACTCTCTACCTGCAGGAGACGGTCACCTTCCAGCTGCTGACGGCGGAGGCCGCGGTCGCGCTGCGCGCGCCGGCCAGTGGTCCGAGCTGACCGGCGAGTAACTCTGGCCGTCATAGCTGCCGAGTTACCACTGTCGCCGCGGTAGTGACCGGCACCCCTGACCGTCGGGCCCGGGTGCTCAGTTCTGGCTGTACGGCGTGTACCGAAGCTCAGGCGCCGGAGTGAGCGTCAGGGACCGGATCATCCGCATCTCGGTAGCCAGCAGCGCGTGCTCGGCCGCGAATCGGCGCATTGCGTCCGGCTCCTCCAGCAGCCGCTGCTTCGCCGGCACGTCCGCCACGATCGCGGCGGCGACCAGGTACGACAGCAGGACCGGCTCGTCGGGCAGCTCGGACACGGTGACCTGCGTCCGGCCGCGCTCCGTGAGCAGGTCCAGGTAAGCGCGGAACTGATGCTGCACGGCCGGCACCGCGGCCGCAGCCTCGGCCGCATCGCCCGGACCATCGGGCAGCAGCTCAACATCGCCGCGGAAATACGGCGCCGGGTCAGCCAGCTGGAGCAGCCTGAACCGGTCCGTTCCCACCGTGACCAGGTCGAAGCGACCGTCCGGGTACTTCTCGACCCGGCGCAGCACAGCGGTGCACCCGGTTTCGTACAGCGCCGACACCCCGTCGACGCCGGTCTCCCTGCCCTGCCGGATCGCGATCACCCCGAACTGCCGGGGCTCCGGCCCGGCGAGCAGGTCCGCGACGAGCTGCCGGTAGCGGTCCTCGAAGATGTGCAGCGGCAGCACGAGGCCCGGGTACAGCACGCTCCCCAGCGGGAACAGCGGCAGCCGCACGCTCATCTTCGAAGAGTATGGCGCCGGCCAGGACGCCGGCCAGGGCAGCGCTCGCCGCTGTCGGTGGGCGGCGACAGACTGGCCAGGTGGTGACCATCGAGGATGTGCGCGCTTTTGCCAGCCCGCTGCCGCGCGCGTACGAGGTGCTGGTGCATGACCGGGTGAAGTTCCGCGTGGGACGGATCGTGTTCCTGGCCTTCTCCCACGATGAAACGATCATGGGTTTCGGCTTCCCGAAGGAGGAGCGCTCGGCCCTCGTCGCGGCCGAGCCGGACAAGTTCATGCTGCCCGGCCAGTCGGACCTCCGGTATCACTGGGTTCACGTGCGGCTGGCCGCCCTCGACCCGGCCGAGATGAAAGAGCTCGTCCTCGACGCCTGGCGCATGTGCGTGCCGAAGAGCGTCGCCGCCAGCTACCTCGCTGCGGCCGACCGCCCCTGAGGTGGGCCCTGACGGAATACTCGCTGCGTGGCAGTTGTCGTTACCCGTTAGACTCACCACAACACGGCGACGATCCGGCCATCACCGGGGAGCCTCCGGAAGAAAGGGTCTGCTCAGCGCCCCGAGAGGGCGACGGCGAGCCTGACTAGAACCGGACGGGTTCGGCCCGTGATAGCCGGCCAGCAAGCGGTCGCGGGTCTCCCGCGGCAAGCGAGGTGGTACCGCGGTACGCCCGCGCGGGAGCGGGCGCGTCGTCCTCGCACTGGCGCTGACCAGCACGGTCAGCGCTGCCGAGGACGAGCAGATCGCCGCAAGGACGTACCACGAGATGAGCGTTTATCCCCGCGCCGAGACCGCCAGGGCCGCTGGCCAGGCGGCGAGCGGAGTGCCAGCGCAGCCGAGCTTCCCTCAGCTCGAGGACGGCGTACTCGCCTACTGGGCGGCGAACGATACGTTCCGGACGTCCGTGCGGCAGCGTCCGCTCGACCGCGAATTTGTCTTCTACGACGGCCCGCCGTTCGCCAACGGCCTGCCGCACTACGGCAGCCTGTTCACCGGCTATGTCAAGGACGTCGTGCCGCGGTTCCGCACCATGCAGGGCTACCGGGTGGAGCGGCGGTTCGGCTGGGACTGCCATGGCCTGCCAGCCGAGGTCGAGGCGGAACGCCTGCTCGGCATCTCCGGCAAGGCCGAGATCGTCGCGATGGGCCTCGAGAAGTTCAACGCTGCCTGCCGCGAGTCCGTGCTCCGCTACACGCGCGAGTGGCGCGACTATGTGACCAGGCAGGCTCGCTGGGTCGACTTCGACAACGACTACAAGACGCTCGATCTCTCGTACATGGAGAGCGTCATGTGGGCGTTCAAGCAGCTGTGGGACAAAGGCCTGATCTACGAGGGCTTCAAGGTCCTGCCGTACTGCTGGCGGTGCGAGACGCCGCTGTCCAATCACGAGCTGCGGATGGACGACGACGTCTACAAGGACCGGCAGGATCCGTCCGTCACGGTCAAGTTCAAGCTGGAGACCGGCGAGTGGCTGCTGGCCTGGACCACCACGCCGTGGACGCTGCCCTCGAACGAGGCCGTCGCGGTCGGCGCGGACATCAGCTACCTCGTGCTGGAGAAGGACGGCGACCGGTACATCCTGGCTCGCGACCGGCAGGCCTCGTATGAGCGCGAGCTGGAGGGCGCCGCGATCGTCGGCGAGCTGACCGGCGCCGAGCTTGCGGGCCGGCGGTACGAGCCGCTGTTCGACTACCTGACCGACGCGAGCACGTTCGGCACGACGGACGCGTTCCGGGTCATCCTCTCCGACGAGGTGACAACGGAGGACGGCACCGGGGTCGTGCACATGGCGCCGGCCTACGGCGAGGCCGACGCCGCTGCGTGCGCCGCGGCAGGCATCCCGACGGTGCTGACCGTCGACGCG
This sequence comes from Streptosporangiaceae bacterium, assembly GCA_049675875.1. GTDB lineage: Bacteria > Actinomycetota > Actinomycetes > Streptosporangiales > Streptosporangiaceae > JAJYUU01. The sequence continues at coordinate 5,891 of JBAUAR010000114.1, forward strand.
CACGCGCAGTTCACTTCTGTGGTGCCGGACTTCGAAGGCCAGCACGTCTTCGACGCCAACAAGGGCATCGCAGCGAAGCTGCGCGACCAGGACAGCCTGGTACGGCAGGAGACCTACACCCACTCCTACCCGCACTGCTGGCGCTGCCGGAACCCGCTGATCTACAAGGCGGTGTCGAGCTGGTTCGTCGAGGTGACGAAGTTCCGCGACCGGATGGTCGAGCTGAATCAGCAGATCACCTGGGTACCCGAACACGTCAAGGACGGCCAGTTCGGCAAGTGGCTGGAGAACGCCAGGGACTGGTCAATCAGCCGCAACCGGTTCTGGGGATCGCCAGTCCCGGTGTGGCAGAGCGATGACCCGAACTACCCGCGCACCGACGTCTACGGCTCGCTGGATGAGCTCGCGCGCGACTTCGGCGTCCGGCCTGCCGACCTGCACCGGCCGGGCATCGACGACCTGACGAGGCCGAACCCGGACGACCCGACCGGCCGATCCACCATGCGCCGGGTGAGCGAAGTGCTGGACTGCTGGTTCGAGTCCGGGTCCATGCCGTTTGCGCAGGTGCACTACCCGTTCGAGAACTCGGACTGGTTCGAGCGGCACTATCCGGGCGACTTCATCGTCGAGTACATGCCGCAGACCCGCGGCTGGTTCTACACGCTGCACGTGCTGGCCACCGCGCTATTCGACCGGCCCGCCTTCCGTGACTGCGTCTGCCACGGCATCATCCTCGGCAGCGACGGCCAGAAGATGTCCAAAAGCCTGCGCAACTACCCGGATGTCAACCAGGTGCTCGACACCTTCGGATCCGACGCGCTCCGGTGGAACCTCATGTCGAGCCCGGTGCTGCGCGGCGGCAACCTGAATGTCTCCGAGGCCGGTGTGCGGGACGCGGTCCGGCAGGCACTGCTGCCGCTCTGGAACAGCTACTACTTCTTCGCGCTGTACGCCAACGCGGAGTCCTACCGCGCGAAGGCGTCGACCGCGAGCGAGCATGTGCTGGATCGCTACGTGCTCGCGAAGACCAGGGACGCGGTCGCGCGCATGGAGCAGCTGCTGGACGTCTACAACGTGCCTGGTGCCTGCCAGCAGCTACGCGAGTATCTCGAGGTGCTGACCAACTGGTACATCCGCCGCTCCAGAGACCGGTTCTGGGCCGGGGACACCGACGCGCTCGACACGCTGTGGACCGTGCTCGAGGCGGTGTGCCGGGCGGCGGCACCGCTGCTGCCGCTCACCACCGAGGCGATCTGGCGCGGGCTGACCGGCGAGCCAAGTGTGCACCTGGCCGACTGGCCGCGGCTGGCGGACTGGCCGGCCGACGACAAGCTGGCCAGCGCCATGGACCTGGTCCGCGCCGTCTGCAGCACCGCACTCGGCCTGCGCAAGGCGCGGCAGCTGCGGGTCCGGCTGCCGCTCGCCCGGCTGACCGTCGCGCACCCGGACGCCGACTCGCTGACCCCCTACACCGAGCTGATCCGCGACGAGGTCAACGTCAAGGACGTCGCGCTCTGCTCCGACCCGGCCAGCCTCGGCACGTTCGAGCTGACGGTCAACCCGCGCGTGCTCGGACCACGTCTCGGCGCCAGGGTGCAGGAGGTCATCAAGGCCATTAAGGCGGGGAACGCGCAGCGCGTCGGCGACACTGTCCTCGCTGCGGGGGTCGAGCTTGGGGCCGGTGAGTACGAGGTCCGGCTGGCCGCGGCGCATCCGGAGTCGACCGCGGCGCTGCCGGGTAGCACCGGGCTGGTGGAGCTGGACACGACCGTCACGCCTGAGCTGGCCGCCGAGGGCACGGCCCGGGATGTGGTCCGGATAGTCCAGCAGGCCCGGCGCGAGGCCGGGCTGGCGGTGTCGGACCGGATCCGGCTGACCATCGGCGCCGACGAGACAGTGGCCGGCGCGGCCCGGGCGCACCAGGACTTCATCGCGGCCGAGACGCTCGCGGTCGAGGTCACGGTGCGGCCCGCCGCTGAAGTCCGCGCCCCTGCCCAGCCCGTCGGTGACGGCGGGTCGGTCAGCGTGATCGTCACCTTGGCGCCGATACCCGCAACCGCCAGCTGATCAATTCACACCCTGCGGACGACAACCGCGGGCCTCGCGCCGGACGTGGCGGCGAGGGCCTTGATGTCCTGCGGGCCGGACGTCCAGATGATGGCGTGCTGCGCCGCAGCCATCACCACGACGATCGCGTCCACGACGTCGGCAGTGCCCGATCTTCCGCAGAGCACCCCGGCGGCCCTGCTGGTGTCGAGACCGTTGAAGTATGGCCGGATTGACGCGCCAAGCGGTTCGATCTAAACTAAATAGTTGTACAACTAATTAGTTGGGAGCCGATCATGCAGAACATCATCGCGGCGCACCGGCGGGAGCTCGCCGACGCGCTGAGCACGCTCACCGCGGCGCAGTGGCGGGCACCTTCGCTGTGCGCCGGCTGGACGGCAGCCCACGTGCTCGCGCACCAGACCATGCCGTTCCGGATCAGCGAACAGGACTTCGTGGCGGGCCTGCAGCGCTGCGGCGGCGACTTCACGACGTTCTCGGACGAGATCGCCGACCGGGACAGCCACTTGCCGCCAGCCGAGCTCGTGGCCGCGCTCCGGGACAACGCCGACACGCCATGGAGCCCGCCCGGCGGTGGCCTAGCCGGCGCGCTCTGCCACGACGTCATCCATGGCCTCGACATCGGCTGGCCGCTGGCGCTGGCCTACGAGATTCCGGCCGCGGCCATGACCGCGGTCCTCAACACGCTGACCAGCCCGCTCGCCCTGGACCAGGACGACGTTGTCGCTGCCGAGGTGCAGGCCGCCGCGGCGGACGCCGACACGCGCCGCGCGACGGTGTTCGGGTTCCCGCTGGACGGCATCCGTGTCCTGGCTACCGATCTGCCCTGGTCCGCTGGCAGCGGTGCGGACCTGGCCGGGGCCAGCCGGGATCTGCTGCCGCTGCTGGCCGGGCGCCAGATTCCGCACGACCGCTTCCGCGGCGCGGGCGCGGCGCGCGCGTGGTCGCTGGCGAGCCAGTGACCATCACTGCCGAGGACGAGCTGACCCGCACCTTCGCCGCGCTGGCCGACCCGACCAGGCGGGCGATCCTGACCCGGCTGTCCGCCGGTGAGGCGACCGTGAACCAGCTCGCCGAGCCGTTCGCGCTGACCCAGCAGGCCATCTCCAAGCACATCAAGGTGCTCGAGCGGGCTGGGCTGGTATCCCGCTCGCGGGCCGCGCAAGCCCGGCCGTGCCGGATCGAGCCAGCACGGTTCGAGGTGGCGGCCGACTGGATCGGCCGGCATCGGCGGGCCTGGCACGACCGGTACGACCGGCTCGACCAGCACCTGACCGAGCTACGGGCCGCTGACGCCGAGCACGGGAGGACGGCGCCATGACCCAGCCCGGCGAGTTCACCTACCGGCGGGTGCATCGCGCGAGCCGGGAGCTGCTATTCGACTGCCTGACCCAGCCCGAGCACCTGGCCCGCTTCTGGGGACCGGACGGGACCACGACCGCCGTCGATCGCATCACGGTCGACCTGCGGCCGGGTGGGCGGTTCGAGACCGTCATGGTGAACACTGCCGACGGCGCCAGCTACACCATGCACGCCGTCTATCGGGCGGTGCAGCGGCCGGAACGGCTCGTCTGGACGGAATCGGCCGTCGAAGGCGGCATGACCACAACGATCACGCTCACCGATCTCGGCGACGGGCAGACCGAAGTGGTCACGCACCAGACCAACGTGCCGCCGCTGTGGGCCGACCCGGGCGCCCGCCAGGGCTTCGAGACCAGCCTGCGCCGTTTCGCCGACTACGTCGGCCGGCTGGCAGACGGCTGACTCCGGACAACTTGCCGGCCCCGGCCAGCGCCTCGCCGCTGACCAGCGCCTCGCCACTGGCCAGCTGTCTTACGGCTCGAGCTCGTAGTGCAGGGTCTTGTACCGCAGCGCGCGGTGCATCACCGGCACCAGCGCCCCCTGCAACACCGGGTGCCGCCGCGCCAGCGCTCTCGCGGCGGCTCGGGCGTCGTCGCCGTCCAGGAGCCGGGCGGTGCCGCGCAGGTGCGGCCCGGTGACTTTGCCGCGGAAGGTGGCTGGCGCCACGTCAACCGCCGGTGTGCGGCGTAGCCGCTTGGTCTTCCAGGCCTTGTCGTAGGACCGGAAGAACGCCCGGTCGTGGTCGAACGCGACGCTCACTGGTGTGCTCACCGCTGTGCCGTCTCGCTTGTAGGTGGTGAGCAGGATGGTCCCGGCGCCGCGGATCGACTCGAATTGGCTGCTCATTCCTCCTCCTCTGTCTCCGGCTATGACGACACAGGCCGCTCCGCTGTGACATGAGCTCGGGCCGCTGCCGCACGCGCTGACCATCGCCAGCGCGCTGACCAAATCCGGGCCCAGTGCGGCGTATCGCTTGAACGGTTCGTCGGGCTGTGCTGCGCTGTTGTCGTGCAACTGGGCGCCACTGCAGGCGCTCGGGGGGGCCGTATGACAGATGACAGTAGACCATCGCCGCACTCGCCCGGTGACCTGCCACGACGCGTGCGCGGGGCCAACTGGCGAGTGCCAGGCCGCGACGCGGACGGAACCGGGCCGGCCGAGCGGCTAGCGCCACCTGCTCCGGTCGATCCGGGCCAGGTCGCTCCGGCTCCGTCAGCACCGGCTCAGCCCGGCGGCCAGCTACCACGACGGGTGCGTGGTGTTAACTGGCGAGTGCCGGGCCAGACCGGGCCGAGGCACGCGCGAGCGGAGCGGCTGACGCTGCCCCCGCCGGTCGATCCGGGCCGGGAGGCTCCGGCTCCCTCAGCACCGGCTCAGCCCGGCGGCCAGCTGCCACAACGAG
>JBAUAR010000115.1:0-8029 GCA_049675875.1 Streptosporangiaceae bacterium
GGGCGGCTGTCGGCGGGCCGGATGCAGACAGCACGGCCGACCGGGCCGGTGCTGCGGCGCTGACCAGCTCGGCGTCAAATCGCGCGGCGCCGGACAGTCCGTTGCTGCCACCAGCGGGCGCTGCTGCCAGTCCGCTCGCTGTCGCGGCCGGGCCGGCGGCTGCGGCTGGGATACGGGACCGCTCAACCCAGTGCCGCCACGGCATGGAGAGCAGCAGCAGGATTGCCACCGCGGCGGCGGTGATGAGGACGAACACGATCACGGGCTCGCCATGGTGGTTGTGCGCCTTCGGCAGCTCGGTCTTGTCGATCGAGAACCAGACGACCGTGCCGGAGAAGGCGGCGGCCCACAGGTACATGATCAGGACGCTGGCGCGCTGCGAGTGCCCGATGTCCAGCAACCGGTGGTGCAGGTGCTTGCGATCGGCCGCGAACGGCGACTGCCCGGCTTTGGTCCGGCGCACGACCGCGAGCAGCATGTCCCCGTACGGGATGACGAGCAGCACTGCGGGCAGCAGCAGCGGCATGATCACCGGGTACCGGTTGATCGAGTTCTGCAGCTGGGCCGACGGAACGGAGTTGATGCTGGAGATCGGCGCATAGGCCAGCACGAGCCCGAGCAGCATAGCCCCGGTATCGCCCATGAAGATCTTGGCAGGCGCGAAGTTATGGGGCAGGAATCCGATACACATCCCGATGAGCACCGCCGACGCTAGCGCGGGGGCCGCCAGCGAGGAGATGTCGACGAGCTTGGTCAGCGAGTAGTAATAGGCAAAGAACGAGATCGCCGCGATAGCCACGACGCCGGCCGCGAGGCCATCGAGGCCGTCGATGAAATTCACGGCATTGATGGTTGCCACCACGATCAGGATGGTGAGCAGCGTCTCCTCGTTCGGGGTGGGGATGAAGATGCGGCCGCTCCCGCCCGGCAGCGGCAGCCAGCTGAGCTGGGCTCCGGTCGCAACGAGGATGCCACCCGCGGCGATCTGGCCAACCGCCTTGGTGAGGACGCTCATCCCCCAGCGATCGTCGATGAACCCGATGATCACCACCAGGCCGCCGGCCCCCAGCAGGCCGGTCAGCATCCCGGTGCCCGCTATGGCGTCGTGCAGCTGCGATATCTCGTTGGCAACCAGCAGCGCCGCCGCCAGCCCCCCGTACATGGCCAGGCCGCCGAGCGACGGGACCGGCGCGGTGTGGACATCGCGCTCCCTGGCCCGGTGCTTGATCGCGCCGACGCTGATAGCGAACCGGCGGACTAGCGGCGTCAGCACGTAGGTGACGGCAGCCGCCACCAGCAGCGTCAGAAGGTAATCTCTCACCGGCTCACCGGGCTTGTCCGGGGTCTCTGAGGCATCACGGCAACTCTAGAGCACCGGCCCTGCTGGCCGTGCTCGCGGCTGACAGCCCGCCGGCCTGCTGACCTGGCGCCGCAGCCAGTGATCATGATCCTGGTGCCTCCGCTCCCGCGGTCACCGCCGCGACCTCGCGTAGCCTGCCGACCGAGATGGCCCCACGCCGCAGCAGCCGGGGCTGCGGACCCGTCAGGTCGACGATCGTGGAGGCAACGCCGCCTGCCACCGCACCGCCATCGAGGTAGACGGCCACCGACTCGCCGAGCTGGTCCCTGGCTTCGCCGGCCGTGGTAGCGGGCGCGGATCCGGTCGCGTTAGCGCTGGTCACCGCCATCGGGCCGGTCTCCCGAAGCAGCTCGAGGGCCAGCGGGTCCTGCGGCATCCGAAGCGCCACGGTGCCCTTAGTGTCGCCGAGATCCCAGCTCAGCGTCCGGGTGGCGCGGCACACGATCGTCAGCGCGCCGGGCCAGAACTCGTCGATCAGCCGCTGCCCGTCCGGGCCTAGGTCCTCGACCAGCGCGCTGGCGGCGCGCACCGTGCCGACGAGCACCGGCGATGGCATATCCCGGCCACGACCCTTGGCCGCCAGCAGCCGGAGCACCGCTGCCGGGCTGAACGCGTCTGCTCCCACCCCGTACACCGTGTCCGTCGGCAACACGACGAGCTCGCCGCCGAGAACCGCGCTCGCGGCGGCAGCGAGCCCGTTGGCGCGCTGCGTCTCATCGGCACAGTCAAACCAGCCGCTCATGCTGATCATCCTGCCACGGCGACGGCCGCCTCACGGCCGCGTCGCGGTGACGAACCGGTCGCGGCCCGCCAGGTCGGTGTGATTGCGCGGATCCGGCCAGCCGGCGTCAGCAAATACCCAGTACACGGCCGCGCCCTGTTGCGCGCCGTGCTCGACCGCGACCAGCCCGGCCCGGCGTAGCAGCCGGGCCGCGGTCACCTCGACCACCCGGACCGCGTCCATGCCGTCGGCGCCGCCCCACAGCGCGGTCGCGGGATCGTACTCGCCGACTTCGGGCGGTACCCAGGCTCCGGCGGGGATGTAGGGCGGGTTGCTGACGACCAGGTCCACCCGGCCGTCCAGGTCAGCCAGGGCGGATGCGAAGTCGCCCTGGTGCAGCGTCACCCGCCCGGCGGTGTGCGGCGCGGCTCGCGCAACGCTGGCCACATTGCGCTCGGCCCAGGAGCCGGCGAGCGGGTCGGCCTCCACGGCGTGCACCAGGGCGCGGGGTACCTCCAGGGCTATCGACAGCGCGATCGCCCCCGAACCGGTGCCGAGATCGGCGACCACGGGCTCGGCCACGTCCATCGCGGCGAGCTGCTCGATCGCCCAGCCGGTCATCACCTCGGTCTCGGGTCTGGGCACGAATACGCCGGGCCCCACGGCGAGCTCCAGGTACCGGAAATGGGCGACACCCGTGATGTGCTGGAGCGGCTCGCGGGCCTCGCGGCGGGCGACGTCGTCCCAGAACCGGGGGTCGAATCCGGTGTCGGCCACGAGGTGCAGCTGGCTGCGGGGAACGCCGTGCAGCTGGGCGGCGATGATTTCCGCGTCGGTGCGCGGGGATTCGACACCGGCCTCGGCCAGCCGCGCCGTCGCGATGGCGATCTCGTCAAGCAGCAGGCTCACGGCCGCCGCCGTCAGTGGCCGACGGCGCCGGCCGCGATCATTCTTGCCCGGTCGGCATCGTTGAGCGCCGCGATCACCGCGTCCAGGTCGCCATCGATGACCTGGTCCAGGTTGTAGGCCTTGAAACCGACCCGGTGATCAGAGATCCGGTTCTCCGGGAAGTTGTAGGTGCGCACCCGCTGCGAGCGGTCGACGGTCGCGACCTGGCTGCGCCGCTCGGCCGCCGCCTGCGCCTCGGCCTGCTCCTGCGCCATGGTCAGCAGCCTCGCTCGCAGCACCCGCAGGGCCTGCTCTTTGTTCTGGAGCTGGCTCTTCTCGTTCTGGCAGGACACCACCACTCCGGTGGGCAAGTGGGTGATCCGCACCGCAGAGTCGGTGGTGTTGACGCTCTGTCCGCCGGGGCCCGTTGACCGGAACACGTCGATCTTCAGCTCGGCGGGGTCGAGGGTCACCTCGACCGGGTCCGCCTCCGGCATCACCAGCACCCCGGCCGCCGAGGTGTGGATCCGGCCTTGTGACTCGGTGACCGGAACGCGCTGGACGCGGTGCACGCCGCCCTCGTACTTCAGCTTCGACCAGGCACCCGCATCGCCGCTTGCCTTCACGGCCACGGTGACGTCCTTGTAGCCGCCAAGCCCAGTCATCGTCGAGTCGAGCACCTGGGTCTTCCAGCCATGCCGCTCGGCGTATCGCAGGTACATCCGCAGCAGGTCACCGGCGAACAGGGCCGACTCCTCGCCACCCTCACCGGCCTTGACCTCAAGGATCACGTCCTTGCTGTCGTTCGGGTCGCGCGGCACCAGCAGCTCGGAGAGCCGCTCCTCCAGCTCGGCCCGGCGCGCGGCGAGCTGATCTGCCTCGACGGCGAACGACGCGTCCTCGGGCGCGAGCTCCCGCGCGGTCTCCTCGTCGGCGGACACCTGCCGCCACTGCGTGTAGGCCTGGACCACCGGGGTGAGCTGGCCGTACTTGCGGCTCAGCGCCCTGGCCCGGTCCGGGTCGGCGCGGATCGCCGGGTCGGACAGATCATGCTCGATCGTGGCGTGCTCGGCGGCCAGATCTGCGAGCCGCTCAAACACCGCCTACCTCCCTCATGACATTCGTGCTGTGGCGAGACATGCGCGCATTCCCTTCCCTGAACCAGGGAAGGGAACGGCGTTGCTGGTGGCTACTGGCCGCCCGCAGCCTTCTTGCCGAACCGGCGCTCGAACCTGGCGACTCGGCCGCCGGTGTCGAGGATCTTCTGCTTGCCGGTGTAGAAGGGGTGGCAGCTCGAGCAGACATCGGCATGGATGATGCCGTTCTTTGCCGTGCTCCGCGTCTGGAATGTGTGACCGCAGCTGCAGACCACCGTGGTGTCCACGTACTCCGGGTGAATCCCTGACTTCATCTATTACTCCTGGTTCCCGCGGTCGCCGGGTCGCCCTGGTAGTTGCTACCTCGGGTGCTTGCTACACCGCGAGGGTCGCGGGCGTGAACCGGTACCGCATCAGTCGTGGTTTACCAGTGTGCCAGTGCTGCAACGCTGTCGCGCCGCCCCGCATTCCAGCCGCTGACCACGTAGCCGAACCCTGCCGGGGCCGCCTTTAGGCCGACGGCGAGGTCTTCTGCACAACCAGCAGGAACTCAGCGTTGCTCTTGGTACCCCTCATCCGGTCCATGAGCAGCTCGAGCGCCTGCTGGGGCTCGAGCGCGTGCAGCACGCGGCGCAGCTGCCAGACGATCCTGAGCTCCTCGGGCGACATGAGCAGCTCTTCCTTCCTCGTGCTGGACGCGTCGACGTCCACTGCCGGGAAGATCCGCTTGTCGGACAGCTCGCGGCGGAGCCTGAGCTCCATGTTGCCGGTGCCCTTGAACTCCTCGAAGATCACCTCGTCGGCGCGTGAGCCGGTCTCGATCAGCGCCGTGGCCAGGATCGTCAGCGACCCGCCGTGCTCGATGTTGCGGGCCGCGCCGAAGAACCGCTTCGGCGGGTACAGCGCGGTCGAGTCGACGCCGCCGGACATGATCCGCCCGCTCGCCGGCGCGGCCAGGTTGTACGCGCGGCCGAGCCGGGTGATGGAGTCGAGCAGTACGACGACGTCGTGACCCATCTCCACCAGCCGCTTGGCCCGCTCGATCGCGAGCTCGGCAACGGTCGTGTGATCCTCGGCCGGACGGTCGAAGGTCGAGTGGATGACCTCGCCCTTGACGGTCCGCTGCATGTCGGTGACTTCCTCCGGCCGCTCGTCGACGAGGACGACCATGAGGTGGCACTCTGGGTTGTTCTTGGTGATCGCGTTGGCGATGGCCTGCAGGATCATGGTCTTGCCCGCCTTGGGCGGCGACACGATCAGCCCTCGCTGGCCCTTGCCGATCGGGCTGATCAGGTCCATGATCCGGGTCGTCATGACCGTGGGATCTGTCTCCAGCCGGAGCCGGTCCTGCGGGTAGAGCGGGACGAGCTTGGAGAACTCTGGCCTGGTCTTCGCCTGCTCCGGGTCCAGGCCGTTGATCTTGTCGAGCCGGACCAGCGCGTTGAACTTCTCGCGCCGCTCGCCGTCGCGCGGCTGCCGGATGGCGCCCTCGACGACGTCGCCCTTGCGCAGCCCGTACCGACGGACCTGCGACAGCGACACGTAGACGTCGTTCGTGCCCGGCAGGTAACCGGTAGTCCGCACGAATCCGTAGTTGTCCAGCACGTCGAGGATGCCCGCGATCGGGATCAGCACGTCGTCCTCGGTGATCACCGGCTCTGCCTCAGAGCCGGTGCCGCCGCCACCACCGCGCTCCCGGCGCCGGCTGCCGCTGCTGCTGCTGCTGCGGTTGCGGTACCGGTCCCTGATGCGCCGGCTGCCGCCGTCGCGGTCGTCATCACGGCCGCCCTGGTCCCGGTTGCCCTGGTCCCGGTTGCCCTGGTCGCGGCTGCCCTGGTCGCGACCGTTCTGCTCGCGACCGTTCTGCTCGCGACCGTTCTGCTCGCGACCGCCGCCAGGCTCCCGGTCCTGACCGTCGCTCGCGGCGCGCGGCTGCTCGCCGTCGTCCCGCCGCGGGTTCGGCCGGCGGCGCCGGTCGGGCCGCTGGCCATCGCCAGCCTGCTGGGCTTCCTCGCGCACGGTCCCGTTCACGGCACCGCTGGTGCCGTCCGTGACGGTCGCGCCGCCCGCGGGACCCCCCGCCGGCGAACTGCCGATCCCGGAGTCGACCGAGTGCGTCCCGTCGCCGATTCCGGTAGCGCTGGTCGCGCCGAGCCCTGGCTGTATCGATGTCTGCGATTCCATGGCGTCCTGCTCAAAGGTGCGGTTAACGCCGGCTCCCGCAGGCGCTTCCCGCTGGACTTGGTTGTGTGAGATCTCGATCTCGTGGGGTACTGGCTCCTGGTCTCGGGCTCCGCGGCCCGCAGCTGCTGCGCGCGAGCCGTCAGCGCTCCCGCCCAGTGTGCCGGCGTCCTGCGGCCCGGCCTGCCGCCTCTCCTCGATCGCCGCGATGAGCTGTCCCTTGCGCATCCTCGCCGTGCCGGTGAGGCCGAGTGACTGGGCAACCCGCTGGAGATCCGGCAGCAGCATCGCTGACAGCCCCCCGGCTCGAGCCCCGCCGCTGCGCGATACATCGGTGCTGGCAGCGCCGCTGCCGGCGGCAGTGTCAACGGCATCCGGCCAGGAGCGTACCGCGTCGGCCGGCGCGTGGGAAGTCCCCGCCAGCGCTGCGGCATGACCAGGGGAACTGCCCCCTGCGCTCGCCGGCGTGCCGCCGGCCTGACCATCCGACCCGGCCAGGCCGACAGAGTCCCCGTCCTCGACTGAGAACAGGTCTAGGGTTTCGCTCACAAGGGATCCTTCCCAGGGTCCGGGTAGCGGCTGTACCTGCAGCCGACAGCCCGCTGTCGTGTTGATATCTGCCATCGCCGCCCGCTGGCGCCAGGGCTTGCGGGCCTTCCTGGCCGCGGCGCAGTGCCGCAAGGGTCTTCGCTGACCAGGTCCTTGGCGAGGGCCGGGCAGACCAGGAACTCCCGCGATGGGCAGATGAATGTCGGGATCGCGCGCCGCCGAGCGCTGGAAGAACGATCGGAAGAAGCACGAACAGGCACCTGCCCCTGGGGCGGGGCATCTGGTGCAGCATCCAGCTTAACACCAACCTGACCCACGGCATTCCTTCGGCTATGGCCGTACTGGCTGCACGCCTGCGACCAGCCTGAACTGCACGGCTGAGACGCGCTCGCCTGCGCAGGTACGCTCGCGCCAACAGCGGGCGTGGCGCGGGAGGACCTGGGGCGAGCAAGAGCTAAGTACGTCCAGGGGGCTTACACCGGTGCGATACCCGTTCCGGCTTTCATTCAATCGTCCCCGGCGCAGACTGATCCGCCGGTCAGGGCGAGGCCGGACGCCAGCACGGCCCGGACCGCGCTGGCCAGCAGCAGGCGGGCAGCTGCCAACGCCCGGTCGGCCGGAGCCGCGTGGCCGCCAAACGGCAGCGCGGGCGCCACCTGCCGGACCAAAAGCCAGGCGGCGGCGACGGCTTCAAGATAGCCGGGCAGCTCGTCCGGGCGGTGCCTGCGTGCTGCCGCCGCGACCCGGACCGGGAGCCATAGCAGCATGCCGAGCAGCGCCCGCTCGGCGGGCGAGCGCAGCAGTTCGCCGGCCTGCTCCCCCGGATCATCAACGGAGCGGCCGAGGTCGGCCGCCCAGCGCAGCACCGACGCCGCGCTGGTCTCCGCGTGCTGCACCGGATAGAGCGGGTCGGTGCCGTAGGCGCCTGGCTGCAGCACCCGGTCGAGCTGTGCCACCTGTCCGGGCGCGGTCCGGGCGAGACCGTAGCGAACCACGGGTACGCCGTACCAGCCCAGCGCAGCCGCCACCGTCGGCCGGCGGGTACCGAGGGCATTGGCTCCTGACCCCGGCCGTTCCCCTGTAGTGATGATGATGGTCTGAGCGCCCGCGGCGGCAGCGAGACGGCCTGTCATCGCGGTGGCGTGATCCTGCCAGGCGTGCCGCCAGTCCGGCGCGGCCGCGAGGTCCGGCCAGGGCGGTACGGCGGTGGCGGTACCGGCCAGGATCGTGCTC
>JBAUAR010000116.1:0-9856 GCA_049675875.1 Streptosporangiaceae bacterium
CGTCACACCACTGCGGCGACCGTGTCCGCCGGTCCGCTGTCGCCGGCCGCCGCGGCCGGCAGGCTAGCCGCCGAGCGCAGCGCGGCCGCGCGATCGGTGCGCTCCCATGGCAGATCGACGTCGGTGCGGCCGAAGTGACCGTACGCGGACGTCTGCGAGTAGATGGGGCGGTGCAGGTCCAGGTCGCGGCGGAATGCGGCCGGGCGCATATCGAAGTGCTCGGTGACGAGCTCCAGGATCAGGTCGCGGCTCACCCGCTCGGTGCCGAACGTCTCGACGAGCAGCGACACCGGTCTGGCCACGCCGATTGCGTAGGCGACCTGGACCTCGGCCCGCCGGGCGAGGCCGGCCGCGACGACGTTCTTGGCCAGGTGCCGCGCCGCGTAGGCGGCGCTGCGGTCGACCTTGGACGGGTCCTTGCCGGAGAACGCCCCGCCGCCATGCCGGGCGTACCCGCCGTAGGTGTCAACGATGATCTTGCGGCCGGTGAGGCCCGCGTCGCCGACGGGTCCGCCGATCACGAACCGGCCCGTCGGGTTGACCAGCAGGCCGACGTGCAGTGCTGCCGCGTCGTACAGCTCGGCCGGCAACACGGGGGTCACGACGTGGTTCCACAGGTCCTCGCGGATTTCGTCGACCGAGACCTCCGGGGCGTGCTGGGCCGAGATCAGCACCCGCTCGACGGCAACCGGCAGGCTGCCGACGTACCGGACGCTCACCTGCGTCTTGCCGTCCGGGCGCAGGTAGGGCAGCGTGCCGTCCTTGCGGACCGCGGCGAGCCGGCGGGCCAGCCGGTGCGCAAGTGCGATCGGCATCGGCATGAGCTCGGGGGTTTCGTCGGAGGCGTAGCCGAACATCATCCCCTGGTCGCCGGCCCCGGCCCGGTCGAGGTCGTCCTCGGACTGCTTGTCACGGATCTCGTGGGCCTCGTCCACGCCCTGCGCGATGTCGGGGGACTGCTTATCGACCGCCACCAGCACCGCGCAGGTCCGGCCGTCGAATCCGCAGTCGCCGTTGTCGTAGCCGATACCAGTCACGGTGTCACGCACGATCTGCGCGTAGTCGAGGTTGCGCGGCGTGGTGATCTCGCCGGCGACCACGACCATGCCCGTGGTGATCAGCGTCTCGCAGGCCACGCGTGAATAGGGGTCGCTGGCCAGCGCGGCGTCCAGGACCGCGTCCGAGATGGCGTCGGCGACCTTGTCCGGATGCCCCTCTGTCACCGACTCCGAGGTGAACAGGTAGTCGCCGGGTCCTGGCTGAGTCATGGAGCTGTCTCCTTGCGCGATCGGTTCTGCGTTGGTAGCGATGTGTTCTGGCTACTGGCGTCGAGCTCCCGCCGGACGACGGCGGTGCCTTCGACCATGGCGGCCAGCTTCGCCCTGGCCACCGGCCCGGGCACGTGCCGGAGCCCGCAGTCAGGGTTGACGATAAGCCTGCTGGCCGGCACGAACTCGAGCGCCCGGCGGATTCGGTCGGCGACCTGGCCGGGCGTCTCGGCCTCGGTGCTCTTCACGTCGATCACGCCGAGACCAACGTCCCGGTCCCAGCCCGATCTGGCGAGCACCGGCAGGTCCTCGTATCCCTTGCGGGCGAACTCGAGCACGAGCTGGTCCACCGCGGCGTCCAGCACAGCGGGGAACAGGAAGTCGTAATGACCCTCCCAGAGCGGGCGAGCGTACCGGTTGCCGTAGCAGACGTGCAATGCCCAGGTGACGTCGACGTCCTTGGCGATGATGTTGATGGCCTCGACCGCGGTGGCCACCTGATCGGGATGGCCGGCCAGGAACGGCTCGTCGATCTGCAGCAGGGCGGCCCCGTGGGCAGCCAGCGCTAGGGCCTCTGCGTGCAAGAGGCGCGCGATGGCGAGGACCAGCTCGCGGTCATCCGGGTAGGCGCTTCCGCGCAGGTGCCGCGACAGCGAGAACGGGCCGGTGAACGAGAACTTGATCGGCGCGGCGGTATGGGCGGCGGCGAACGCGAAGTCATCAGCCAGCCGCAGGGGTGCGCCGTCCGGCTCGGGCAGCGGCCGCGGCAACGCGGCCTCGTAGTAGTCGAAATAGAAGTCCTTTGCCGGGTTCGCGATCTGTACCCCCGGCAGCCGGGCCAGGAAGTAGTCGATGTCGTTGTCGCGTCGCAGCTCGCCGTCGGAGATGATGTCGATACCGGCCAGCTCCTGATCCCGCAGCGCGGCCTTGATCGCCATCTCGTGCAGGTCGGCGAGCTGGCCGCGGCTCATCCGGCCGCGGAAGTAGTCGCTCTTCAGCCGCTCCATCCAGTCCGGCACCGGATAGGAGCCGACGACGGTCGTCGGCAACAGCGGCACCTGCGCCAGCAACGGTCCGGTCGCCATCTCAGTCCCGCGCCTGCGCCGTCATGGTAACGATGCTGCCGCCGCTGCGATGCCGGAACGGCTCGTAGTGCACGTCGAGCCCGTGGCGCCGCCCGACGTGCGCGAGCAGCGGCCCGTTCACCCAGTTCACCACCGAGCCGTCGTACTTGCCCGGTCCGCGGAAGGCCGTGCGGTAGCCCTGGACGTCGGTGAGGAACAGGTCGTGGCAGACCAATTTGCCGAACGGATGCAGCAGCTCGATGCTGTCGGCGAAACTCGCCAGGGCGCCATTGCTGACGTGCATGCGGATATCGCCGCCCGACTCCAGCATCGGCCGGAGCATCTCGCCGCTCAGCGAGCTGGCCAAGTGGTACAGGTCGAGGCCGGTCAGCGGGACGTAGCGCTCGGCGAGCCGGAGCGCAGACCAGGCTCGCCGCCAGAACCCGACGGCGGCATCGGTGTCGGCGATATGGCCGGGCGCGGCATCGGGTAGCAGGTCGGGGCCGAGCCGGAGCAGCTTGTGGACCAGCGCGGGCAGTTCCGCAGGTGAGGCTGCGACCGACGCCGCCAGTTCTGCCGCCTCCGTCGGCGGGAAGTAGCCCCGGGCCTGTACCAGGTAGGGCTGGCCGCCGAACTGGGCCACCTCGTCGGTCGGCAGGTTGTCGTAGACGTTGGAGATGTAGAGCAGGAACACCCGGCCGCGCAGGAAGCCGAGCGACCTGGCCGGCCGGGTCGCGTCCAGCGACACCGAGCTGACGTGCACGGCGTGCGGGGCGACGGTTTCCCTGGCCAGGTCCAGGACGTGCTGGGAGTAGTCGCACATGAGGTAGTGCAGGCGGCGGTAGTAGTCCTGGCCGTGCGCCGCGTCCAGGTCGCGGAACTCATCCAGGAAGACCTTGGCCTGGCTGCCGTTACCCACGCCGAGCTCGGCCACGTACAGCTGCTCGGGCAGGGCGCCGGACGACGCCAGCCCGTCCCAGATCCCGAACAGCTCGGTGACGAGCTCTCTGGCCGCGTCGCGGTTCCGCGCGTCGCTCTCGCCGCCGGGCAGCGCCTGCTCATAACCGTGGCCGACGGCCTTCTCCCACTGTGCTAGCGCGGTCCAGTAGAGCGTGTTGAATGCCCAGATACAGCTCTCCGTGCCCGGTCCCCAGTCCTCGAGGAACACCCGCCCGGTGCTGTCGTCGCGCAGCCGAGCGGCCGTCAGCTCATGCAGCGGCACGGCAGCGCTGCGCCGCACGTCGACTGCGATCTCGCAGCGGAAGGCGGGCGGGCTGGCCGGCCGCGGTGGCTCGTCGGCGCACGGCGGCGTGTCGGGGTAGTCCAGCAGCGGCCGTACGTCCACCACGTCACGGAAGTTCTCCTTGTACTGGACCCAGTCGCAGGTCACCCTGACCCGGCCAAGGTCTTCGTAGCCCGCGTCGGCCGCGTCGGCCAGGGCGGCCACCACCGGGGTCACCGCGGCGGTGAAGTCCACCGGGTTCGCGCCACGCAGCCGGGTGTGCGGCCGGAAGTCAATCAGCATGACCAGCGACCTCCTGTGCGCCCGCCAGGGCGGCGCGCGGTCCGACGCCGGCCCGCTCGACGATGTCGGGCACGCCACGCTCGAAGCCGAACGCCATCACGTGCACGCCTCGCACGCCGGGGATGTCCGCGACCTGCTGGATCGTCTCCACGCACAGGCTGATGCCCTCGGCCTCCACCCGATCCGCGGACACACCGCGCAGCCGCCGCCCGACCTCGTCCGGTACATAGATGCCCGGTACCCCGGAGCTGAGCATCTCGAGCACCCGCAGCGAGCGGATCGGGCCGACGCCGGCGATCACGGCGCAACGCTCGGTGATGCCGAGGGCGCGTACCTCAGCCATCCAGGCCGCGAACTGCTCGACGTCGAACACGTACTGGGTCTGCACGAACTCCGCACCCGCCGCTACCTTCTTCGCCAGCCGCCGGGCCCGGAACGCCGTCGGGGGCGCGAACGGGTTCTCCACGGTGCCGATGAGCCAGCCGGGCGGGTGCTCCAGCCGCTGACCGGACATCAGCGTGCCCTCTCGCAGCGTGCGGGCGGTCCAGGTCAGCTGGACACCATCCAGGTCGAAGACCGGCTTCGCCTCTGGGTGGTCGCCGTAGCGCGGGTGATCGCCGGTGAGCAGCAGCACGTTCGGGATGCCGAGCGCGGCCGCGCCGAGCAGGTCCGATTGCAGCCCGATCCGGTTGCGATCCCGGCAGGTCAGCTGCATGACCGGCTCGACCCCGGCGGCCCGGGCGAGCACGCAGCCAGCCAGGCTCGACAATTTCACCTTGGCGCCCTGGCAGTCGGTCACGTTCGCGGCGTCCACCCAGCCCCGCAGGAAGCCCGCCTTCCGCGTGACGGCATCCGGGTTGGCATCGCGGGGCGGTCCGAGCTCGGCCGTCACCACGAACCGGCCCGAGGCGATCGCGGCCCGCAGACCGCTGGCCGGCCTCGTCTGACCGGCCAGTCCCGTCTGACCGGCGGGTCCCGTCTGATCGACCAGTACTGTCTGACCGGCTGGCACGGAGCCGGCCGGGCCCGCCGCGGTGGGAGCGCTCACTGCGGCGCCCCGGCCGCGGCACGCGGCAGCAACGGGGCCGGATCGTTCTCAGTCGCGGCGGTCCACAGGCCCTCGTCCCGGCCCTGCCAGTAGTTCACCCAGGAGCTGCGCCCAGCCTCGCGGTGGTCGACCGGCCGCTGCAGCAGATCGAGGTCGGTGCCGTGACCGGCCTGCTCTGCCCGCTCGAACGCGATCACCCATACGCAGCGCATCTCCGGATGCACCTCACACTGACCGGTCGGGGACACCCCGCCACACGGCCCGTTGCGCAGCTGTTTAGGGCAGGTCATCGGGCACGCGTACCCGGTCGCCGGCAGCGCGCACTGGCCGCACATCTGGCAGCCGAAGATCTGCTGCTTGGTGACCCGCTCGCCGGCCGTAAACCAGCGGCGCAGCAGTGGGTGCCGGTCAAGCCGGCGGGCGAGCCAGCGATACGGCTTGCGCGGGGCTACCAGGGCGTGCATCGCATACGCGGCGCGTGCGGTGAGGAGCGGCCTGGTGGGCCGGGGCCACCCAGCCGCCGGGTTATCGCTCATGCCGCCTCCCGCAGTTGCCGACGCGACCGGACGTGCCCACATGCTCGCAGCCGTAGTGGTGTCCGTCGTCGGGCCGCAGGCCAACCCTGACCGCCATCGGCTTGTGCTGGGCGACAGCGCCCGGCTATGGCGGCGGATAACCGCAGCTCCCTGCCTATCCCGACAACGCTACAGCGCAATCCGGGCACGATCACGCTGCCCACAACCGGCTGCGAGGCCTGTTTGTGCTGCAGCACAAGCGAGGGCGAGCCCTGCTGGAGACCTTGGAAAATCCCTATAGGGACGCAATTTCCGACGGTACGGCGGCCTCTTGCCGGGTCAGCCCGATCGCCGGGAGGTCCGGTGCCGGCTGCGGCGCCCGGCCGTACCGCACGCTGGCACGCGCCCCGTCGCTGCGGGCGCTGACGCATCCCATCCGGCTCGTGCTCATCGAGGCGATCGGGGCGGCCGCGGCCGGGAGCCCTCAGCGAGCTAGCCGCGCCGTGCCCGCAGAAACAATGACACGCCGGGCAGCGACCTCACCGGCAGGTAGCGTTCGGCCACGATGATCGAGGTCAGGATGCCGTTCACCAGCGTCGGCACCTCGCCGAGGTCGCTGCCGGTGGCGGACCGGCGGCGCACCGCGACGACCGGCCGCAGCAGCACGTTCCAGCTCCAGACCTGCTCGACCGTGAGGCCGGCCTGCTGGATCAGGCGGACCAGCCCGGCCCGGTCGTACCGGCGCACGTGCCCGACCTCGTCATCGTGCGCGGACCACAGAGCCATGTCGGATGGCACCGCGATCAGCGCCGTGCCGCCGGGCCGGAGCACCCGGGCGATCTCGCTGGCTGCGAGGTGGTCCTCGTCGATGTGCTCGAGGATGTCGAAGGCCGTGACCAGGCCGCAGGCACCCGATGCCAGCGGCAGGTCCCTGGCATCCGCCCGGATGGCGCAGATGCCGCGCGCCATGGCCACGTCGGCCACCGAGTCGGAGTATTCGAGCGCAACCGCCTGCCAGCCGTGTGCCTGCAGGACCCTGGTGTTGCCGCCGCCGGCCGCGCCGATGTCCAGTGCGCGGCCAGTGCCGGACAGCCGTCGCAGTTCCCTGCCGAGAATGGCGCGGCGTTCTCGGTACCACCAGTGACGGTCCTCCAGCGACGTGAGCAGCTGGAGTTCGGCGGGTTTCATGGCCTCTTTCCTACCGTATTGCGGGCGCTACCGCCGCCGCCGGCCCGTGGTGCCGATCGGGCCGGTGTGCTGGCCGGCGACCCATGGCCAGCGGGCCGCGGTTGCATCTTGCACAATGCCGGGATGGACTCGTTCCCGCCGCCGTTCGTGCCTGGCCCGGCCAGCGGCCGCGTGTACCGCACCCGCCGGATCGTTCGCAGCGGCGACGTGACTCCGGCCGGACGGCTCCGGCTGGACGCACTGGCCAGGTACCTGCAGGCTGCCGCGGAGGACGACCTGGTCGACTCGGGCCTGGCCGAGCCGGTTTGGTGGGTGCTGCGGCGGTGCGAGCTGGCAATCTCCTCGCTGCCGGTCTTGGGGGACCGGCTGTCCGTCGCCACCTACTGCTCGGGCACCGGGCCGCGCTGGGCCGAGCGGACCACAACGCTGTCTGCCGCCGACGGCGAGGCCGTCCAGGCCCGAGCCGTGTGGGCGGTCGTCGGCCGGGCCAACGGCCGCCCGGCGCCGCTGTCGGCCGACTTCCTGCGGACCTACGCCGAGTCGGCGGCCGGACGGACGGTGTCTGCCCGGCTCTCGCATCTCCGACCGGGCAGCGCCGCCGACCGGCGGGCATGGCCGCTTCGGGCTGCCGATTTCGACGTGGCCGGGCACGTCAACAACGCCGTGCACTGGGCCGCCGTCGAGGACGAGCTGGCGGTCAGCGGCTGGGTGCCGGCCATAGCCGAGATGGAGTACCACCGGGCCATCACGCCCGGTTACGCTCCCACCCTGGTCACTGACCGGCGCGACCGGGAAGCAGCGATCTGGCTGGTGGACGGCGGCGTTCTGCTGGCGTCGGCCAGGCTGGAACGCTAAGCCCGCGGCCGCTGCCGTTCGCAACGGGCTGCATCGGCTGGTGATAATGGCGGCAGCCGGCTAAGGAACGGGCACCATGAGCGATGCGGAAGCCGCTGCGCTAGACGAACTGCGCGGCGCCCTGCCTGGCGGTCGGTTGCTGACCGATCCCGATGTCATGGACGGCTACCGGCGGGACGAGACGCCCGCGGTCAGACCCGGCCAGCCGTGCTGCGTCGTGCTGGCCGGCACCACGCAGGACGTCGCTGCCGCCCTGGGCTGGGCGCAACGACACAGGGTGCCCGTGGTGCCGCGTGGCAGCGGCACCAGCCTGGCGGGCGGCGCTACCGCGACGGACGGCTGCCTGGTCCTTTCGACCGCCCGGATGACGGCGATCCGGGAGCTTGACGCCGCCAACGAGATCATCGTCGCCGAGGCGGGCGCGCTGACAGCCGACCTGGACCGGGCGGCCGCGGAACACGGGCTCATGTACGCCCCGGATCCCAGCAGCTTCGAGATCTGCACCATCGGCGGCAACCTGGCGACCAACGCGGGCGGCCTGCGGTGCGTTAAGTACGGCGTCACTCGCGACTCGGTTCTCGGTCTGGAGGTCGTGCTGCCCGGCGGCCAGATCGTGCGCACCGGACGGCGCACCGTGAAGGGGGTCGCCGGCTACGACCTCACCGGCCTGTTCGTTGGCTCCGAGGGCACCCTCGGGGTGATCACGTCGGCGACACTGCGGCTGCGCCTGCGGCCCGCGAGCTATCCGCGCACGGTGGCGGCCGGCTTCCCGAGCTTCGGCGCGGCAGCCCGGGCAGTCGCGGCGATCCTCGCCGCCCGGCTCCGGCCTAGCCTGCTCGAGCTGATGGACTCCGCCACCCTGCGGGCCATCGATCAGTGGAAGAGCACCGGTTTCGGCGGCGCCGTGCAGGCGCTGCTGATCGGGCAGGACGACGGCGAGCAGGCCGACGCGGGCGTCGCGCGAATGCGGGACATCTGCCTGCGCGAAGGGGCAGCGATGGCGGAGGTGTCGGACTCGGAGGCCGAGTCACGCGAGCTTCTCGAGCTGCGCCGGCTGGCTTACCCGGCACTCGAGCGCCTCGGCGCCACGCTGACCGAGGATGTCTGCGTACCGCGCACCCGGCTGCCCGACATGGTGCAGCGGATCGAGCGGGCGGCGCTCCGGCACGGCGTGTTCATCGCGACCGTGGCGCACGCCGGCGACGGCAACCTGCACCCGCTGTTCGTCTTCGAGCGCGGATTGCCTGACGTGCCTGCGCCGGTGTGGGCGGCCGCCGACGAGATCTTCCGGGCGGCCCTCGAGCTCGGCGGCACGCTGACCGGCGAGCATGGCGTCGGGATCATCAAGCGCCGCTGGCTCGCCGAGGAACTCGGGCCCGAGTCGATGTCCGTCCACCACGCGATCAAGAACGCGCTCGACCCGGACGGCATCATGAATCCTGGCAAGGTGCTGTGACGTCGCGCTCGTCGTCGCGCTCCTCGTCGCGAACTGCTACCGCGCGGCCGGCCGTCGCGGACAGCCGCCGCGACGGCCCGCTCGGCTGTCGCGGCGAGCCCGCTAGCGACCGGTCACGGCCGCGGTAACCGGTTGTCCAGCATGTGCGTCGCCTGGCTGAGAAGCCGCCGCAGCACAGCAGGCGTGACCCCGGCTACGCGCGCGGCCTGTTCCTCGCTGAGGTCGAGGTAGTGCGTCAGGACGACCGCCTCGCGCCCGCGTCGCGGGAGTTCCTGCAGCGCTCGGACGACGGGCAGGCGGGCGAAATCGGCGGTACCTGGCCGGGACGGCCCTGCCGGGCTGACCGCGCCGGTCGTGGCCGGAGGCTGCGTGTCGCTTCGGACCCGCCGGCTGCGGAGCGGTGCGGTGCCTCCGCGCCTGCTCCGGCGAGACCGGGCGACCACCTGGCGCTGCAGGTAGCGCAGCTCATCTGCGGTTGGCTCCGGAGCGAGCGGGGGCCCGGCCCGCAGCGCCGCCAGTGCGGCGCAGGCGACCGCCTCTGCCGTGGCGGCGTCGCCGGTCAGCAGCGCCGCCAGCCGAACGAGCGGCCGATAATATGCGTCCCGGAGTGTCGAGGCGGCCAGGCACGCTGTCGCGCGCTCAGGCTCGCGGATCGGCCCATCGGTGTCGCTCATCGACGCTCCAGGCGCGTCAGTCGCCTCTTCTGCATCTGCGTTGGTCTGGTAACTGTAGGAAGAAAGTGGAAGGTAAGTCAAGGAAATTTGCGGACTCTTCCGGTCTATTCGGTCTGGCCGGGCTCATGCCCGGAGACGACTGGCGTCGGCTGGCCGACTTTGTCGTGGCCCGCCAGGTAGCAATTGCTAGAGGCAGAGCCGGATGCCCAGCAGGTCCACGCACAGGCCACCGCCGCCGTGCCCGGACGGCGACGGGCTCGGCT
>JBAUAR010000117.1:0-1786 GCA_049675875.1 Streptosporangiaceae bacterium
TTCGATCATGAAGGACAACACGCCGGCCGACCGCAATAGGCTCGCCACCACGGAAAAGCGAAGGAGAGCTTCATGTCTGCCGTGTCCGTTCGCCTGGCTAGCGAGGCTGATCGTCCCGTACTGGAACGGCTCTGGCTCATGTTCCGCCACGACATGTCGGAGTTCACCGGGGCGCTGCCGAACCCGGACGGCACCTTCCGGAGCGAGCGGCTGGAAGCCGCGTTCACCAGCGACGACTGGGCGCCGTACCTCATCACGAGCGCGGACCGGCCCGCCGGCCTCGCCTTCGTGCGCGCCCTGACGACCAGCACACGGGTCCTGAACAGCTTCTTCGTGGTACGCGGAGCGCGCCGGACCGGGATCGGACTGCGCGCCGTCCGGCAGGTCGTCGCCTGCCATCCCGGCTCCTGGGAGGTGGCCTTCCAGGACGCCAACGCGGTGGCGGTGAGCTTCTGGCGCCGGGCCGCCACCGACATCGCCGGCGACGCGTGGACCGAGACCCGCAGACCGGTGCCGGGCCTTCCTGACGTGCCGCCCGATGTCTGGATCGCGTTCAACGCTCCCGGTTAAGCGGCTGCCTGACTGGCTCAGCAGCTCGCCAGGGATCAGTGCGGTATTGGGCCATCGATGAGTCGGCCGAATTGCGCCAGCGCGTAGTCGACAACGTCGTCGTCATCCATTGCCGCGCCTCGCCGGAGCGCCGCACTGTGTGCGGCGTCGCCGAGCGCTCGGCGGGCGAGGACTTGGGCCTCGGCGATCTCGAGCCAGGCGTCGGCGGTGGAACTGGCGGCCATAACCGTGAAATGAGCGGCGACTGCGCCGGAGAGGATCGCCGAGGGTTCGGCCTCACCGAGCCGGGCCAGTGCCACAGCGCCGCGCTGAAGAGTGACGCCGAGCCCCAGCCGGTTGTCGCCGCGTTGTTGGGCCGTCGCTTCCTGCAGCACCGTCAGCGCTCCGCGCAGGTCGCCGCTGCGGATGCGGATGGCGGCAGCTAGCGAGAGGGCGTAGCCGAGGATGCTGTCGAGGGCTCCGGCGCGGGTCAAGGCGAGGCTGTCCTCGATAAGCGTCAGGGCAGTCTGCGGCTCGTCGAGCCAGAGTGCGCCGGCGGCCGCATAAAAGGCCATGGCTGACAGCGCCGGGTTCCGTACCTTGCGGGCTATCTCGACCGCTTCGATGGCGGGCTGCCGGGCCGCGGCGAAGTCGCCAGCAGCGGTCCTCGCCATTGATTCCATGGCGAGGAGGTGTCCGTCAAGCACCTGGACGCCCTGTTCGCCAGCCTCCTGGTGGCCCTCCCGGACGATGCTTGCCGCGCGTTCTGGCTGCCCGGTCAACGCATAGGTCCGGGACAGCAGGGTTCGTGGCATCCCGTGGCTCATCGGATCGCCGGCGGCCGGTTCGCGCAACGCGTCCTCGGCGCGCCGCTGCGCGAGAACGAGGTCGCCAGCCCAGAACGCGTTCCATGCTGCCGTAGCGATCACAGTGGCGCGAATCTCGGGCGGGCACGTGCCGATCTGAGCTAGGGCACGTTCTGCCCAGACACTGATCGTGCCCCGCCCGTGCACAGCGGTGAAGGCCAGTGCTGACACGATCCGGAACGCGAGCTGGCGCGTCTGGTCATTGCCGGTGAGGCTCCACGTGACGGCTGCCTGCAGATTGTCGAGCTCGGCGCGGATGCGATGCTGCCAGTCGAGCTGCCTCGGGCCGAGCAGTTCGGGCCCGGCCTGTTCGGCGAACGCGGCGTAATAGTCCGCGTGTCGGTGCAGTAGGACGTCTAGCTCGCCGGTGG